>JAATFQ010000237.1 GCA_015655115.1 Sphingobacteriales bacterium
AAAGAAGAAGTATTCATTGATATCACCGACACTGGAAAAGGGATTCCCAGATCTAAATTCGATACTGTATTCCAGCCGGGATATACAACAAGGAAACGCGGCTGGGGACTGGGTCTTTCACTGACACGGAGGATTATTGAGAACTACCACAGTGGCCAGATCTTTGTGAAAGAATCTGAGATCGGGAAAGGCACTACCTTTCGTATTATTCTAAAAAGCAGTCTTACTTATGAACCAACCTCAACCTAATGAATACCCGCAATGGGCAAAGAACTATATTGACCAGGTAAGCGGCAATATAATGGAAGTCCTGGAGATGCAGGCAACAGAATGGCCTGAATTTATCAATAGCCTTGAACACAAGGGTGACTATGCCTACGCGCCTGGCAAATGGACGATCAAAGAGCTCGCAGGTCATGCAATTGATACCGAAAGAATACTTGTATATCGTCTCACTGCTTTTGCAAGAAACGAGCAGGCGGCACTCCCTGGTTTCGATGAAGATGAGTATGTGGCAAACGCACATTTTTCTGACAGGAGCCTGTCCAGCTTTGCTGAAGAGTTCTCCTTGCTGCGCAAAGCAAACCTATACCTGTTCCGTTCTTTAGTGGAAGGCGAGTTAGATCATATTGGCACCGCTTCCGGGAGGCAGATCAGCGCGAGAGCGCTCTTATATGTCATTGCAGGACATTTGATTCATCATACCAGGATAATTAAAGAAAGATATCTATAGTTAAGGTTATGATTTGGTATACTGAATTTACAGCCGAAGAGCTTAATGCACGGCCGAAGAACCATTTGGGCGGATTATTAGACATTCAATTTACCGAAGTAGGAGAAGATTCCTTGTCGGCCACTATGCCTGTGGATGAGCGTACGCACCAACCAGCAGGGATACTGCATGGCGGGGCTTCTGTAGTCCTTGCCGAAACACTGGGCAGCATTGCCTCTTATATGTGCATCGATCCGCTGCGCTACCAGGCCGTAGGTCTGGAGATCAATGCGAACCACTTGCGTCCGGTAAAAAGCGGGAAAGTTACAGGTATTTGTAAACCGCTGCACAGAGGCGCAAAAACGCATGTGTGTGAAATAAAGATCTATGACGACAGGGGAAAGATGAACTGTATCAGCAGGCTGACAGTAGCAATTATCCCAAAAAACAACGGATAAGAATCAGAACAGCACCGGAGCAGATCAATTTTAGGAACGGCCTTTTACCAGGAAAAAATAAAATACCAGTATAAGATCGGAGCAAAAACATGGAATCAAAACTTTGATATGACTGGGCGATGTCTGCACCAGCTCATCCGTAGGTGCTGCTCAGCATACTACGGTCAATAAAAAAGCGATTAAGGAAAAAACAGGCTTTCCTTAATCGCTCTTAAGAGTCACTCATAAATAGGGAAATTTTCAGTGCTCTCTGATTTATGATACAGTCATTTATTTTATATTTATTTATTGATCGTAAATGGCACTGCAACGGAAGTTTTATCCCATGCAATGTTCATCCGAGCCCCTGTTGGCAACTCAGTAAAAACAATTGACAGTGCTTCTACCGGATTGTCCAATGGCTTAACCGGAACTTCTACCCGCGCTACGTCGAAAGTTGCATCATAAGTATATGCGCCCCAACGGTCTGTTTGTTTATTGAAAATGATTACCCATTTATTCTTGTCTGGGATAGCAAATAAGCTATAAGTACCTCTTGGGATAACTATTTTGCCTACTGTAACTGTCCTGTAAAACTTGATCTCAGTATTTTCATTTGCTCCTAAGCGCCACACCTCACGAAAAGGCTCTAAAACACCGAAGATCTCCCGTCCTTTTACAGAAGGGCGGGAATATATAACTTTAATCAATGGGTTAGACTTTTCTCCTTTTTTCACCATCGCTGCTTTTCCAGGGAAGTAGGCAATATCAGCCGGGCTGGCATCAAGAGCAGGGTACTTAATGTCTTGTGCGTTGGCAGCAAAACCAAATAAGGCAAATAAAGCTATTAATTTAACTATTTTCATGGTTGTTCGTTGTTTTTAGTATTTACGGCCTTTGACAAGTGTATATAGAAACCAAACTGCAATCAGGTAACCTATAATCGCACTTAATATCGTCCAACCAAAACTCCCTGAAATTACTGCTCCTGTGAAACCACCAAAGAACAGCCCTAAAATGGAATATACCCAATCGAAACTCTTACTATTTTCTTCTTTAATCATCTGAATATGTCTTATAGCCCAAATATATTGATTTATTTTAAATAACCCAACCTGAGGGGAATTCAAAATAGATTAATCCGGCAAGATTTATCATAGCCTCCCGGCAAATGGCTAAAACAAAATTCATATTTTCCTGCATTCACTAAACTGCACCCACATCTATCCCTAAATGGATAAAAAAGCTAAAGCAAGTTAAAAATTATAATAATCCCGAAGAACCGGCATAGTTCAGGCTGGACAAAGATGGACATTAATGGAATACCTGATGATTATGCCTTTTCTTTCGGCTTAGCTTTTACATCAGTACACCAATTTGATAATAATGAAAAACTTATACTTAAATTACTAAATCGATTAATAGACGTTTATCAATGTCAGACAACTGTCAATTGTGTTGACCGTCACATTATTTCATGATAAATTAATCAATCGATTGATTAATTTTGCTCCATCAAATCAGTTATGGAGAAACCCGATAAGAAAGCAAACATACTTAAAGCTGCTGAAATACTGTTTTCCGAATTGGGATACGAAGGAACATCCACCCGGAACATTGCAAAAGAATCGGGTGCAAATATGTCCATGATCAATTATTACTTCGGCTCTAAAGAAGGTGTATTTCTTGATATTATGAATCAAAGAATCCAGGATTTCAATGCACAGCTAGTGAGCATCAATGAAGAATCAATTTCTCCGCTGGAGAAATTAATGCAAGTAATTGAGCGTTACACCCAAAGGATCATGTGCAACATATCCTTTCACAAGATGATGCACAGAGAGCTGTCTTTAGCACAGCGCCCGGAGATGTTCTGTAAATTAAAAGATGCCATGTCATCAAATCTCACTTTCATTGAGCAAATCATGAATGAGGGTATTGCCGACGGCAGCTTCAGGCAGGTAGATGTGAGAATGCTGATTGCTACGATCATGGGAACGATCTCAAGCGTGGCTACTATGCCTTCGAAAATTACGGCCGACAGTGTCCTGGATATTACCAACCCGAAAGACAGAGCAGTTTTGACTGCGCGCGTTATCGCCCACCTAAAAGATTTGATAAAAACGTATTTAACACCCCACAAATGATACACAAAACAATTAAACTGAGTTGTCTGGCTCTCGCTCTCCTGCTGCCGGGCATGCTCTATGCTCAGAATGTTAAAAAACTAACGATCCAGGAAGCCATTCAGCTTGGAATTGAAAACAGCAAGAACCTCAAATTATCTCAGAACAAGATAGACCAGGCGCTTTCGCAGTTGGAAATTGTAAAAGATAATGCCCTGCCTACGGCAAATGTGAACCTCATTTACAACCATGCGGAGATTCCAACTAACAAACTGATTATCGGTGATGCAGATGCGATTAATTTACCTAAAAGAGCTAATGCTTATTTAGCAACAGCAGCAGTAGAACAACTGGTGTACGGCGGTGGTAAACTAAAATATGCCAGGGAATCTACCAAATTACTATCCGATGTTGCCCGTCTGGATGCGGAGAAAAGCAGTGAGGAAGTAAGCTTTGCCGTGATAGATACCTATTACGCTTTATACAAGGTGGCACAAAGCAAAAAAGTGGTTGAACAGAACCTTGCCGCTATAGCAAGCCAGCTGAAACAGGCACAGCGCTTTTTTGATCAGGGCATCGTAACTAAAAATGATGTACTCAGGTTCCAGCTGCAACAGGCAAATATTACACTTACGCAACTGGAGATCGAAAGCAACCGTAAGATTGTTAACTATAACCTGGATATCCTGCTCGGCCTGCCGGAAGATACAGCGATAGAAATTACTGACCCTACAACGGATGCGTTGGCCGTCACACCACTAAATACCTATATGGACATGGCCTTAGCCAATCGCCAGGAGCTGAGAGAACTTGACTTACGTAATAAAGTCGCGGAAACTGACATTAAATCGGTTAAGGCAAATAGCCTGCCGACAGTAGGCGTAGGTGCGAATGTATATTATATCAATCCAAGCGGCGACTTTATACCGCCAAACCACCAGTATATTGTCCCTATGACTTTAGGCGCAACAGTTTCCTGGAATATCGGTACGCTATGGACCAATAAGAACAAGGTAAATGATGCCAGGATACAACAAAAAAATGTAGTTATCCAAAAGGAAATCCAGAATGACCGTGTGAAAACGGAGATCAATAAAAACTACCAGGATTACCAGGTAGCAGTGAGCAAAATCAAAATCCTGGAAACCTCTATCGCGCAGGCTTCGGAAAATGACAGGTTACTGGAATCGAAATATAAAAACAATGTAGCTTCAGCAATAGACAGAATAGACGCAGAAACGCTCTTATACCAGTCGAAAATCAACCTTGAAATCGCAAAAGCGGATGCAGGTTTGGCGTACTACACATTATTAAAATCAACAGGAAAAATTTCTCAATAAGATCATAACAAAGAATTATAATGGCAACAGAACCAACAACAGAAGCGGCAATTGAAACTAAAAAGAAAAGTAAAATTGTCCCTATAATATTAGTAGTACTATTAGTTATAGGTGCCGTATTCGGCGTAAAAGAATATTTATATTATAGTGTACACGTAGATACCGATGATGCACAGATTGATGGTGATATCAGTCCTGTAGTTGCCCGTGTTGGCGGTTATGTAAATGAGATCAAATTTGAAGAAAATACTAAAGTAACAGAAGGACAGTCGCTTGTAACTTTAGACGATAGGGACTTCAAGGTTAAACTAGAGCAGGCAATGGCCGGACAGAAAGGTGCCAGTGCCGGTGTAGGTGTATCACAATCGGAAATCATTGCTACTTCTGCTAACACGAGCACAGCAAAAGCAAACATTGAATCAGCTAAAGTCAGATTATGGCAGGCACAAAAAGATTTCGACCGTTATGCCAATCTGGTAAAGGACGGATCAATCACTCAACAGCAATTTGACCAGGCCAAAGCAACAAGAGACGTTGCACAAGCTACTTACAGGTCTGCACAAGACCAATATACTGCTGCCTTAAAACAAGTAGGTACCACTCAGTCTCAGCTTGCTGTAAGCAGTAACACTGTTTCTCTGCACCAGTCTGATGTTGACTTTGCAAAACTGCAACTTTCATATACAGACATTAAAGCTCCTGCTACAGGTATTGTATCCAAGAAAAATGTTCAGAAAGGACAATTGGTGCAGGCAGGACAATCGTTGTTTTCTATTGTAAATGAAAACAGCCTTTATGTGACGGCCAACTTTAAAGAAACACAACTGGAAGAAATCCATGCAGGCTTAAAAGTGAATGTTGAAGTTGATGCTTTCCCTGATCAGGAAATAGAAGGTACAGTATATAACTTCTCTCCTATTACAGGTGCTAAAGGATCATTGCTCCCTCCAGACAATGCAACGGGTAACTTCGTTAAAGTGGTACAACGTGTACCTGTTAAAATTAAATTGAAAGCCTCAAAAGAAATGCTGGAAAAATTACGTCCCGGTATGAGTGTTAAAGTGTCTGTAATTACAAAAGACTAAATAAAATGGCCGAACAAGGTTTAAAAAAATGGGTAATCACGTTTACAGTGATCACAGCTTCTTTACTGGAGCTGATTGATACAACGATTGTAAACGTGGCCTTACCTCAGATTCAGGGTAACCTGGGTGCAACCTTAGAGGATGTGGCCTGGCTATCTACCGGATATGCCGTTGCGAATGTGATCGTCCTGCCCATGTCGGGCTGGCTGGGCAGCCGCTTCGGACGGAAAAATTACTTTCTAACTTCTATTATTGTCTTCACCATAGCCTCTTTTCTTTGCGGAAACGCAACTACACTTGAAGAGCTGATCGCATTCCGTATTTTACAGGGAATAGCGGGCGGTGGACTGATTGCTACCGCGCAAGCGATCTTACTGGAAACCTGGCCGCGTGAAGATGTAGGTATTGCTACGGCTTTATTTGGGCTTGGAGCGGTAGTAGGGCCTACCGTCGGACCTACCATTGGTGGATATATTCTCGATATCAGCTCATGGCCATGGATATTTTATGTAAATATTCCCGTCTGGATTCTCGCAGCGTACTGTACGTTTACCTTTATAAAGACGACGCCCAGGGACGGGCAGGGTAAACCGGTCGACTGGTGGGGTATTGGCTTATTGGCTATTGCTGTCGGAAGTCTGCAGACTTTACTGGAAAAAGGAGAAAGTGAAGACTGGTTCAGCACGCCATATATTACGGCCTTAGCAGTAACATCTGTTTTCGGGCTATTGCTCTTTATCTGGCGGGAGATGACCACAGACCATCCTATTGTCAATTTCAAGATTATGCGCCACCGTAGTTTCTCTGTAGGTATGATCACCTCATTCGTGCTGGGTTTCGGCCTTTACGGATCTGTGTTCGTATTTCCGGTATTCTGCCAGAATCTACTGGGCTTCTCTCCGCTGCAAACCGGTGAAATTCTATTTCCGGGCGGAGTATGCACCATTATCATGATGCCATTCATCGGGATATTCCTGAAAAAAGGAATCCCTGCTCAATTTATGGCTACTATAGGTATGTTCCTGTTCTTCGTATTCTGTACCATGCTCAGCAATTCAACATTGTCATCAGGCACAGGCGATTTCTTCATGCCGCTAGTGATCAGAGGTGTTGGTATGGCCTTATTGTTTGTTCCTTTAACCACGCTGGCTATACAAGACCTGAAGGGTGCAGAGATTGGCCAGGGTTCAGGATTGAACAATATGATGAGACAACTAGGCGGATCTTTTGGTATAGCTGCACTGACTACAATGATACATACACGTCAGGGTTTCCACAGAAGTAACCTGCTGACGAATATTAATGACTATAACCCTGCTTTTACGCAGCGTTTCAGCGCTTATATCAGTAATTTTATGAGTAAGGGATATTCTTATCTGGACGCAAAAATGATGGCAACAAAAGCCATTGAAGGCACCTTAATGAAACAAACATTACTTTTAACCTATACCGATGCTTTCTGGGTGGCAGGTTTAGTATTATTATTCTCTATCCCTTTGCTTTATCTACAGAAATTCAAAAAGAATGTAAACATTCCTGCAGATGTACACTAAAAATCCTTCACAGTAGAGCATATTGTATTAAAAAAGCCGTTAAGAAAAATCTTAACGGCTTTTTTGTTCAAAAAAATCATGATTGATGATCGTTTACTACACAATAAACGACCAGTACCTTTTAAATTATAGAAAACCTTTATGCAAGCAATTTAAATTTATTTACACTCAATCCAAAATAAATTTATTAACATTATTTCATCGATGTTAGCTTCATTTTTGGTAGCTTGAGCACGAAAAATTTCTAAACGATATGATGCAGAAACCACGTGTAACGGGCCAGAGAGAATCTATTTTCAGTAATGAGGTTGTCTCTAGATTTGAATTGTATAATAGCCTGTTCTTAACCCTACCTTTTTACAAAATAAAGGACACAGGCACTTTACTGCCACTTTTTATTAAGCATTGCGAAGATGGAGTGAAGAACCATCAGGCACCAACCGAAATAATTAATACCTTTTTTGATAAGTATACCCAGGTAGGCGGATCGAAGGACGTGATAGATTTATTGTTCCGGTTTATACAATATATAGAGCGCCAGGTAGTGTTGTTTGATGCGGTTGAAGACGCTTCTTTCAGCAAATTAAATGTTGATGACGACCAGCATCCACTCCGTTTAATGTTGAAAAAGAGTGAATTTAATCCTGAACTCCATGCAAAAATAGAGGAGCTGATCAAAGATTTCTCACTCCGCTTAGTGCTTACAGCTCATCCTACCCAATTTTACCCCGGAACTGTCCTGTCGATTATTACAGACCTTACATCGGCCATAAAAATAAATGATATCGTTACCATCAACCAGCTGCTGCAGCAATTGGGAAAAACGCCATTCTTTAATAAAAAATCACCTACGCCAATAGATGAGGCGCTAAGCCTCGCCTGGTTCCTGGAAAATGTATTCTATTTTGCCGCGGCAAATATCCAGTCAGAAGTTGACAATGACCTGAAAGAATTCGATATCCTTTCCAGAAAAGTAGTGGAGCTTGGGTTCTGGCCTGGGGGCGACAGGGACGGAAATCCTAATGTACATGCTCAGGATACCCTGCAGGTATCTAAAATGCTGCGCCAGATCTTATTCCGCTGCTATTACAGGGACTTCAGAAAGCTGAAACGCAGAATTACCTTCAGAGGTGTTGAAGAAACTGTGCTTAAAGTACAGGAGGTTTTGTATAAAAATGCATTCGATATTAATGTGGTACCGGAAAATATATCGGCCTTCCTGATTGAAAACCTGAACCTGATTAAAACCACGCTTATTGAGTCGCACGACGGATTATTTGCAGATCTTGTGGATGACTTGTTGCGCAAAGTAGAGCTTTTCGGCAGTCATTTTGCATCTCTCGATATCAGACAGGACAGCAGTGTGCTCAGGGAAACCCATGCTTACTGCAGACAAAGCAAGCCTATTGTCTCTTTATTCCCTGAAAACTACGATGAGCTGACGGAGGATGAAAAAATCAGCCAGCTATCTTTTAAAAGTGCTAAATTAAGCTATACAGGTGAGCCTAACGCATTGATCACCGACACACTGGAAACGATTGGAAAAGTAAAAGAGATCCAGGGTTCTAACGGAGAACTGGCCTGCCACAGGTTCATTATCAGCAATACGCAACAGGCAAGTGATATCCTTCAGCTGATAGAGCTCTTCTTGTGGAACGGATGGGATGAAAGCCAGCTTACAGTAGATTTTGTACCTTTATTTGAGACCGTAAATGATCTTAAAGGAGCAGCAGAAATTATGGAACGCCTATATGCGCATCCTTTTTACAGGAAACACCTGGAGAGCAGGGGCAACAAACAGGATATTATGCTCGGCTTTTCCGACAGTACCAAAGATGGCGGGTATTTAATGGCTAACTGGTCTATTTTTAACGCCAAAGTCGGGTTAACGGCTATCTCAGCAAAGCACAATATACAACTGGCATTTTTTGACGGCCGCGGAGGCCCACCTTCAAGAGGGGGAGGTAAAACTCACCGGTTCTATGCTTCCATGGGTAAAGAAATAGCAAATAAACATATCCAGTTAACGATACAAGGCCAGACGATCAGCTCTCAATACGGATCAATAGCCAGTGCAGGATTCAATATCGGACAGCTGATCAACGCAGGGATTTCTTCCAGCATTAAGGAGCAACATAATATATTGCTCGATCCATTCCACAAGGATGTGCTGGATGTAATGGCAAAAGACAGCTTTGACAGCTTTGTAGCCTTAAGAAAACATCCTTTGTTTTTAACCTACCTGGAGCGCTTTTCACCACTCAGCTTATTGTCTAAAATCACGATCAGCAGCAGGCCTGTAAAAAGAAGCTCGGGAGAGAAATTACGCCTGGAAGATTTACGGGCAATTAGTTTTGTGACCTCATGGGGACAGTTGAAACAAAATATCCCTGGCTTTTACGGCGTAGGTACGGCATTAAAAAATCAGGAAGCCAATGGAAACTGGGATGCTATTGTGAAGACCTATCAGCAATCGGGTTATTTTAAAACCATTATCGATAACTGTATGATGTCTATGAGCAAATCTGATTTTTCTATTACTGCCCATTTTGCAAAAGACCCTGTATACGGTGATTTCTGGAAGATGCTTTATAATGAATATGAAACGGCTAAAGAAATGCTGCTCAAGCTGGCCGGGCATACGGCATTGATGCAAAATTATCCGGTAGAGAAGAGATCTATCGCTGTGCGTGAGAAGATTGTGCTACCACTGGTACTTATCCAGCATTATGCACTTGAAAAAATGCAGCACGAGTTAAGCGAACTGGAACTGCAGTCGTATGAGAAGTTAGCGATAAGAACAGTTTATGGAATTGTAAATGCCGGAAGAAACTCAGCTTAAAAGCAATTTATAAACATCTTTCTGGCATAATAACAGCCATTATAACAGATAAAAAAAGGCGGCCCGATGAGAGGTCGCCTTTATTCATTAAAGGAACTGATTATTAATAAATAATTTTTCCGGCTGAGGTTACGATAGAAGCAATACGTACAGCGTCAAAAACACGCTCTTCTGTTGCGCCTAAAGCCAGAATTGATTTCTCATGTGCATTCACACACATTTCGCAGCCATTAACGGCCGAAACAGCAAGGCTCATCAACTCAAAGAACTCTTTACCTGTAACAGGGCTGCTCATTAATTGCATGCGCACACGGGCCGGGATTTGCGTATATTTCTCTTTTCCTGTAAAATGACGGAAACGGTAAAACACGTTATTCAGTGCTAATAAAGAAGCACAGCCTACGGCCTCAGCAATGTCTTCTGCACTCGCTTCTTTTGCCAGTGCCTCTTTTTCATAAAACTCAATAAGCACTTTGTTATTGTTATTTACCGCAATGCTTAAAGCAACCAGTGCACATTCTTTTTCAGACAGATGTGATGAACTTAGCGTGCTGGTAAAGTTTAATTTTAAGTCTCTTACGTATCTTGAATTGCCTTTTTCCAATAAATGGATACTTTCATTTCTATACTCGGCATCTAAGCCTACAATAGCTAACAATTCTTGTATGGTTTCAGTAATTTCGCTCATTAGGATATTTTTTCAGTAAATATTGTAATTTATCAGCTATAAAGCGAGCATAAGCGTATTCATTGCTGCTCAGGAGCAGCATACACATGCCGGTTTTTCTGGATAAATCCGGATAAAAAAAGTCCCTGCAAAATGCATTTACAGGGACTCTATTACAGAACATATTTTAAACTACTAAAGTAGCTTCGCCTTTTTGCCAGTTACAAGGACAAAGTTCATCTGTCTGTAAAGCATCAAGTACTCTTAAAACTTCTTTAACGTTACGGCCTACGCTTAAGTCATTTGCACTTGCCCAACGAATAATTCCTTGTGGGTCAATAATAAATGTAGCACGGTATGCGATTTTTTCTGTTGGCTCAAGGATATCCAAAGCTTCGGCTAATGATTTAGAAGTATCAGCTAGCATAGGGAATTTTAAACCACGTAAATCATCATGGTTATGTCTCCATGCTAAATGCACATTTTCTGAATCTGTTGAAGCGCCGATTAATACAGTATCACGGTCACGGAACTCACCATAATTAGCATTAAACTCAGCTATTTCTGTAGGGCAAACGAAAGTAAAATCTTTTGGCCACCAGAACATGCAAGTCCATTCGTTGTTTTCATTTACTAAAGTATCGGAAGTTAATGTTTCAAATTCTTTACCTTTTTCTATACTTACTACAGCTGGTTTAGAATATGACGGAAATTGTTCACCTATGTTTATCATAATATCTTGTTGTTTTCGTTCCGCAAATATACGCCGCCGCCGATCGCCAAACAACCGTTTTGAGGTAATTGAAGATCATTAATATTGATGCCGTCATAGATAAAAACTATGTTAGCCAATGCGGACAGATGTCATAGTCAGGGAGCCTCCTACGGCCTTATCATTAAATAGAGCAACCTCTTCTGCTGCATTTTGCAGGCCTAAGGTGTACAATAATGGCAAATAATGTTCTGGTGTCGGGATAGCGAGGGCAGCAGCCTTGCCTAAGCTCTCCCAGCCTATTAATGGCTGATGATCCTGATTGAGAATGAGCCGTTTAAACTGATCATTGATCTCTAATGCCCAGTCGTACCCGCCGCCATCCATCATCTCCCAGCTCAGCATCCGCAGATTATGGACCATATTGCCGCTTCCCATGATCAATACGCTCTTACGCCGCAGCTGATAGAGCTCTTTTGCCAGGTCATAATGTGCCTTGGGTGTTTTGGTATAATCAATGCTCAGCTGCAATACAGGGATATCTGCCTTAGGGAACATGTGCTGCAATACAGTCCATGCACCATGGTCCAGTCCCCAGTCATGATCCAGCGTTACCGGCGTACCCTTAATCAGCTCTGCCGTTTCTGCCCCAAGCGCCGGATTACCGGGAGCAGGGTACTGCACATCGAACAAAGCTTGCGGAAAACCTCCGAAATCATGTATGGTCTTTGGGAAGTTCATCGCTGTAACGGCGGTACCTCTGGTAAACCAGTGTGCCGAAACTACAATTACGGCCTTTGGAACAGGCATAGTCTGTCCCATAGCAGCCCAGGTCTGACTAAACTCGTTATCCTCAATACCGTTCATGGGCGATCCGTGCCCGATAAACAAAACAGGCATCAATGCTCCTTCTACAGGCAGTGTTGCTGTTAGATTTTTAATTTCTGATAGGTTCGCCATAATTTGTCCTATATTAAAAATGGGGTTGCAAAAGCATTAAATACTCCTGCAACCCCATCCCATTTTTATTTTATTTATTTTGCCTGAACAAATTCCAGGTTCAAGGTAATTTTAACATCCTTAGCTACGCCCATACCTGTTGGATCGTATTTAATATTATAATCTAATCTATTGATAATTGTTGTAGCGTTAAAGCCTGCTTTAGTGTTAGACTGCTGATCTTTAGCGGTGCCACCATAAACAACAGCAAATTTAACATCTTTAGTTACGTCACGGATAGTCAGTTTACCGCTCAGCTCATAGTTATTATCTTTTAGCTTTTTGAAAGAAGAACCTACAAAAGTCATTGTTGGATATTTTGCTGCATTGAAAAAATCATCCGTCTTCAGGTGATTATTACGCATTTCAACGTCAGTATTGATACTGTTTACATCAACAGTGAAGTTGATCTTTGCATCAGTAAGATCCGGTTTAGCGGCGTCAATTGTTCCTTCAAATTTCTTGAACGAGCCATCAACGAAGGAAATACCCATGTGCTTAACTTCAAAGTTAACAAAAGAGTGCATAGGGTCTACAGACCACTTAGTTTGTGCAAATGATGCCGCGCTTATTGTAAGGGCAACAAAGAATAAAAATACTTTTTTCATAAGAATATATTGATTTTAAAAGATTATGAAGCCACCATGAGTATTTTTTTTAGCTTATGCTCATGGCGATTTCAGGTTAATATTTTGCTATTCAACGGCATTGAAGCGGTAAAACTGCTGATGCCTAACCAGCACAGTCAGCTTTTAAAGGTTTCAGACCGATGAATTTCTTCATTGCAAAATTACCCAACAAATCAACTGCTGTTCTTGATGTATGGTAAGAAATACTATTTCTTCACTAAAGTGCTCGTTACCGAACCACAGTCATACATCATGCTTCCATAATAAGGATTCTGAACATCCTTCACCTCGTTTAACCAGCTGGCTTTGGCCATAGGGCAATACTGTACGAAAACGGCTTTATTATTCAGCTTTAAGGCATTTGCAAGCGTAACAAATGAGCTGCTTACCTGTTCAAAGCTCTTCCTCTGGACTTTTAAATCGCTGCTGCCGGCGATGAGACTTAGCTGCTGCTGTATTGCTGCCGACTCTTTCATCCACAACATGTGCTGCTGATCGGTAGCAAATCCTTTGTGTGGTACATCTTTAACTGCCGCTGCAAGTGCCACTGCTGCCTGCTGAGCGGCAGGGCCTTTATCTGCAGCAAGTGCATTTTTAAGAACGTAATATTTGTCCAGGCTTACATTAAACTTCGCCGGTACGGTTTGTTGTGCATTACTCTGCTGTACGAAAACACCTGAAATCAGGGTCATCAATAAAATTAATCTGTTCATGATCTGTATGTATTATAAAATGTTAAAAAAGTTAAACTCCGTACGTAGAACGTACATATTTTTGGTATTCCAGCCCAGCCATATCCTCGGCTACCTGGGACCTATACCCAGGTCAATACGCGTCCTGCTGTTAATAGTGCCCTGTACTGTTGATGCATCCAAATAGGAGGCACCATTAAGTGGTTTTTCTTCCAGGAAGCTCCTCAAGGCAGACATTAAAATTTGGCTTATTGTAGTTCTTGTATGATACAGGCAATACCGGATTTCCTAAAGTAATTCAGGAAGTATTTGAATCATTCTGGCGGATAAAACGGCATGTTTTAAACGCATGAGGTACTACAGGTATATCCTGCAGCGAGATCAATTTATAATCCTGATTTAATTCCTGAAAACGCAATTATAGGCGTAAAGCGAGAGTCGCGCAGAAAGCGGTGGGGCCTCCTTTTTGGTTTTACTGAAAAAATGTGGAAGGATGCGTTCTGCAATCTCCGAAAGAAAAGGGGTAAGAAATAGTTGGATGCTATAATTTTTAGGCAGCTCAACCTTAAAGCCAGACTGGTGACTGTCTTTAATTTTAGCATCTATGGTAGTATTTTTACAACAGTTATCAGCTTTAACCGTTTTTTCTGCTTTGCAGCCTTTACAATGGGCCACTTCAGTGAAGTGTACTGCAGATAACTTACCTCCGCAAAAATGCAGACTCAATGCAACACCAATTACGCTGATCAGGTAAAAGGCACACAGTCCAAGTGCTATTTTTTGCTTAAGGTTCATCCGTAAGCAAAGCTAATTATAAATTTATAAAAAAAGCAAAATTCTGTATTAACTTTGTCTTCAATACCGCATTACATTTGAACCCCGTCGTAATTAAATTGGCATCGGGCAGGCTGGGTTATACTAATTTTAATCATCAAAGGCACTATCGAACAATTGAGAAACAAAAAAACAAATGATGAAACAAATCTTTACACTCTTCCTTTCTTTATTCTTTATCTCCGCATTTGCAGCGAAACCTAAACATCAGTTCATCAGGATTAAAACCGATAAAGGAGAATGTATCATCATGCTTTATAATGCGACCCCAAAACACCGTGACAACTTTGTAAAGCTCACTAAAAAAGGTTTTTTTAATGGCACCCTCTTTCACCGTGTGATCAACGCTTTTATGATCCAGGGTGGCGATCCGGATTCCAGAAATGCCACTGCCGGCAAGGAACTGGGCAATGGTGATGTAGGGTATACTATCCCTGCAGAATTTAGTGATAGTCTTTTCCATCAGAAAGGTGCATTGGGAGCCGCCAGGGAAGATAACCCAGCGAAAGCATCCAGTGGCTGCCAGTTCTATATTGTACAGGGTAAAACCTTCAGCGATGCAAAGCTGGACACCATGGAAATGAAAAGACTGCACTTTAAAATCCCGGCATGGCAGCGCGAAGTCTATAAAAAAACTGGAGGATCACCTCATCTGGATAGAAATTATACGGTATTCGGACAGGTAATTGAGGGGATGAACCTTATCGACAGCATAGCAGTGGTACCCACAGATACCAATGACCGTCCGAAAACAGATGTAAAAATGGAAGTATCCTTGCTGAAACGAAGAGCAGCAAAAAAGATGGAAAAGAAGTATAATCTTAAAATTGCAGCATAATTCAAATCCGGTCACGGTACCTGCTAAAAGAACAGGATGAGCTCATGAAACCATCATGATTCTGCAGCTCACATAAAGAAGTACAAATAAAATCGTGATAGCTTCATTACCTTTAAAAACAAGACACACTTATGAAAATAATATCCTATAATGTCAATGGTATCCGTTCGGCAACCACAAAGAACTTCTTTGGATGGCTGCAGGCGACAGATGCAGATATGATCTGTCTGCAGGAAGTAAAAGCCATGCCCGTTCAAATCCCGGAAATCATTGCACTGATAGAACAACTGGGGTATCATCACTACTGGTTCAGTGCGGAGAAAAAAGGGTACAGTGGTGTGGCCATCCTGACAAAGATCAAGCCCAATCATGTTGAATACGGTTGTGGCGAGGAATGGATAGATAAGGAAGGACGCATTTTAAGAGCAGATTTTGACACGTTTTCCCTTATGAGTGTATATTTACCTTCCGGCTCGTCGGGCGACGACAGACAGGCTAAAAAGTATGAATTTATGACCTTCTTTGAAGGCTACATCAAAGGACTGCGTACCATCCACCCCAACATGATCATCTCGGGCGATTATAACATCTGCCATACAGCGATGGACATTCATAATCCGAAATCCAATGCGAACTCTTCCGGTTTCCTGCCCGAAGAAAGAGAATGGATGGGATTATTCCTGGAAAGCGGCTTTATAGACACCTTCAGGTATTTCAATAAGGACCCGCACCAATATACCTGGTGGAGTTTCAGGGCAAATTCCAGAGCTAAGAACCTGGGATGGCGTATCGACTATCATTTAGCTACGCAGCCGATGCTAGAGCGGTTAAAAACGGTAAAAATACTACCTGATGCTGTACATTCAGATCATTGCCCAATCCTGGTAGAGATCGGGGATTAAGTATCGGCGGCAGCTTAAACAGTAAACCTGATAATTTTTTCAGGAGTGATACACAGGTCAAGCCTGACATCATCAGCGTGGGTATCAGCAATGTTATCCACGCTTTCAAAAAAAGAAACCCCTACTTTCAGTGTATCCAGATTTCCCAGAAAACGGTCGTAAAAGCCTTTCCCATAACCCACCCTATATCCACGGCTGTCGAATGCCAGCAGGGGCACAATTACCATATCTATCTTTCCGGCATGGGTTTCATCCTGCACAGGTTCCAGAATATTAAACAGGTTTTTCTGCAGGTATTCTTCGCTCTTATAGGGATGGTGTGTCATCAGGTTGGTTTTGAAATCTGCCCGGGGCACCAGGATCTGGATTTCAGGATGATGATCCTTCAGCCATCTGATCAGCATAAAAGTATCAGGCTCATTCTTTTCTGCAATAGGCAGAAACAAATGCAGCACCTGTACCTGAGCGAAATCTAACGTAGTAAACTGATATAATAGTTTTTCATTGAACAGCGTCTGTTCCTCCTGACTGAGTGCATTTCTGCGTGTCATTTCCTGTTTCCTGAGCTCTGCCTTGTTCATATTTCTTTTTGCTGCACGAAGATAAAAATTATGCCTTAAAAAAATATGGCTTCGGGAACCACTCCGAAGCCAAAATCAACCTAAACCTAAAACTAAACTATGAAAATTCTTATTTTACTCTTTCTATGTAATCGCCAGTACGTGTATCTACCCGGATTTTATCTCCCTGATTGATGAATATTGGCACTCTAATTTCTACTCCTGTTTCTACTGTTGCATATTTCAGTGCACTTGTAGAAGTATCGCCTTTTACAGCTGGCTCTGTATATGTAACCTCCAGTTCCACATGTGAAGGTGTCTGTGCCATAATAGGCTCGTCACTTTCAAAAGAGATAATTACATTCATTCCTTCTTTTAAGAATTTAATAGATTCACCAAACAATGATTTGGTAATATTAAACTGCTCAAAGGTGTTATTATCCATCACTACAAGGAAGTCACCGTCCTCATAAAGGTACTGATAATCACTTGTTTCCACACGGCAGATCGTTACTTCTTCGTCTGTACGGAAACGGTACTCCACTAGCTTGCTAGTTTTAATGTTTCGCATTTTGGCCTGGTAAAATGCTCTTAAGTTTCCAGGAGTACGGTGGATCAATTCTTCCACAGCAACTAATTCTCCATTGAAACGAAGGATATTACCACTTTTTATTTCTGATGCTTTTGCCATTTTGCTTTTTATAACACCTTTTTCTAACGCTGTCAGCGATAATGAAACGCTTATAGATAAGTAATATTATATTGCCCTACCGATAAATTTTTCAGCGAAATGCAGGCAGAACAAGTAGCCCTATTTCGTGCCGCAAAGGTAAAAACAATTATTGAGTCCTGCAATAGTAAATTGCAATTTATTTCAATAAGCGATTTGAGGGCTGATTCGTGACAATCTCCTTGCAATTCTGAGACAGATTACTGTTCTTTAAAATCCATGACCTGGATGAGATGGTCACAGAAAGAATATTCATTTTCCTGGTTCGAGCCTACCAATACGATCCTGCCAGCACTGAATTTTTCTATCAGTTCATGGTACCATATCATCCCCTGTTTATCCAGGTTCGACGTGGGTTCGTCAAGGAATAGCAAAGGCGAATTAGTGCAGCAGGCCAGCGCCAGCTTTGTACGCTGTTTCATGCCAGAAGAAAAATACTTCAGGGCTTTATCCTGCGATTTTGCCAACCCCAGAAGGTCCATTAGCTGTACAGCGTCTATATCAGGGTGGAACTGTTTGAATTTAAAATGGAAATCGATCGTTTCCTGCAGTGTAAACTCTTCTACCAGATCGAGGTAAGGAGCAGCAAAGCTGATATACCTGTAGATCTGCTCTACGGCAATGTCATATCCATCAGCATAGCTGATCGTACCTTCAGATGGCGCTAAAGCGCCCAAAATAACACTTAACAGCGTTGATTTACCCGAGCCGTTTGGCCCCAGTATTGCATATTTACCGGCAGAGTGAAATGAGTAAGTGAAATTCCTGAAAATCCACTCCTGATTAAACCTTCTGCCGGCATCTTTTAAATCAATCCTCATGATTAAAATGGTTAGCTCCCTGAGCCAAAGCCTTTCATCATGCCACGATTGGAATTACGTACAAAGTCAACGATTTCATCCCTGATTTCCGTAGCCGCAAATTCGGCCTCTATCTTATCCAATGCTTTGGTTACATTGTTATGTTTTACAAACAGTACTCTGTAGATTTCCTGGATTTCGTTGATCTTCTCAGAAGAGAACCCGCGCCTTCTCAGTCCCACAGAATTGATCCCTACATAAGAAAGAGGTTCCCTTGCCGCCTTCACATAAGGTGGTACATCCTTCCGTACCAGCGATCCACCGGTCACAAACGCATGCGAGCCCACTTTAACAAACTGATGGATGGCAACAAGCCCAGCCAGCACAACATAATCACCGATAGTGATATGGCCCGCTAAGGTTGTACTGTTAGAAAAGATACAATAATCGCCCACTTCGCAATCATGCGCAATATGTGAATAAGCCTGAATAAGGCAGTTACTCCCAATCACGGTCTTCCATTTATCTTTCGTGCCCCTGTTGATGGTCACACATTCCCGGATGGTGGTATTGTCACCAATCTCAGCTGTAGTCACCTCCCCGGCAAATTTAAGGTCCTGCGGAACACCCGAGATCACCGATCCGGGGAAAATGCGACAGTTTTTACCTATCCGCGCACCATCCATGATGACCACATTAGAGGCTATCCAGGTACCCTCGCCGATGACAACATCCTTGTGGATAACTGCAAAAGGCTCTATAATAACGTTATCCGCAATTTTTGCATCCGGATGTATATATGCTAAGGGTTGAATCATGATACGCGATCGCTTTCTTTAACTTTTGAAATTTGTGCCATCATTTCGGCCTCTACAACAATTTTATCTCCTACCATGCCCACACCTTTCATTTGTGCGATGCCCCTGCGAATAGGTTCCATCAGGTCGCATCTGAAAACTATAGTATCGCCAGGTAACACCTGGGCCCTAAACCTTACTTTATCAATTTTCAGGAAATAAGTGAGATAATTCCTCGGATCAGGCACAGTACTCAAAACCAGTACACCACCGGTCTGAGCCATAGCCTCAATCTGAATAACCCCGGGCATTACCGGCGCACCAGGGAAGTGACCCCTGAAGAACTCCTCATTCATCGTTACATTTTTTACCCCTACAACGTGTGTCTTAGACAATTCAAGGATCTTGTCAATGAATAGCATAGGCTGTCTGTGCGGTAAAATCTCCATGATCTGCATCACATCGTAGAGCGGCTTTACAGATGGATCATATACTTTTTGTATTTTCTTGTTCTTTTCTTTCTTGATAGCCGCTTTAATTTTTTTAGCGAAGGCTACATTTGCAGCATGCCCTGGCCTGGCTGCCATAATATGTCCTTTTAAGTGCATACCCACTAGCGCAAGGTCGCCGATCATGTCCAGTAACTTATGACGGGCAGGCTCATTCTGATAGCGCAGCTCCATATTATTCAGGATTCCCTGAGGTGCCACTTCAATTTTTTCCCTTTTAAAGATCTTCGCAAGGTGGTCTAATTCCTCCCTGGTCACTGCCTTATCTACGATAACGATGGCATTGTTCAGGTCGCCCCCTTTAATGAGGTTATGCGACAACTGATATTCCAGCTCATGCAGGAAGCAGAAAGTGCGACACGAGGCGATCTCATCCTTAAATTCGGCAATACTGGAAATAACAGCATGCTGGCTGCCCAATACAGGCGAATTATAGTCGATCATACAGGTAAATCTGTAATCATCAAGCGGCATAGCTACAATCTCTACCTTACGGTCAGATTCAGTATAAGTAATGTTATGAGGAATCTGAAAATATTCACGGTCAACAGTTTGGCTAACTACACCTGCACGTTCAAGCGCTTCAACAAACAAGATAGCACTACCGTCCATAATAGGCGTTTCCGGTCCATCAAGCTTCATTAAAACATTATCAAGGTCCATACCCACCAAAGAAGCCATTACATGCTCCACAGTGCTGATACTTGCTCCGTTCTGTGTAATTGTTGTCCCCCTTGCTGTATCAGTAACATTATCACAGTCGGCATCTACCACTGGCTGCCCAGGTAAATCGACACGCTGAAATTTAAATCCGTGATTTTCTGGTGCCGGACAAAAAGTTAAGGTGACCATTGCGCCTGTATGCAGGCCAACGCCTTCTACAGAAACCTCACTTTTTATAGTTTTTTGTTTAACGTTCATTATTGTTTTGGTGTGGTACTAAATTCTTTTTGGTTAGCATTTTCTTTTATTTCCGCCTCTAAATTGGATATGCGTTTAACGATTCCGGGCAACTGTTTAAAAAGTACAGATGCCCTCATCCAGTCACGCAGCGGCTGTGCCGGAGAGCCGTGCCATTGTTTATTTTCTTCAATAGTGCTAAAATTAATTCCCGCCTGCGCTCCGATCTGGGTACCTCTAGCAAGCGACAAGTGCCCTGCAATACCAACCTGCCCCCCGATAACAGACTTCTCGCCAACCTTAGAGCTTCCTGAAATCCCCGTTTGCGCGGCGACAACAGAATTCTCGCCAACATCGACATTATGGGCAATCTGGATCAGGTTATCCAGCTTCACCCCTTTTCTGATAAATGTGGAGCCCATTGTAGCGCGGTCAATAGCGGTATTAGCGCCTATTTCAACATCATCTTCAATCACTACGTTTCCTATCTGCGCAATTTTTGAGTAGGTGCCATCAGGCTGAGGCGCAAAGCCGAAACCATCGCTGCCAATAACGGTATTGCCATGAATCATCACACGGGAGCCTATAACTGAGCGGTTATAGATCTTTACACCTGGATAGAAAGTACATTTTTCGCCAATTTTTGAATCCTGCCCAATAAAAACCTGCTGTGAGATTTTAGTATTGTCGCCTATTTCCACGCCGGCAGAGATATAAGAAAATGCCCCAATAAAGACATTTTTACCAATTTTGGCTGTAGGGTCAACAAAAGAAGGCTGTTCAATGCCTGTCTGTTCTGTATACTGGTTCAGTGCTTCATTATATTTTTCCAACAGAACAGAAAACGCACTATATGGATCTTTAACCCTTACCAGCGTACAAGTGACAGGCTGTGAGGGCACAAAGTCTTCACCAACGATGACCACGGAGGCATGCGTTGAGTAGATATAATTTTCGTACTTCCGGTTTGATAGAAAACATAACGTCCCTTTTTTACCATCTTCTATTTTTGAAAGCTCCGAAACTGTACTTGTCTCATCTCCTTCAATCGCTCCATTTAAAAAGTCGCTTATCTGCTTGGCAGTAAATTGCATTCTACAAAGTTAAATGTTAAATTGATATGAACAAATTATCTCAACCTGTTAATTGTCCGCTTTAATTTAAAAACTAAAAAACGGGATAAATTTTCGATTATTTTGTTAAATAATGCTAAATAATCCTTGGGTAACATAAGATATGTTTTTTTACCGTCTTATCTAGCGACTCCAGGTTTGATAAATCCGATGCCTTAGCAATGTCTATTGTACTGCTATCTTTTAATAAGATGCTGATTGTACTGCTCCCGCCGGCAGCATTGTATGCCCGGTTCATGATTACATCGGTAAAAACAAAATAAGAAACCTCTTCCATGGTAATACCCAGCGTCAAAGCCGCATCCTCCCTGATCATTTGCAGCCTTTCTTCCTCCTGCGGCTCATTGGTCATCTCAATTTTATACAGATTACGGTTAACAAGCATCTGGCATAACAACGCCAGGATACGGTCGTCATCCTCCGCCCAGACTTTCACCGAAGCAAAAATATCCTGGTCGTCCAGCTTCGCAAACTGCATCAGGTGGATCTCTTCTTCAAAAAATAATCTTTCAGAAATATTGTTCTCCAAAAAGTGTTTCAATGCGGGCGTAGCAAACAGGTCCTTCCCTTTAAAAGCAAGCTCTTTTGCCCGTTTAAGGATCTTTACCAGCAGCTGTTCGCCGGCAATTACGGTTTTATGCAGGTAAACCTGCCAGTACATCAGCCGGCGCGCAATCAAAAACTTCTCTATGGAATAAATACCTTTCTCTTCAATAACCAGGTTGTCGTCTATAATATTGAACATTTTAATGATCCGGTCGAAACTGATGACCCCCTCACTTACCCCTGTAAAGAAGCTGTCTCTGTTCAGGTAGTCCATCCTATCCAGGTCCAGCTGACTGGAGATGAGCTGATGCAGGAACCTTTTGGGATATTCCCCCTTAAATAAAGCGATGGCCAGGGTTAGCTGTCCGCTGAATTCGACATTTAACTTCTCCATCATGAGCATGGAAATATCCTCATGCTTAACTCCGTTTACCAAAGAATGCTCCAGTGCGTGAGAAAAAGGGCCATGGCCAATGTCATGCAAAAGTATAGCTATTGTTGCCGCCTCTTCTTCTTCTTTAGTGATGATATGGCCTTTGCTCCTGATGACCTCAATCGCTAAACTCATCAGGTGCATAGCACCAATTGCATGGTGAAAACGCGTGTGAAGTGCCCCAGGATATACAAGATGCGTCATTCCCAGTTGTTTAATATACCGCAGCCGCTGAAAATAAGAATGTGATATTAAATCAAATATTAATGCTGATGGCACGTTTATAAACCCGTACACCGGATCGTTTATTATTTTCTTTTTGTTCAATACCTGCAAAATAAAATTATACGGTACAAAAATTGCTATTTTTATCCGTACTAAAAAGGCCTGAGCCTTTTTGGTGATATTATTTACACCATATAATAAACAATAATGCAGGAAACCAAAATTCTATGGGCCGATGATGAGATCAACTTATTAAAACCACATATACTACTATTAAACGAAAAAGGGTACCATGTAACCACTTTCACCAACGGAAATGATGCTTTGGAAGCTTTTGGCAAGGAGCATTTCGACCTGGTTTTCCTCGATGAAAACATGCCCGGCATGAGTGGACTGGAAACACTTACAGCAATAAAAAATATTAAAAATGATATTCCTGTGGTACTCATCACCAAAAGTGAAGAGGAGAATCTGATGGAAGATGCTATCGGTTCGAAGATAGACGACTACCTGATTAAGCCGGTAAACCCTAAACAGGTTCTGCTCACCATAAAAAAGATCATCGACAATAAAAGACTGATCAGTGAAAAAACTTCTATGGCTTATCAGCAGGACTTCAGGCGACTGGGGATGACGCTGAATGACCGTCTGAGTTATGAGGAATGGATTGATGTGTACAAGAAACTGGTATTCTGGGAGCTGGAACTGGAGAAACTGGACGATCCGCAGATGCATGAAATTCTGACTATGCAGAAGTCGGAAGCCAACACGCAGTTCTGCAAATTTATTGAAGACAACTACCTGAGTTGGGTAAATGGCAAGGGTAAAGCACCTTTACTGTCCAATGATCTGCTGAAAAAGAAAGTATTCCCACATATCAATTCGACCACTCCGGTTTTCTTTATCCTGATAGATAATTTAAGGTACGACCAGTGGAAGATTATCAATCCGCTGATTACTGAATATTTCAGGCTGGAGGAAGAAGATACCTATTCCAGCATCCTGCCAACAGCAACACAATATGCGCGTAATTCTATATTTTCGGGCTTAATGCCGCTGGAAATGGAAAAACGTTTTCCAACCTTATGGCAAAATGATGACGATGAAGGTGGGAAAAACATGCATGAAGAGGCTTTCCTTGCCGATCAGCTGAAACGCAGTCTGAAGAAAGACTGTAAGTTCAGCTATAATAAAATCCTGACTTATGATGATGGGAAAGCACTGAATGAGCAACTGAATAACCTGCTGCAAAATGACTTCAATGCTATCGTGTATAACTTTGTAGACATGCTGTCACATGCACGTACAGACATGCAGATGATCCGTGAGCTGGCAAATGATGATGCTGCTTACCGTTCACTTACGCTATCGTGGTTTGAACACTCTCCATTACTGGAGTTACTAAAAAAACTGGCACAGAAACGAGTAAAGGTGATCATTACGACAGACCATGGTACCATCAGGGTGAAACACCCAAGTAAGGTAATCGGAGACAGGAATACGAATACTAATCTGCGTTATAAACAGGGCAGGAACCTCAATTACAATGCAAAAGAGGTCTTTCTGATTAAAAACCCGCATGAGGCGCAATTGCCAAAAATAAATATTAGCTCTAACTATATCTTTGCAAAAGAAGACCGTTATTTCGTATACCAGAATAACTACAATCAGTTTGTAAACTATTATAACGAGACCTTCCAGCATGGCGGGATCTCCCTGGAAGAAATGATTATCCCTATTGCAACTTACAGCAACAGATAAAAACTGAACATGAATATTGAGGTAAACAACCTTGACGCATTAAGCAGTGCTGCACAGGCACTGCTTAATTTTGCCGGAGAAGAACGCATTATTGCTTTTAAGGGCGATATGGGCGCCGGAAAAACCACCTTCATCAAAGTGCTGTGTGCAATACTCGGCGTAGAAGAAGTAGTCACGAGTCCTACTTTTTCCATTGTGAATGAATATGCTGCGGCCAGTGGCATCATTTATCATTTTGATTTTTACAGGATAAAAAACATACAGGAAGCTTATGATATTGGCTATGAGGAGTACTTTTATTCGGGTAATTTTTGCCTGATAG
Organism: Sphingobacteriales bacterium; assembly: GCA_015655115.1. Taxonomy (GTDB): domain Bacteria; phylum Bacteroidota; class Bacteroidia; order Sphingobacteriales; family Sphingobacteriaceae; genus Pedobacter. The sequence goes on from JAATFQ010000237.1 coordinate 25,085, forward strand.
AATGGCCTGAAAAAGTGGATGAGCTGCTGCCCGAACATTATATTACGGTGAGTCTGGAAGTATTATCACCTGAAAAAAGGCTCTTTTCATTTAGTAAATCTAATTAATAGCTATATTTGTTAAGCTGCAATGGTACTGCTAATCTCAATATTCAACAAAATTTTGGGATGTAGTTAAACATAACAGCATATTTTTTATTAATTTCAGTCCTTAAAATCTTTAGATAAATCATGGGTACAGGATTACGTGAGGGAATGGCTTCAATTGCTCAAAAAGGATTATTGCAGCCTAAAGAGACGCTGTCAGAGCTAAAGCAAAAAACCAACAGTCTTTACATTGGTATCCCTAAAGAGATCTCTTTTCAGGAAACGCGCATTGCGCTGACCCCTCTTTCTGTGGCTTTACTGGTAAATAATGGTCATAAAGTGGTGCTGGAAAGCGGCGCCGGTGCGGAAGCTAATTTCTCTGATAACGACTACAGTGAACAGGGCGCACTGATTACCTATAATAAGAAAGATGTTTTTGATGCAGATATTATTGTCAAAATTGCTCCGCCTACCTTTGAGGAGATAGAGATGATGCATAAAGGGCAAACCCTGATCTCTGCCTTGCAGATGGGTGCTCTGAAGGAAAACTACCTGAAAGCACTGCTCAATAAAAAAATAAATGCCATTTGTTTTGAACACCTGCGTGATGAGGGCAACATTTTAAGTGTAGTCCGCGCTATGAGCGAAATCGTTGGTGCTACTTCCATATTCATTGCAGCAGAATACCTCAGCAGCGTTACAGGAGGCAAAGGTTTAATGCTTGGTGGGTTTACCGGTGTTCCGCCTACAGAAATCGTCATTCTCGGTGCAGGTACGGTTGGCGAATATGCTGCCCGTACAGCCCTTTCTTTAGGGGCGGAAGTGAAAGTGTTCGACAGTTCTATTTACAGGCTGCGAAGATTGCAGAATAACCTGGGCAGCCGTGTTTTTACCTCGGTAATGCAGCCTATAGTGCTGGAAAAAGCAGTGACTACCTGTGATGTAGTAATTGGCGCGATCAGAGCGACGCATGGCCGCAGCCCCTGTATCATCACAGAAGAAACGGTGAGCAAAATGAAACCAGATTCGGTAGTGATCGATGTGAGTATCGACCAGGGAGGCTGTTTTGAAACCTCTACTGTCACCAATCATAAAGATCCGGTATTCAGGATCCATGACGTGATTCATTATTGTGTGCCTAATATCGCTTCAAGGGTGCCAAGAACGGCTTCTTATGCGCTAACGAATATCTTTACGCCAATCCTGGTGGATATAGGCGACATGGGCGGATTGATGAACGTAGTGTGGAACAGGCCCGGAATAAGAGAAGCCCTGTACATCTATCAGGGTCACCTAACCAGCAAAAATCTGTCTGACATGTTTAATTTACCCTATAAGGATATTGAATTGCTTGTGGCCGCGAATCAATAGGTTTGTTTTACTTTATACCCATACTGAAGGTAAACGAGTGCCGCGATAGTAATACCCGTGCAGACGAAAAAAGTAACCGGGATGGTGGAAATATCATCTACAAACAGCCATCCTGCCAGGAGAGCGCCCAATCCTATTCCGGCCTCAAGTGCAATATACATGGTCGCCATGGCCTTGCCCCTGTGCTGTGGGTCGCTCAGGTCTATGGTCCAGGCGTTCGCTGTGGGCGACAGCATACCTGTAGCTATGCCATATAATGCCGATGCGGCCATTAAAGAGATCGAAGATCCGGCAAAGCCTATCCACAACAGGGATATGGCCAGTAATACTAATGATATTTTCAGGATCAGCATTCTCCCATATTGATCTGAAGCCTTCCCCGCTATAAACCGGATTAACAGGGATGCGAGGGTAAAAACCATAAAAAACAATCCCTTATTGCTGGTGCCCAGATATTTGCTCCAATCGCCAATTACAGTTAAGATCACGCCGTAACTGATATAGCTTAGCAGTGTGATCACCGCTGCAGGGATTACCCTCCATTCTATGATGTCCTGTCTTTTAATCTTTAATAATGAGAACTTAAATGCCTGTTTATCCTTAAGGGTTTCTTTCATATTGCTCAGTATCACAATGGACAACAGCGCAAATAAAGAAGAGCAATAGAATAAGATATTGATAGAGAAATGGTCTGTAATCGTACTTCCAATTGCGGGGCCTATGGCCAGTCCCGTGCTGAAACACACGCCATGTACGCCCATTGCTTCTCCCCAGCGGTTTACCGGAACCAGGTCGGCCACATACGCAGCAGTAGCTGTGGGCTTAAACCCGGTAGAGAAACCATGGATCAGCCGCAACAGTAAAAATCCCGCTACCGTAGTCAGTACCGGATATAAAAATCCGCAGATAAAGCAGACGATAGAGCCTACGGCCATTACTGGCACTCGGCCGATTGTGTCAGTTAATTTCCCGCTAAATGGTCTGGAAAACCCAGCGGTGAGCGTAAATAAAGCAATGATGAGCCCTTTATAATGTGCCCCGCCCATAGCGCTCAGGTAGGCCGGCAGCTCGGGAATCAACATATTGAAACTTGCAGAGAAGAGAAATGAGCTTAAACATACCAGGCCAAATTGCAGGGTATAAATGGATTTATCAGCTTTTAACATATCCGCACAAATATAATTAAGAATTCCGTTCTTTAACAGGTTAAGAAGAATTCAACGGTTAATCTGCGCTAGAAGGTATCATGGATATAAGTGATAATCCTGGCCATTTCTGCTTTCACATCTGCTACAGGAATCAAAAAATGGTTATTCATGAACGAAAAGATAAAGATTTTCCCTTTTTTTGTAATCACATATCCACTCTGATTGTAATTATTGGAAAGTGTCCCTGTTTTTCCATATACAAATGGCTGGTCTGTATGTGGGTATGCATTTTTTAAAGTGCCTGTTTTTCCTCCTGCAGACAGCATCCCGAAAAGACGTGTATCGTTGTGGACTTCCTTATAGATCATATCGAGCAATACCACCATATCTGCCGGCGAAATCAGGTTCATCCGGGACAGTCCTGAGCCGTCTACCCAGCGCGGAGGATCGGGCATTGCAGAGAGGTAGTCTTTTTTGATTCGTGCAATGGCATCGTCGCCATTCAGATCGCGTTGAAACTGGTTAGAACAAACCAGCAGCAACTGCTCTGCAATAAAATTATCACTGGGCAGGATCATCTCCCGCAGCACATCGTCTGTCTTCACATTATAAATTGTTTTCGCTGTCACGGGCATCTCCTCATGGACCAGCTGTACATTCAGGTGCAAAGTATCGGTAAGCACGTTCAGGGAAATGGCTGTACTGGTTTTATAAGGGATTGCAGCCATATAGCTTTCCGGGATTTTTAGCGCCGGATAGTTAAACTCATTCCGGTCAAACTGTCTTACAATTCTGAAGGTTTTTGCTGCAGACAGGCTGTCTTTCAGGAAACAATCTTTAAATAAGCGGGGATTAACATTCAATTTACCTGCTGCAGCATTAACCGCAACAATGTTATCCATTAAGGGCAGCTCGGTAATCTCTGCCTGCTCATAGTCGTTATAATCATCCCATGCCCAGCCCAGCCCGTAAAAATTACCAGTATACCTGCCAGCAGAAAAAAATAGCTTTTTGCCACTTTCTGCAAGAAATCTTAGTGCCTTATCGCCTTTAAGCCTGCTGTGCAGAAAAGAAGGGTCGCCTGTGCCCCAGAAAATCAGCGAGTCGCCCCTTTCAATATACCGCAGTGCAGGCATGGAATCGGGAATCATCTTCAGTGCCGCATAAAAAGTCAATAATTTAGCATTCGAAGCGGGAGTAAAATATTTATGTGCATTTTTCTCGTATACATTGCCGCTACCATCAACTGCTTTCAGGACAAATCCAACCTGTGAAGCGTTATTGAGGGCCGACAGCTCAAAAACATGCTGTAACTTTTTGTTTATTCGCCGGTCTATACTACAGCCTGAAAGAAATATCAGCAGCAAAACAATTATACCGACGAGAATACGAAAGCTAATTTGGCATTTTTGACACATTATACATTTTAATAGAATGAATTTACTCTAAAATATAATTTTTAAAATCAATATCCTTATAATATGAAATTTTTATCATGTATCGTGCTGCACACAGATGAAAATCCTCCTGCTACAATAAATACAACGAAATTACAGCCTGTAACTTTGCAATTACACACCAGTATTTACTGGATACAATCCTAATTTTATATCTTCAATCTAATCCCCCCTAATTAATAGAACCTTATCAATGAATAAAAACACTAAGTCACTGGCCGTTGCCGGTATGTTTTTTTTGTGTGCCTTCAGCAGCGATGCCCTCTACGCACAAAAAAAATCTAAAAAAAGCAAGAAAGGCATGGCCCCGGTCGCAGTGGCAGCTCCCGCTCCCGCCCCCAAAAAAGAAGGGATTAAACCTTTTAAAGAAATTATAACTGATAAAGCAAGGACAAAAGCAGGACTTTTTACTACTTACAAACTGGATGACAAATGGTTTTTTGAAATCCCTGATACGTTGCTTAATCGCGAAATGCTTGTTGTTTCACGTCTGAATAAGGTTCCTACAGGTGTAAAAGTTGGTAACCAGCAATACGGTGGCGAAGAACTGAATGAGCAGGTATGGCAATGGGAACGCCGTGGAAAACAAGTTTTTATCCGCGTGCCCAGCTATTCTGTAAAGGCCGACAGCACATCGGACATGTACCAGTCTGTTAAAAATTCAAACCTGTCGACTATCCTGGCAAGTTTCGACATTAAATCATATAACAAAGATACTACAGGAGTGGTAATAGATGTAACTGATTTTTACAACGGTGATATCATGGCAATAGGTGCGACTGACGAGCTGAGAAAAGCATATAAAACGACGGTTTTAGACCCTACGCGTTCTTATATCGATACAGTAAAAACTTTTCCGCTGAATATTGAAGTGCAGACAAGCAAGACATACCGCACTATGGAATCTCCGATAGACAATAGTATCGGGGCTGTTACTTATGAGTTTAATACGTCGATGTTACTATTGCCAAAAACACCTGTAAAATCAAGGCTGATGGATGCAAGGGTAGGCTATTTTGGTCAGTCGCAGACAGATTATGGCACTGACGCCCAAAAAGCAGAGCGCACATCTTATATCCACAGGTGGAATTTGGTCCCTAAAGATACCGCAGCCTATATGCGTGGTGAACTGGTGGAGCCCGTAAAGCCGATTATTATTTATATCGATCCGGCAACCCCAAAAAAATGGGTCCCATATTTAATCCAGGGGATCAACGACTGGCAGGCGGCCTTCCAGGAAGCGGGCTTTAAAAATGCAATTATTGGTAAAGAGGCTCCTACTGCCAAGGAAGACCCGGAATTCAGTGTAGATGATTCGCGTTATTCTGTTGTACGCTACTTCGCTTCTGATATTGCAAATGCATACGGCCCCCATGTTTCTGATCCACGGTCAGGACAGATACTTGAAACGCATATCGGCTGGTACCACAATGTGATGAGCTTACTGAGAAACTGGTATTTCGTGCAGACAGCAGCGATCAATCCCGCTGCAAGGAAAGCAAAGTTCGATGATAAAGAAATGGGCGAACTGATCCGTTTTGTATCTTCGCATGAAATTGGCCATACGCTAGGTTTACCACACAACTTTGGCTCAAGTTATGCTTATCCGGTGGATTCGCTCCGCTCTAAGAAATTTACTGATGCTCATGGTACAGCACCTTCAATTATGGACTACGCACGTTTCAACTATATCGCCCAACCGGGTGATGGCGTAACGAAATTACATCCTTCAATTGGTGAATATGATAAATGGTCAATAAAATGGGGATACACATGGTTCCCAGGCAATTTAACTGCACAACAAGAACGTGATAAACTGGATGTGTGGACTCTTGCGAAGGCTGGTAACCCCCTCTATTTTTACGGCAGACAGGGCACAAGTCTTGACCCAAGATTACAGAGCGAAGATTTAGGAGATAATGCGATGAAAGCCAGTACTTACGGTATTGCTAACCTGAAACGCATCTTGCCAAATGCTGAAAAATGGACTTATGAAAAAGGAAAGGATTATAGCGACCTTAAACAGATCTATACAGAAGTTATAGGGCAGTATGGCCGCTATATGGGCCATGTGCTGACTAACGTAGGCGGTATGAGCGAAAACTTCAAAACATACGACCAAAAAGGCCCTGTTTATGCGTACCTCCCTAAATCGAAGCAAAAAGAAGCTATTCAGTTCTTTAATATCCAACTGTTTACTACTCCCCTGTGGCTGATTAACAATGAGGAGATGAGCAAATTTGATAATGGTTTACTGATAAACAGAATCAAAGGAATGCAATCTAATGTACTGGGTAACCTTTTATCGCCTTCACGTATGGCGCGCCTGCTGGATAATGAAGCTAAAAACGGCACTGCAAAAGCTTACACGCTTCCTGAGCTGTTTACAGACCTGAGAGGTACAATGTTCTCAGTTGCCCGCCCTGATGCTTTTAAACGCAATTTACAACGCTCTTATGTGGATAAACTGGCAAATTTGATGACACAGGAGATGGAAACGGTGCCTGGCATGCCTTTAGAAGCGTTTGCCAATTATGGAATGACACCGGTAAATGTTTCCTTGTCAGACATCAGGCCACTGGTACGCATGGAATTGAAAACACTGATGGCCGTGTCTAAAACCAGAGCTGTTGCTGGCGATGCGATGAGTAAAGCACATTACCAGGACTTAGCTATCAGGATCAACGATATCCTTAATCCGAAGAAATAGAAATTTCAATTGCTATTTTATATACCAGAAAGGGAGCCTTAATAAAAGGTTCCCTTTCTGGTTTTATAGCCCTTATGGTGTAAGAAATGGCTCAATCCAGTTAAAGATTGATCTTATGTTTGTTTTGAGATTACTGAATACTACAGGAACTACACCTGTTTTATTCAGCTTGCTCATATTTTACAATAACTTTCCTGTTTTTTGCTAAAAAAAATAGAAAGGCTGATATATTTGCGATATAAATGCGTTGTTTGATTATGAGAGTAGCGAGTTCCCTGTATTATATTGTATTTTTAAGCACCGCACTGGCTGCCTGTAACGCTAAACCTACTAAAGACACCCCCAAAGAAAAAGCAGAGCAAGTTAGCCCGTCTGACCTGGATGCAATAAAGGGGATAAAATATACCGAAGTTAAGCGCAGGTTTAGCAACGGATTATCATTTGATACCACAGGATTCCAACAGGAACCAAGCTGGATCATTCAGTTACATTCACGGGATACTATGCTTGCCTATGACCCGGCGCAAAAGATCATGCAGGGCTTCCATTTACATCATGACCATTCCAATGTATATAATTTTGCAAAAGAATGGTTCCGGTTTAAACTGGTCAGCAAAGACAGCCTTGTATTCCAGCGCCTGCAGGTCACAAAAAAAGAAATAGCTGACGATATCCGCTCGGATGTAAATATGACGTTTTATGCCAACAGCTATATAGAAAAAGTATTGCACACCACAGCAGAAAAACTGCAACGCCCCAGTGCTGCTGACACTACCTTTATCCGTAAAATGATTGCCAAAGCAAACCGCAATCCGGATAAGCGTGATAGTGTTTTCGCGGGCCGGCAAATTGTACAGCTTATCCCGAAAAGTGATATGATCTCGGTAGAATTTATCAGTTCTTTAGATCCCCTGGAGGGCCGCACAAGAGCATTTGACTACATTTATCCGCGCTACAAAATTGTAATCGACCGGGCATATAAAGATTTTGCGTATGAATTTAACGTGATTGCAGATGAAAAAGGCAAACTGAGACTAAGCTATTTTTATACCAATTTACCCGAATTTTATGAGGTGCGAAAAAAGGTTTTAAGCGGAATTGTGGACATATACCTTCAAAATTTGCTAAAAATTCAACCCGGAAGCACTTTAGGCATTCCTCACGCAAGTGAAATAACAGTAACGGTCAGAGGTAAAAAATCGGCGCCTCGCAAATAAAAAATTATATTTATCAAAAAATGAAGCATTTGCATAAATGCAAAAAAAATAATTACTACCTTGCCACCTTATTATTAATACTTAATACAATGCAAGAAGGAACAGTAAAATTTTTTAATGTAACTAAAGGTTTCGGATTTATCGTACCAGCTAACGGCGATAGCGAAATTTTTGTACATTCAACAGGCCTTATCGATGAGATCCGTGAAAACGACAAAGTAGAATACGATGTTGAAAGCGGAAAAAAAGGTTTGAATGCGATCAATGTTAAAGTAATCTAGAATTATTATAACCACAATTCGTACAAGCTTCCTGATGACATCAGGAAGCTTTTTTATGCGCTCTGTTTTCAACATCTTCCTGCTCCTTCCGCCTTTATTCAAAGCCACGATTCGCTTTTACTGTATACAATTTTTATATTTAAGTTCAAATTGGTTTGATGGACAGCAATTACGAACTTCTTATTGCAAAAATTAATGAGTTTACTCAGAAGTTTTACCTGAATAAGCTACTCAGAGGACTGATCTATTCTTTAGCGCTGTTACTCTCTGTATACCTGCTGTTATTCGTTCTGGTATATTATTTTCAGCCTGGAGCACTCATAAAAACAACACTGTTCTTTAGCTATATCCTGTTACTGGCCATTTCCGTGGCCCTGGGTATCATCAGGCCTTCTCTCGCCTATTTCAAATTCACAAAAACGCTGAGCACTAAGGAATCGGCCACTTTAATTGGCAATCATTTCCATGAAGTGAGTGACAAATTGCTGAATACGATCCAGCTTAAAGAACTGGCGGATTTATCGCCGCAACATAAACAATTGATCCTTGCAGGGATAGATCAGAAGATCAATGATTTAAAACCTATTCCTTTTAGCCATGCTATCCGCTTAAAGGAGAATAAAAAATACGTTAAGTATTTCCTTATCCCATTGCTGCTTATCCTCACTATTGCCGTCGTTGCTCCTGTAGTACTGAAAGAGGGTACCCATAGCTTTATACAGTATGATCAACAGATTTTACCTCCCCCGCCTTTTCAATTTAAACTGCTGAACTCATCACTGGATGTTTTACAGGGTGATGATTTAAGGCTGGAACTACAGCTTAATGGCGACCAGCTGCCGCAGGAAGTATATATACAGGAGGGACTCAATACTTTTAAACTAGAAAAAGATAATCATAGCAGGTTCCACTATACCTTCAAAAATATCCAGAAAAATCAGGTTTTTACACTGAATGCCGGTGGTTTTTCCTCTGTTCCGTACCAGCTGAAGGTGAAAGCACGCCCGGAAGTTGTAGGATTGCAGGCTGATCTTATCTATCCGGCATACCTGCATAAAAAGAAAGAGCAGATTCAAAATGCAGGTGACCTGCTGGTTCCTGAAGGAACGATGATCAAATGGATAATCACGACAGCAAACAGTAACCGTATATCATTTCTGCTGGATGGCAAGAGTATTCCATTGACCATTCAGCATAACCAGTCTGCTTTTAGTGCCAGGGCTTTGAAAAATACCAGTTACCACATTAACCCGGCAAATAATGTTGCTGCTATCACAGACTCTGCAGGTCATCGGATAACGGTTATCGCTGACCTGCTGCCTGCCATTGACGTGGTGGAAAATGCTGATTCTCTAAGTAACAAAGCCGTTTATTTTACAGGCAAAATAAGCGACGACCATGGCTTTAGCAGCTTGAAGTTTGTATATACGATATTTTCTGATGGGCGGGCTAAAAGAAAAAGCATCACTTCTATTCCCATTAAAAATGGGACTGAGTTTTCTTTTTTCCATTTTGTTAACATTAAAAATATCTCCGTGCAACAGGGTGAAATGCTGGAGTATTTTTTTGAAGTAGCGGATAATGATGAGATAAATGGCTTTAAACGGAGCAGGACACCTGTGAAAACATATCTGATGCCCAGTGATCAGCAAATTGCCAGTCAGCTCAAAGCGGGAGGCACCGCACTGAAACAAAAAATGGATGGTGCTATTAAACTTGCAGCGACGATAGAAAAGGATAGCAAAAAACTAAGTCAGCAGCTGCTGGATAAAAAAACACTGACATTTGAAGATAAGAAAGAGATTGCACAGCTACTCGATAAACAGAAAAAATTAGAGGCTGCGGTACAGGATATCAAAAACCTAAAAGAAAAGAATTCTGCAGCGCAGCAGGAAAATGAGGCCATGAAAAACGAATTGGCAGAGAAACAAAAGCAAATTGACGACTTATTCAATCATGTGCTCAATCCTGAAACGAAGTCGCTGCTCGAAAAATTACAGGCACTGATGGAACAGAATAACAAAGACCAGATGCAAAATGAATTGTCGAAGATGAATATGGACAATAAATCGCTCAAAAATGAACTGGACCGCATCCTGGAACTATATAAACAACTGGAGTTTGAACAGGATATTCAAAATAAAATTGACCGCCTAAATAAACTTGCTGAAAAACAGAAAGAACTTGGCAATGCAGCTAAAGCGAAAAACCCATCGCTGGAAGAGCTCAAAAAACAACAGCAACAGGTAACATCAGATTTTAATGCCATAAAAAAAGAACTGAAGACACTAGACGAGAAAAATCAGGCTTTGGAACGCCCCAATCCTTTCCAAAGCCCGGAGAAAGAAACGAAACAAATTCAGGAACAACAGCAGTTTATTCAACAGCAGCTGGATCAGAATGAACCAAAAAAGGCGGCACCCATGCAGGAAAAAGCAGCAGGACAGCTACAGGAACTGGCAAAAAAACTGGAAGAAAAACAACAGGAATCGCAAGAGATGGAAAGTAACCTGAACGCTGATGAACTGCGGGAATTGCTCCAGCATCTCTTATACAGTTCTTTTGAGCAGGAAAAGCTGATGCTCAGATTTAAGCAGATGAATAGCGCCGATCCTGCTTATATACCAGGTGTACAACAACAACGTATGTTGAAGGATAATATGAAGACTGTTGCCGACAGCCTTCGTGCTTTAAGTAAACGGGTGCCACAGATTGAAAGTACGGTGACTGATGAAATGCAGAAAATCAATTTCAACATGGATAAAAGCCTGGATAATCTGGCAGAAAGACATACTCTGGAAGCCCTGAAAAATCAGCAATATACGATGACCTCCATCAATAACCTTTCCCTTATGCTCAATGAAGCATTGGAACAAATGGAAAAAAACAAGAAAAATGGTAAAGGCAGTGGCAAGAGCGGTAAAAAATCTATGCAACAATTACAACAGATGCAACAGCAGCTGAATAAAAATATGCAGGAAGCCAAAAATAAACTGCAGCAATCAGGAAATAAAGGCATAGTGCCAAAGGGAAAGATGAGTGAGGAATTCGCTAAAATGGCTCAACAACAGCAAATGATCCGTGAAGCTTTACAGAAAATAAACTCAGAGCAGAATAAAGATGGTAAAGGCAGTCTTGGCAATCTGAACCAGCTGATCAAAGATATGAAGCAAACAGAGACTGAGCTCGTAAATAAGCGACTGGAGCAGGAAACTATAAACCGCCAGAAAAACCTGCTCAGCAAATTATTAGAGGCCGATAAAGCAGAGCGTGAGCAAAATGAAGATGGCAAAAGAGAAAGCAATGCAGGTAAGAATTTCCCTCCTTCTTATCAGAAGATGCTGGATCAATTCAGGAAAAAACAAAGCGGAGAACTGGAATTCTTACAGAAACTACCTCCAGATCTGAATTACTATTACAAAAATAAGATAGCTGATTATTTTAAATTGCTAAATTTGCAGTAAATATTACCCTCTGCTAATGCGTAAACCACCTATCAATTTTTTTACTGAAGAAATCCAGTATACTCTTAAAAATAAAATACGAACAAGAACCTGGATTAAGGATACTATTGAGGCAGAGGGCTACGTACTGGAGGAATTGAACTTTATCTTTTGCTCTGACGAATACTTACTGGCTATAAACCAACAATACCTGAATCATGACACATATACTGACGTGATTACTTTTGACAACGCAGAGGAGCTTAAAACGATTGTAGGGGATATTTTTATCAGCATTGACCGTATACAGGAAAATGCCAAATTGTTTGGCGGTAATACGGACGCAGAACTGCGCAGGGTAATGATACACGGTACGCTGCACCTGCTTGGATATAAGGACAAAAGCAAGTCGGCCAAGAAACTAATGACTCAGAAAGAAGATCAATATTTACTACAATTTACTGTAAATTAGTTAGTTACAAAAAAACCTTAATTAAGGTTTGTATTTTTATCTGTATGAAACGGAATAAACCGTATTCATCTCTGACTATATGGATTTAAGTATGGCAGGGACTTTCATTTAACTGGTCCTCCTCCTATCATTTTGAACTATGTTTTATATCTGTTCTCTGATCATCTCCGTATCAACTCTTTTAATACCGAGCTATCTGAATACATATAATATACCATTAATTATTTACTTACTTTTGCAGGTAATTTCTTATCTGATAATCCGTTAAAAAAATACTTTGAGCACACTAATAGCAGCAGAAAACTTAGGCCATGCCTATAACGACGAATGGTTATTCAAAAATTTGACACTAGGCATCCAAACCGGTCAGCGTGTAGCGCTGGTAGGAATTAATGGCGCCGGAAAAAGCACTTTATTGAAACTATTAGCCGAGCGTTTTAATCCTCTTGAAGGAAAAATCGTTAAAAATAAATCGGTAAGAATTGGATTTTTAGATCAGGAACCATCTTTTCCTGCTGGTTATTCTATTAGCGATTTTATCTTTTCACTGGAAAATAAACAGCAACAGCTGATTAAAGAATATGAGGAAATTATCGAAGATCCTAATCCCGATGAGAAAACATTAAACAGGTTATATGAAGAATTAAGCGAACATAATGCCTGGGAATATGAACATGAGATTAAAACTATCCTGAGCCGTATGGGCATTAATCACCTGCAGCAAAAAATAGATACATTATCTGGGGGACAAAAAAAACGAATAGCTCTGGCAAAACTGCTGATCGAAGATCCTGACATCTATGTCCTCGATGAGCCTACCAATCATTTGGATATTGATACTATAGAATGGCTTGAAAAACTGCTTACATCAGGAAATAAAACTATTTTATTGGTTACCCATGACCGCTATTTTCTGGATAATGTATGTAATACAATTGTAGAACTGGACAGGGGGAAAATATATAATTATAGTGGTAATTATGCATATTTCCTGGAGAAGAAATCGGAACGTGAAGCAGCTGATGAAAGTACTTTTCATAAAAATAAGAACCTGTTAAAAAAGGAACTGGAATGGATGAGAAGAATGCCGCAGGCAAGAGGTACAAAATCACAGGCCAGGATTGATGCTTTTTATGATCTGGATAATAAAACTAAGCAGCGTAGCGATAACCAGAATATTACTTTAAATGTGAAGATGTCACGACAGGGAAATAAAATACTTGAACTGGACCACGTGGGACAAACTTTTGATGATAAAAAGATCATTAATGATTTTACCTATACTTTTAAACGTGCAGACAGAATTGGGCTGGCAGGAAAAAATGGAACTGGTAAATCTACCCTGCTGAATATTATTACCGGGTACCTCACACCAGGAAAAGGAAAAGTAAGCACAGGAGAAACTACTGTTTATGGATATTATAAACAAGGTGGTTTAGCTTTTAATGAAAAAGAAAGGGTAATTGATATCGTTAAATCTGAAGCCGAATATATAAAAATGGCAGATGGGCAAACAATATCGGCTTCTCAGCTATTAACACTGTTCCTGTTTCCACCGAAGAAGCAGCATGGAATGGTAGAAAAATTAAGTGGTGGAGAAAAGAAACGTTTGCACCTGATGAAGGTACTGATGCTGAATCCTAACTTTTTAATTCTCGATGAACCTACCAATGATTTAGATATTGATACGCTGAATGTGTTAGAAGAATTTTTAGAGAACTTTCCCGGAGTATTGATATTAGTTTCACATGATAGATACCTGTTAGATAAAATGAGTGATCAGTTATTTATTATGGAAGGAAATGGTGAGGTTAATATTTATAATGGTAATTACTCCGAATACCGTTTAAGCCTGGATGCGGCTAAAGAAAAGAACGATATTAAAGTGGTAAAGAATAAAAGTACCACAGAAACTGCTGTTCCAAAAAAGCTAACATATGCTGAACAAAAAGAATTAGATGAACTGGAAACAAAGATTGCAATTATAGAAAAAGAAATAGACGACCTTACTGCATCCCTCCTTGCCATCGACAGTTCCAACTATCAGGAAATTCAAAACGTAAGTCTTACAATTGAAACTTTGAATAAGACGATGGAACATACTATGGAACGATGGGTTGAATTATCGGATAAAGTGAATTAGTAAAATAATAAACGACTTAAATTAAGTCGTTTTAAACGCCAAAAACCTTTAGACAGGTGGGTTGGGCAATACAGAAACAAAATGTTCCACGTGAAACATACAGGCTTATAACAGCTAAATAAATCAGTGTTCCACGTGAAACACACCTTAAAAAAAAGAAGATGTTTAAAGAATATGATGTAATTGTAGTTGGCGCAGGACATGCAGGTTGTGAAGCTGCTGCTGCTGCTGCTAACATGGGATCGTCTGTTTTATTGGTGACGATGAATATGGAAACGATAGCCCAGATGAGTTGCAATCCTGCAATGGGTGGGGTAGCCAAAGGTCAGATTGTTAGAGAAATCGATGCTATGGGCGGGTATTCTGGTATTATCAGCGACAAAACTACCCTCCAGTTTAGAATGCTCAATCTCTCAAAGGGTCCTGCAATGTGGAGTCCACGTGCACAGAATGACAGAAAAAGATTTGCTGAAGAATGGAGATTAGCACTGGAACGAACACCAAATGTAGATTTTTGGCAGGACATGGTCAGCAGCCTCATCATAACAAATAATGTGGTCACTGGCGTCAGGACCTCTATTGGTGTTGAAATTAAAGCTAAAAGTGTAGTATTGACTAATGGTACTTTTTTAAACGGACTGATCCATATCGGAGAAAAGAAATTTGGAGGTGGCCGTACAGGAGAAAAAGCAGCAACAGGAATTACTGAACAATTAACTTCCATTGGGTTTGAAGCTGGAAGAATGAAAACCGGTACTCCTCCCCGTGTAGATGGCAGATCGCTGAATTATTCTTTGATGGAAGAGCAATGGGGCGATGAAAATCCAGGACGCTTTTCTTATACAAATGTAGCAAGACCAACTGAAAAAAGATGCTGCTGGGTAACATATACCAATAGTAATGTCCATGAAACATTGAAAGAAGGATTTGAAAAATCACCTATGTTTACCGGAAGAATAAAAGGCCTTGGTCCGAGGTACTGTCCTTCGATAGAGGATAAAATTAATCGCTTTGCTGAACGTGACCGTCACCAGATTTTTGTAGAACCTGAGGGATGGAACACTTGTGAAATCTATGTAAATGGATTTTCTACTTCTTTGCCTGAGGATGTACAGTACAGGGCATTGATACAGATACCTGGATTTGAAAATGCAAAGATGTTCAGACCAGGGTATGCAATCGAATATGATTATTTTCCACCCACCCAGCTGTCTTTAACACTGGAAACTAAATTGGTTGCAAATCTATACTTCGCGGGACAAATTAATGGAACAACAGGATACGAAGAGGCTGCTAGTCAGGGATTTATCGCTGGAATCAATGCTCATTTGAAGGTAAATGACCAGCCAGCACTAATTATGAAGAGATCAGAATCTTATATAGGTGTTTTGATTGACGACCTGGTCACCAAAGGAACAGAAGAACCTTATCGTATGTTTACCTCGAGAGCTGAACACAGACTTTTATTGAGACAGGATAATGCAGATATTCGCCTCTCTCCTATTGGCCATAAACTCGGACTGATTAGTGACGAACGACTAGAGTTAGTAAAAAACAAAGTTGCCAACTCTGATAATATTGTAGCGTATAGCAGGAAGCAGGGAATCGAAATGTCTGAAGCAAATGAGATGCTCGAAAGCTTAAACTCTACTCCTCTTGCACAAAACGTAAAATTATTTAGTGTACTCAGCAGACCACAAGTAGGAATAGATGATCTAAGAAAAGTGAGCCAAACATTTAATACTTATCTCAATCAGTTCGATCAGGAAACTATAGAACAGGCAGAAATAAAAATAAAGTATGAAAGCTATTTCCTCAAAGAGCAGGAGATTGTAAATAAAATGCAAAAAATGGAGGACAAAGATATCAATCCGGATTTTGATTATTCAACCTTAGGATCTTTGTCAAAAGAAGCAAGAGAGAAATTATTGAAGATCAAACCTAGAACATTGGGACAAGCATCAAGAATTTCAGGAGTTTCTCCTTCAGATATTTCAGTATTGATGGTTCACATGAGTAAATAACTGATTATTAAATAGTTGAATCGTATTTTTAAAGCTAACAAAATGACTTCAAATAAAGCCATCTAAGAGCCTTAAAAATATTTTAAATAATATTAGATTAAAAATCATAAAAGCTTATTATATCCACTATAAATGACTAAAAATCACTTGTTACAAATTTTAAGAAATTTGTTTTTTGTTTTTACCCTAGTTTTAGCTATTTCAAGTTGTGCAAGTATAGGAGCTGGTCCGCAAGGTGGTCCAAAGGATTCTATACCTCCAAAAGTGCTGACAATGTTTCCAAAAAATCAGACTACAAACTTTAAGGAGAAAAAAATCATTATTACATTTGATGAGTACTTTAAATTGAACGATCAGTCGAAGCAATTTTCTATTTCGCCAGACCTGGACGTGTTACCTACTCTTAAGGTTAAAAAGAAAACGCTGGAAATTACAATAACAGATACTTTAGAAAAGAACACTACTTACACCCTGAATTTCGGTAAGTCAATCGTAGATATAAATGAGTCTAACGCCTTAAAAAATTTCAGTTATGTTTTCGCTACAGGTCCAAAATTAGATTCTCTTAATATCTCTGGGAACATTAAAAATGCTTTGACCGGAAAACCAGAGATTGAAGCAGTAGCTTTAATGATTCCCTTAAACAGAGATACTATTTTCGGAAAGAAAAAGGCATCAATTTATGCACTGACCGATAGTAGTGGTAATTACAAAATCAGTAACCTGAAGCAGGATACCTATAAAGTATACGCTATAGTTGAAAAGAGCAGTGACAAAATATACCAGCAAAGTACAGATGAAGTAGGCTTTATTAAGCAGCCCGTTGTATTAAAAAAAGATACGCAAAACTTAAATATGGTGGTTTTTAAGGAAGAAGCAACCACGTTTAGAGTAAACGACAGAAAAATAAACAACGATGGAAGTATCTCCATATCTTTCAATCAGAAGCTAAAATCACCTGGAATAACTGTTAAAGAACCTGCAGAACTTGACAAGACAAAGCTGTATAAATTCAATAAAACAGCAGACTCAGTAAAACTCTGGCTGACAGATTTAAGCTTCGATTCTACAAAAGTAGATATTACCGACAGCGGAAAAGTGCGCCAAACGGTAAGACTAACAAGAGGGAAAAAAGAAACTTATACCCGTACCGTAATGCCAACGGACAATATAGAAGCTAACCTGCTGAATCCAAATAAAAATTTAAAATTAACCTTCTCCCTTCCTATTGAAGCTATAGATGCCACAAAAATAGTTTTGATGGAAGATTCAGTAGAAAAAGAAAATTTTACGGTTTCAAAAGATACAGCGGATTTACTATCATATGAAGTAAAATACCCTTGGAGAGCAACCAGAATTTACGAGATTAAATTTAAAGAGGGAGCATTCACAGCCATGTTCAAAGCTAAAAACAAAGAGTTTGTAAAGAAGTTTGAACTGGCAAAAGCCGATGACTACGGAACTTTAGTGGTGAAAATTATTACGCCCGAACCTAACAAACAGTATGTGCTCGAGATTATTAATGAGGCTAAAAATATAGTTACGAAACTAGTAGTGGCAAAAGATACCACCGTTACATTTAACAAATATCGCGCAGGCAAATATTTTATAAGGATCATTTACGATACCAATAAAAATGGAGAATGGGATACTGGAAATGTTAAAGAAGGCAGGCAGCCAGAGAATATTTACAATGAACCAAAAGAGCTCTCTATACGTGCAAATTGGGATAGGAACGAGACAATCACCCTACCCAAAGAGCAGTAAAATTACAACTGATATAACTATTTAAACCAGTCCGAGTACATCACGTAGTTATCCGGCAGATAATTTAATAAAGCCCGTTGCTCTTCAGTAATGGGCTTTATTTTTTTTGCGGGTGTCCCCCCATATATATATCCACTTTCGCAGTATGTATTCTCTAAAACTACAGAACCCGCAGCTATAATGCAATAAGACTCTACAATCACTTTATCCATTACAATAGCGCCCATGCCCACCAGTACATTATCGTGGAGTGTACATCCATGTACGATGGCATTGTGCCCCACGGATACCCTGCTTCCAATAGTTGTGGCAGCTTTTTTATAGGTAGCATGAATTACAGCCCCATCCTGGATGTTGCTGTAATCACCAATAGTAATCGTATTTACATCTCCTCTGATCACCGCATTGAACCAGACTGAAGAATGAGTACCTATTGTTACATCCCCTACAATAGTGGCATTAGGAGCAATAAAACAATCTTCTCCCCAGCTGGGATTTTTATCTAATACCGGAAGTATTAAAGCCATATGAATTTTATCTGTATATATTTATTTTAAAATATGCTAAAGCTATCACGATTTATTTAGAAAATAGTATCTACCAAAGTGTCTGAATGACCAGGATAGTCTGTAGTGTAGTGTAAACCTCTGCTCTCCTTACGGGCCATAGCAGATTTGATCACAATAAAAGCTACCTGGATCACATTTCGCAGTTCACATAATTTAACGGAAACCTTGTTTTTTTTATAGAATTCTTCGGTCTCTTCATGAAGCAGGAACAAACGGCGCATAGCGCGGTCTAATCTGAAATCTGATCTTACAATTCCCACATAATCACTCATTAATTTTTGTGTTTCACGTAAATTATGGGTAACAAGAATATCTTCATTGGTTTGTTTTACGCCATGGTCATTCCAATCCGGTATATGATCAGGTATCACCGAAGTTTTAAATTTCTCTATAGCATCCAGATAAATCCGGTGTGCAAATACCGGTGCTTCTAAAAGTGAATTAGAAGCAAGCCTGTTTGCGCCATGTAAACCAGTAGCAGAACATTCACCGCAGGCATACAGATTATTGATGGAAGATCTTCCAAATTCATCCACCATAATTCCACCGCACATATAATGTGTAGCTGGCGTAACTGGAATCAAATCTTTTGTCATGTCAATTCCTATAGATAAACATTTTGCATATATATTTGGAAAATGTGCTAAAATGTCAGTCTTTTTCTTGTTCCTTATATCCAGATAAACGAAATCTTCACCTGATTTTTTCATCTCAGCATCTATAGCGCGTGCAACAATATCACGTGGTGCAAGAGATCCTCTGGAGTCATATTCGTACATAAATTCATCCCCATTTTTGCGTCTAAGAACGCCTCCAAAACCTCTTACAGCTTCAGAAATTAAGAAAGATGGGTACTCCCCAGGGTTATATAAGGCCGTTGGATGGAACTGTATGAACTCCATATTCCTCAATTTACCTTTTGCACGGTAAACCATTGCCATACCATCACCTGTAGCAATAACAGGATTTGTAGTACTCGAATAGATGTGACCAGCTCCTCCTGAAGCAAGTACAGTCACCTTTGCCAAGATCTTTTCCACATCGTTAAGCTCTGTGTTAAAGGCATATATACCAAAACAGTTGATATCTTTGGATGATTTGTCAACAAACTCCCCGAGGTGATGCTGGGTAATTAACTCCAGGCAGAAGTAATGTGTTAATATCTCTATGTTTTCATTCTCATGAATCTGCTTCAGCAAAACACTCTCAATCTCATAACCTGTAACATCTTTATAATGTAAAATACGATGTTCAGAATGTCCGCCTTCTTTAGCAAGATCGTATACTCCCCCATTGTTTTTATCGAAGTTAATTCCATAGTCAATGATCTCCTGGATGCGCTGAGGCCCCTCCGTTACCACTATCTCTACAATTTTAGGATCACATAAACCATCACCTGCATCGAGCGTATCGGCTATATGTTTCTCAAAAGAATCATCCTTATTTACGACTACAGCTACCCCACCCTGTGCATATTTGGTGTTCGACTCGTCTTCATTTGACTTGGTAACAATAATTACCTTTCCGTGTTTTGCAGCCTTTAAAGCAAAGCTTAAACCTGCAATACCGGATCCTACTACTAAAAAATCTACTTTTCTCATTGATGACTGATAAATCCGTTGCTTTGTTAACAACGTTGAAAAAATGTTAATTACTTGTCTATATTATTAGAGCAACTTTTTAAGAATGTTTAAAGCTAAGCTAAAATGAGAATTAGACACAATCTTTTAAGTTATTTTTGAGCAACTTTGTGGAGTTTATTAACTTTTTGCTGGCTTACTAACAATTAACATATTGATATTGAAAAGTATTTACGACAAAAAATATAGCATTGTAAATCAGCCGATAGATACGTGGAAAAACCAACAATGTTGTGGATAACTGTAGAACAAATCATTTTAACGAATTTAAAATGGAGAGTTACAAACATTACTAACACACTAATAAACAATAGAAGTCTATTTATATTAAATAATTATTAATTATTGAAACGTTGAAAATGGATACCTTAGAAGAATTAAACAGAAGAGGTTTTGTAGAAGAAAGCATAGACCCAACACTGGATCTTTTTACAGAAATTGAAAAACTAAAAAAGGAAAAAAATGCAATTATACTAGCTCATTACTACCAGGAACCTGATATACAGGATATTGCAGACTATATTGGGGATAGTTTAGGCCTTTCTCAGGAAGCAGCAAAAACCGAAGCTGATGTGATCGTATTTGCCGGCGTACATTTTATGGCTGAAACAGCAAAAATATTATCTCCTAAAAAGAAGGTATTATTACCAGATTTAAAAGCAGGATGCTCATTAGCAGATAGTTGTCCGCCACATTTGTTTAAAAAATTCAAGGAGCAATACCCTGACCATTTGGTAATAACTTATGTGAATTGTACAGCCGAACTGAAAGCATTGAGCGACATTGTGTGTACATCAAGCAATGCGGTTCAAATTGTGCAAAGTTTGCCTATAGATCAAAAAATAATTTTCGGTCCGGATCGGAATTTAGGTGCTTATGTGGCTAAAAAAACAGGTAGAGATTTAGTACTCTGGAATGGGGCCTGTATGGTTCATGAAATTTTTTCACAGGAGAAAATTATCAAGTTAAAAGAACGCCATCCTAATGCCAAATTTATTGCACATCCAGAATGTGAAGAAGTGGT
>JAATFQ010000188.1 GCA_015655115.1 Sphingobacteriales bacterium
GTGATCCCGCTGGGATTCGAACCCAGGACCACTACATTAAAAGTGTAATGCTCTACCAGCTGAGCTACGGAATCAATTCCTTTTGGTTAAGGAGGTGCAAAGATAGAAAATTAATAATCACTTCCAAAAAAATAATGATAAAAGTCAAACGATTACTTGTTTGCAACAAATAATTGCTACAGATCATATGTATTTTATGTGATGTAAAGTTATTTCATCAATTCATAACATGATATAGCCGAAATTTACTTATACCCGCAGCAAACATTTAGTAACAAATATTGTTATAGAGTCATTGATTAACAACCAATTATAAACTTATATTATTTAACGGGCAAAACTTATATAAGATGAAAACTTTAAATTTTAGTTTCGATCATCCTGTTGCGGTTAAGGTTTTCTTTACACACACAACTAAACCTGAAATGGAAACGCAAATAAAAAGCTACCGCAGCGATGAAAATGGAGTACTAACCATTCCTTTGCAGGGCATGGAGAGCGGATTATGGAATGTTTTATTGGAATGGAATTATGATGGAAGAGATTTTTGTATGGAAAGAAGCGTGAAAATTAAGGAACCTAAGGTTTCGTAATTTCATTTTGTTTAAATAAAAACACTCTGACCAATTCTGTGTTACATCTTTTAATTTAGCTATATACAGATAAATAAAACAGATGCTTATACAGATATTTACTTTTGAAAGATTCGAGAAATTACTTTTAGGCGAACAGGAATGGGCGTTCGCTCCAGAGGTTGTCTTGCGTACATTAATTATGTACCTGATTGTCTTACTTAGCTTAAGGACGCTGGGCAAAAGAGGAGTGAAACAACTCTCAGTGTTTGAGATGGTAGTTATTATCAGCCTCGGATCTGCTGCTGGCGATCCAATGTTTTACAAAGAAGTAGGTATCTTATCTGCAATTCTTGTATTTCTTGTTGTTGTCATCGCATATAAACTAACTGCCTATCTGGTAGCCAGGAGTCAAAAAGCAGAAGCACTACTAGAAGGAACATGTACTTGCTTAATCGAACATGGGAAATTCTCCATTCATAACTTCAAAAAAGAAACTATGGCACAGGATGAATTTTTTTCCGAACTCAGGTTAAACAGTGTATCTCATCTTGGACAGGTGGAATTGGCCATCATCGAAACCTCAGGCAGTATTAGTTTATTTTATTACCATGACGCAGAAGTAAAATACGGCCTGCCAATATTGCCAGCGTTATTCAAAAACCAAAGAGAGGCAATTAAACATAAAGACTTTTATTCCTGTACCTTTTGCGGAAATACTCAATTATTAGAGCCGGCAGAAAAGCATCAATGTGCAAATTGTGCAAGAACGATCTGGGTGAAATCTATTGTTAACAAAAGAATTACATAAATAATGGAATGTGTTTTTGTTTCTGGAAAATCTGGTGAAATAAATTCGCCTTCTATTTAACAAATTAATTGCGATATCTTACACTTCTCTTGCAATTTTACGGTATGATTTTTGTACATTTGAGGAAATTTTTAGACATTAATGAAGATATTTATTACAGGCCTTCCTTTAGAAGTTGGGGAAGATGAATTAACAGCCGTATTTGGTGATTTCGGTCAAGTAAAATCACTTAGAATTATCAAAGATCGTGAAACTGGACAAAGCCGTGGTTTTGGTTTTGTTGAAATGCCCGTTGATGAAGAGGCAAAAGAAGCGATTAAGAGGATGAATGGTGGTGACTACAATGGTAACCGGATCAAAGTTGCTGAAGCACAAGAAAAACCTAATACTGGTGGTGGAAACGCTGGCGGTGGTTTTAAACGTAACAACAACAACAGAGAACGTAGCTATTAATTAGTTATTTTAGTTTGACTGATTATTTTTCTATCATCACATAGAGAACCAGGTTTTAATTGAATTATTTCCTGGCTCTTATTTTAACTGCATGAATAAAAAACATCTACAGTTTAGCTTTGCTTATGCGATAGTATTTATTCTTGTATTGATGGCTCATATCAATAAATGGTCACTGTTAAAAGAAATAACTACTCCGCTAATTACTGTTGTGCTTTTGGTATTCCTCAGTTCAGCGACGAGTTTGAAAGGTCGTTTTCATCAAAGATTATTTACAGGATTGGTATTTGCCCTTACAGGTGATACATTCATTCTTATGAAAAGCCATGACCCATCTTACTTTTTGTATGGGTTGATCGCTTTCCTGATCAGCTATATCTTTTATATCAGCGCCTTTTATCTCGACTTTCGCTCTGCACCTGAACTGGACAAAAAAGGAGCAAGGATAGCAATTATTTCCTGTCTTGTTGCCTGCACTTCTTTTTATTTCCTGCTTAGGCCGCATCTAGGCCCTTATCGTTTGCCGGTGATTATCAATGCTTTTATTATGGCATTGCTGATCATGATGGCGGCATTCAGGAATAAAAGGGTCAATAAATTAAGTTTTAACCTTATTCTGGCCGGTGCTATTTTACTCGCTTTATCTGCAGTGTTGTTATCATATGCTTATTTCATAACGCCCTTTTCTTACGCTGGACTGCTGATTATGTCAACCTATATGGCTGCACAATATCTGATTATCAGAGGTGGTGCAGAAAGAAAATTACTGTTTAATAATTAGCGACACGTTAAGGTTTTTCTTTATCCAGGATAACAAACTGCTGTACCAGCCTTTCGCCCTTATTGTCTACCAAAGTAAGGGTATGTTTTCCTGGGGGCGGACTCAGTGCGAGCTGATGGTTGTGTTTGGTGGTAGCCACATATTCATTGTCAAGATGCCAGTAAATCTCCGCAGCTTCGTTCCTATGCGTAGCAGTAAACACAACATTGCCACGTTTACCGTCTATTTCCAGTGGCACATATATCGCAGTGTTATTCTTTGTATATAACATCTCCATCACATTATTTCCTCCTTCATCAACGCAACCAGCCATATAAGGGGGGAGAGGCCTATAGTCGCTATGCTTTACTTTATAATAGTATTCCATTGCTGGTGGCAGGATAAACCATGGGCTATGGACCATGTCTCCAGTAAGTTCACAAGCATCGGTAACTCTGAAAGTAGCAGTCCGATCGAGGTGGACAAGCTTGTGATAGGGGCAAACGTTTGTTTTTTCTCCTGCTGGAGGAACTAGCTGCTCTTCTTTCTCCATACAATACTCGCCTGCTTTATATCCGCTTTGCCTGCATACCCACATCTTTTTTAATTTTTTAGTAGGTATCCCGAACCACTTACCCGTTGGTAGTTGTCTGAAAATATCAAATAATACCGGGGCAGCAACATCAATCCCAGTGAGCCCTGGCCGGCCTTCGCCATCAGCATTTCCGACCCATATGCAGACTACAAAATCCGGCGTCAGGCCCACAGCCCATGCATCCCTGAACCCGAAGCTTGTTCCTGTTTTCCATGCCAGCTGCTGTGAAGAAGAAAACTGCTCCCATAACCCTTCGTCACCTGGACGCATGAGCTCTTCCATTGCATTGAATGTATTCCAGATAGCACCGTTATCAAGCATTGAATTGGGCTGTAAATCACTCTCATCATCTTTTCTGACCGCTTTGCTTTTTATATACACTGGTGCATCATAATCCCTGGCATTATATAACCCTCTATAGGTATTAAAATGATTCAGCGTCCTTGCCATGCCCATGTAGACTTTAGCAAGGTCCCACATAGTCACCTCGCTGCCACCCAAAATGAGCGACAGCCCGTAATGATCTGCCGGCTGGTTCAATGTCGAAATGCCCAGTTTTTTGAGCTGATCATAAAACCGGGGATACTTGTAGGCTTGTAGCAACTTAACCGCGGGAATATTCAGCGAACGGCTTAAGGCCTGATCTGCCGGAATGGCTCCGTCATATCCCAAATCATAGTTCTGGGGGGAATAATTGCCGATTTGAGTAGGGATATCCGCGATTAAAGACTTCGGCAGCATCAGGCCTTCGCTTAACATGCTTGCATATAGTAACGGTTTTAAAGTGCTGCCAGGACTTCTGGGCGCTTTAATCATATCGACATGACTTTCCAGCTCAGCATTTTCTGGCTGGTAAATGTTGCCCGCGTAACTCATTACAGTTCCTTTTTTAACATCAAGTACCAATGCTGCGATGTTATTAATGTCGTTTGCACGATATCGGTTATTATATCTTTTCAGCATGGCGTTAACTTTTAGCTGTAGTGCCAGGTTGATTGTGGAAGTAATCCTGGTGTTTTGCATGGCTGTACCCAACCTTTCTGCTTTAAACCTGTTCAATAAATGAGGTGCATTTTGGGGCAGGGCGATTGGCTTCCCAGGTACGGGTTCCAGTTTAGATAGTTCTGCCGTAGGCTGATCAATTATTTTCAGTCGTACCAGCTGATCCAGCAGGTCGTTCCTTTTTTTGATCAGTGTTGCCGTGTTGCGCCCAGGATGTACTAAAGAAGGACTATTTGGCAGTACGGCGAGCGTAGCCATCTCTCCCCAGGATAGCAATGCCGGACTACGTCCGAAATATCGCCAGGATGCGGCTTCAAGTCCTACTACATTGCTTCCGAAAGGCGCATTGGCAGCATATAGCTGA
>JAATFQ010000151.1 GCA_015655115.1 Sphingobacteriales bacterium
ATTGATGGCTTTGGTTATACGCTTACCGGCGGTAGCGCCAGCCTGATTAATGCACTGGATGCTACAGCCAAGGATGCGCTGCTGAAAGATATTTTCTCTACTGAGCAAAATGGTATAGGTGTAAGCTATTTACGATTGAGCATTGGCGCTTCTGATTTAAGCAGCGATACTTTTACTTATAATGAACTCCCGGTAGGACAAACTGACGTAAACCAGGACAAGTTTTCTATCGAACGTGAAATGAAAGATCTTGTACCTATCCTTAAAAAGATCGTAGCCCTGAATCCTGATATAAAAATCCTGGGTTCCCCTTGGACTGCTCCTACATGGATGAAGGATAATGGCAGCTTTAAAGGTGGAAGCCTGAAGCCTGCACTATATACTTCTTACGCACATTACCTGGTGAAGTATGTCAATGCAATGAAGGAGCAGGGGATCACGATAGATGCAATTACAATCCAGAATGAACCGCTACACCCCGGTAATGTACCGAGTATGTTTATGGAAGCTAAAGATCAGGCAGCATTTATTAAAACTGCCCTCGGACCGGTATTTAAGTCGGCCGGACTCAAAACAAAGATTATCGTTTATGACCATAATGCCGACAGACCGGATTACCCTATATCTATCCTCAATGATGCTGACGCGAAACAGTATATTGACGGCTCTGCCTTCCATTTATATGGCGGTGACATCTCTGCCCTTTCTACTGTACATAATGCGCACCCTGATAGGAATGTGTATTTTACCGAACAATGGGTTGGCGGTCCGGGTAATTTTAGCGAAGACCTGAAATGGCATGTTGCTACGTTGGTTATTGGTGCTACCCGTAACTGGAGCCGCAATGTGCTGGAATGGAACCTCGCGGCCGACCCTAACTATGCACCTCATACTGTTGGCGGATGTACGACATGTATGGGCGCCATTACTATCGGACAAACGGTAACAAAGAATGTTGCTTATTATGTGATTGGCCATGCGTCTAAGTTTGTTAGGCCCGGATCTGTAAGGATTGCTTCTAATGTTATTGATAATCTACAGAATGTCTCTTTTGAAACACCGGAAGGCAAAAAAGTACTGATTGTGGTGAATGGTAATAATGGACGTAAGGTATTCAATATTAAAAGTGAAGGAAAGATGGTAAGCACGTCACTGGACGGCGGAGCTGTCGCAACTTATATTTGGTAAGATATTCTTAGGTATAAAAAAGGTTAAAGCTGTTTGCTTCTGCGCCCCTTTGAAGAAAGAGCCAAGGCCTGCAAACAGCTTTAACCTTTTTTATAGACAGATAATCTGACATATATTGCGCCTACCATGTAGAATGTTTTATATGTAAAGTCCCTTATATGTAGAATCTTTTATATGTACAATGCAATAATAAACGTAACATAATTAATTGCTTTATCGCCCAACAAAAGATGGCAGGCTGATTGTAGAGTATTAGGAAATCTATAAAATCTACTATTATGAAGAACTCCCTGATATTAATGGCACTTTTCGCAGGCTTTATAACGGCATGCCAGACTAAATCACCAGAAGAGAAGGCAGATAGCCTTGCAGCTGCTCCTGATACGACTGTTGGAAATGGAAAATCCTGCTATGCATATATTAAAAATAAGGATACGGTATCGCTTTCTATGACAAAGGTCGGCCACGACGTAACAGGTAACCTGGATTATAATTATTATGAAAAAGATAAAAATACAGGCACTCTTACCGGCCAGATAAAGGGAGATACTCTCATTGCGGATTATACTTTTATGTCTGAAGGGACAACTACTATCCGGCAGGTCGCATTTTTAATAAAAGGTAATCGGCTGACCGAAGGTTATGGTGATTCTGAAGAGAAGAATGGCAAATTTGTATTCAAGAATACCAGCAAACTAAATTTCACTGAAGGCACTACCCTATCGGCAATTGACTGCAAATAGAAAAAGCGATGGGCTGCAAATAGAAAACAAGAAGGATCAGAAATATTGTAAATGCGCTATAAACAAAAAATCTCTATATAGTTGGAGCTGAAAATCAAACGATTCAAAGCTTTAAAAAGCTTCGAATCGTTCCCAAAATCCGTCTACAGGAAGTTTGGCAAAAATATTTATAGGTTCTTTTTTTACAGGATGCAGGAACTGTAACCTCCGTGCATGTAGGCAAATACTCCCCTTGCGGCTGCCGCGGGGGTAACCGTATTTATTATCACCTACTATCGGACAGCCCAGCGTAGAAAGCTGCACTCTTATCTGGTGCGACCGTCCTGTTAATGGATCAACCTCTATCAGGTAATAACCGCCAAGTTCACCAATCAGGCGATAGCTGAGCTCCGCGCGCTGACTTCCTGCTACCTCTTTGAGATGCGGAGTTACTACATTTGTCTTAGTATTTTTCACCAGGTAATGCACCAGCGTTCCTGACACGTTTGCGGGTTTATTACGCACAACAGCCCAATAGGTTTTCTTTACTTCCCTGTTTTTGAAAATAGCATTCATCCGCTCCAACGCCTTGCTCGTTTTGGCAAACAGGATTACCCCACTTACCGGACGGTCCAGCCGGTGTACAACACCTAAAAAAGCACCACTGGGTTTATGATAGGTAGCAACGATATATTTTTTTACTTTCTCGTCCAGCGGCTCATCACCGGTTTCATCTACCTGCACAATATCACCCGCCCGTTTATTAATAGCGATGAGGTGATTGTCTTCGTAGAGTATGTCTTTTGCGGTTACCGGCATTGATTGTTGCTTATTTACGATTGACAATTATATTTTAATATTGCTCTTTTTCGTTCGGAAAATCATTCGACTTCACATCTTTAATATAAGATTGTGCAGCGCCTAATATCCCATCATATAAATTGATATACTGACGTAGGAAACGTGGTTTAAACCCTTTCGTAAGGCCGATCATATCGTTTACAACTAATACCTGTCCGTCGCAATGCGGTCCGGCACCAATGCCAATCACAGGGATATGTAAGCTTTCGGTAACTTGCTTTGCCAGTGCTGCCGGGATTTTCTCCAGCACCAAAGCGAAACACCCTGCAGCCTGTAAAGCCAGTGCATCGGTTTTCAGCTTGTCGGCCTCCTGCTCACTTCTCGCACGCACGGAATAAGTACCGAATTTATAAATCGACTGTGGTGTTAAGCCCAAGTGCCCCATTACAGGAATACCCGCAGTGATAATCCGGTCAATGGAGTCAACAATTTCAGTTCCACCTTCAAGTTTGATACCATGAACACCCGATTCCTTCATCATCCTGATGGCAGAAACTAATGCTTCTTTAGAATTCCCCTGGTAAGCACCAAAAGGAAGATCAGCAACTATAAATGCACGTTTTGCTGCTCGTACTACACTTTGTGTATGATAGATCATTTGATCAAGCGTGATCGGCAAGGTGGTTTCGTGGCCTGCCATTACGTTTGAAGCAGAATCACCTACTAGTAAAACATCTATACCCGCATCATCAAGAACTGTGGCCATGGAATAATCATAGGCCGTTAACATGGTGATTTTTTCACCTTTATGTTTCATCTCTTGCAGACTGTGGGTGGTAATACGCTTCACTTCTTTGTTTACAGACATAATTTTATGCTTTAGGCCAGCAAAATTAGGGTATTCATCTGAGAAATGAGACCTCCACAATCATTATATCTCATGATATATCACAACAATTTAATCGTTTCAAAAAAAATATGGATATGACTGTTCAAAAACCTATCTTTGTATCCCGAAATGAACGGGTTAGATAACAGCACATTTGTTAATCATTTAAGCGACACTAAAGGCGCAATCCTCCTTTCATTAACTCCTTTTTTAAACTTTATTTCTCATTTAAATTACAATGACTAACTACACCAAGTTACCTGCGATCCTGTTATTAGCCGACGGAACCGTTTATCACGGTAAAGCTGCCGGAAAAATTGGCACAACAACAGGAGAGATTTGTTTCAACACAGGAATGACGGGTTATCAGGAAATTTTTACTGACCCTTCTTATTTCGGACAAATCATGGTCACTACGAATGCCCATATTGGTAATTATGGAATTCATAACAAAGAGATCGAATCAGATTCGATTAAAATTGCAGGTCTGGTTTGCAAAAATTACAATATTGGGTACAGCCGCAAGGAAGCTGCCGAATCTATTCAGGATTATTTCCAGAATGAAAATATTGTAGGTATATCTGATATAGATACCCGCGCATTGGTAAGGAAAATCCGCGACCAGGGAGCCATGAATGCTATTATATCTTCTGAAATTACTGACATCGATGAGCTGAAAGCAAAATTGGCTGAAGTGCCTTCAATGGACGGACTGGAGTTGTCATCACAGGTGTCTACCAAAGAACCTTATTTTTATGGTTCGCCAGAAGCAACTTATAAAGTTGCAGCGCTGGACTTCGGTATCAAGAAAAACACATTACGTAATTTTGATAACAGGGACTTATATGTTAAGGTTTTCCCGGCTAAAACATCATTCGAAGAAATGAGTAAATGGGGCGCTGATGCTTACTTTATCTCTAATGGCCCCGGCGACCCTGCCGCAATGCCTTATGCTATTGATACAGTGAAACAAATCCTTACCGAAGATAAACCTCTGTTTGGTATCTGCTTAGGTCACCAGCTGCTCGCACAAGCGAATGGCATAGGCACAATGAAGATGTTTAACGGCCACAGGGGACTAAACCACCCGGTAAAAAATATTATTAAAGATCACTGTGAGGTTACCTCACAAAACCACGGTTTTGGTGTAATCCCTGACGAGGTCAGAAAATCTGATAAGGTAGAAATTACCCATATCAACCTGAATGACCAGTCTATCGAAGGTATTCGTGTGAAAGGCAAGAAAGCATTCTCGGTGCAATACCACCCGGAATCTTCTCCCGGCCCACATGATTCACGCTATCTATTCGACGACTTTGTTAGCCTGATCAAAGGTGAATTAGCCTGGTAATCTTATAAGCGAACTAACCTAGGTAGTGATCCAGGGGAACTAGCCTGATTTAAGCGGGCATCTCTTCAAATCATCATTTAACAGCCATATTTAAAAGGATTGAAGTATATTCAATCCTTTTTGCATAAAACCTTATTACATTTATCTTTATGGATAAAACCAATGCCATCATCAGTGTACGAAACCTGGTGAAAAATTATGCCAGATTCGAAGCCGTCAAAGGGATTAGTTTCGAGGTGTATGAAAATGAAATCTTCGGACTTCTTGGCCCTAATGGCGCAGGGAAAACCACCACTTTGGAGATTATCGAGACCCTGAGAGAGAAAACTTCAGGGGAGATTCTTGTTGATGGCTTTTCGGTAGACAATGATGCGAATGAGATCAAACGCATCATTGGTGTGCAGCTGCAGGCAGCTGGCTATTATCCTAATCTGAACCTGGTGGAGCTGATGGAACTCTTCGCCGGACTGTACGGTGTAGACATCAAGCCGATGGAAATGCTGGAGAAAGTAAACCTGCAGGATAAAGCGAAAGCAAAATATAAAGCTTTATCCGGCGGACAAAAACAGCGCTTTTCTATTGCGACTACCCTACTCAACTCTCCCAAGATCATCTTCCTGGATGAGCCTACTACAGGCCTGGATCCGCAGGCGAGGCGCAACTTGTGGGAACTGATTACAGACATACGAAATAACGGCACAACGGTAGTGATCACCACGCATTATATGGATGAAGCTGAACAACTTTGTGACCGCGTAGCTTTTGTAGAACATGGCGAGATTATTGCCCTGGATACGCCGGATAATCTGATCGACCAACTGCTGGGACGCGGTTTCGAAAGGACTAAAGAAGTAAAAAAAGCCAACCTGGAAGATGTATTCATCAACCTTACTGGCAAAGAATGGCGCGAAGGCTAAATAAAATCTACAAATGAACAAACGTTATAACCATACAAAAGCTACCCTGGCATTAGCTAAAGCCAGCTTCAGATCGATAACGCGTAGTCCTTCGGCAGTAGTTTTCACACTCGCATTCCCCCTTATTTTCATCCTTGTATTTGGCTTTCTTGGTGGTGGCGGAATTAAGGTAGACCTGGCTGTTGCCCCTGGCTCTGACTTGCAGAATCCTGTGATCAGGACACTGGAACAAACAGCCGTAATAAAGCTGATTACAGATAAAGATGCCGCAGAAATTCAGCAACGGCTGGAGAAAGGGACTATTGCAGGGGTGATCGACGTGCATAAAAACACAGCAGCCAAACCAGCTTATCTGGCCAATATCACTTATACCTCTGCGTCGATAGATAAAGGAAATATCCTTAAATCAGTGCTGAATAACCTGATGTATACACTGAATGCGAAAGACCTGAAACCCTCGGTGGCAGAATTCAGGGAAAGTACCGTCCACGGACGGACCTATAGAACGATAGATTTCATCCTGCCCGGACAACTGGGCTTCTCTCTTTTGAGCACCGGCGTGTTCGGCACTGCCTTTGTATTTTTTAGTTTACGGCAGACGCTGGTCATCAAACGTTTTTTTGCTACCCCGGTAAGAAGATCGAGCATCATATTAGGAGAAGGTCTGGCGAGAATAGGCTTCGCCCTGCTAGGTGCTGTATTTATCATACTGATCGGCCATTTCTTTTTCCATTTTACGCTCATCCATAGTTTTGTGACGGTGCTGAATATGCTCATTCTTTCGACTATCGGACTGATAGTATTCATGGGTTTTGGCTTTGTGGTGTCTGGTATTGCCCGAAGTGAGAGCACTATCCCACCTATTTCTAATATCATTACACTGCCGCAATTTCTTTTATCAGGCACATTTTTCTCCATCGAAAACTTCCCTTCCTGGCTGCAGCCGATTAGCAGGGCACTGCC
Organism: Sphingobacteriales bacterium; assembly: GCA_015655115.1. GTDB lineage: Bacteria > Bacteroidota > Bacteroidia > Sphingobacteriales > Sphingobacteriaceae > Pedobacter. Next base: position 6,832 of record JAATFQ010000151.1, read on the forward strand.
ATTAACCTATCTTAACGATGCCATGAGGCAGGTTGCCTTTGAGGGAGCCGGACTATGGGACGTCAGGCAACAGGTGCTGATTATGGTGATCTGGGGCATAGGAATTTACGCTTTAGCGGTAAAGGTGTTCAAGTGGGAATAATTTAATGATATAATGCACGTTTTTAATTTAAATATTATTTTAACTTTGGATGCTTAGTTAGTAATTGTATATAATACACTAAGAGATTCGAAACTAAAAATTATAATAAAATGAGTTTAATAATTGATGTTCATGCAAGACAAATCCTCGATTCAAGAGGTAATCCTACTGTTGAAGTAGAAGTAACAACTGAAAACGGCGTATTAGGCCGTGCTGCGGTGCCATCTGGCGCAAGTACTGGAAAACATGAGGCGGTTGAATTAAGAGACGGGGATAAAAATGTCTACATGGGCAAAGGTGTATTAAAAGCCGTTGAAAATGTAAATAAAAAAATTGCTAAAGAACTGATAGGTGTTGATGTTTTCGAACAAAATATGATCGACAAGATCATGATCGACCTTGATGGTTCTGAAAATAAGGGTAATTTAGGTGCTAATGCTATTTTAGGCGTTTCTTTGGCTGCGGCTAAAGCTGCTGCTCAGGAAAGCAGACAACCTTTATACCGTTATATCGGCGGCGTAAACGCAAATACTTTGCCTATTCCGATGATGAACATCCTTAATGGTGGTGCTCATGCGGACAACAAAATTGACTTCCAGGAATTCATGGTTATGCCTATCGGCGCAAACAGTTTTTCTGAAGCTTTACAAATGGGAACTCAGGTATTCCATCACCTGAAAGACGTATTAAAGAAAAAAGGTTATTCAACTAACGTTGGTGATGAAGGTGGTTTCGCCCCTAACATCGGTTCTAATGTTGAAGCTATCGAGACTGTCTTAACTGCTATTGAAACTGCTGGTTTCACTCCTGGTAAAGATATCTGGATCGCTATGGATGCTGCTGCTTCTGAAATGTACGACAGCAAAACTAAAACTTATAATTTCCACAAATCGTCGGGAGAGAAATTAAGCTCTGATGAAATGGTGAAATATTGGGTAGACTGGGCTAACAAATACCCTATCATCTCTATTGAAGATGGCCTGGATGAGGATGACTGGGATGCATGGGAGGCTTTAACTCTTGCTATTGGTAAAAAAGTACAGTTAGTAGGTGACGATTTGTTCGTAACTAACGTAAAACGTCTACAACAAGGTATTGATAAAAGCATTGCTAACTCTATCTTAGTTAAAGTAAACCAGATCGGTTCATTAAGCGAAACTATTAACGCAGTTTCATTAGCACAAACCAATGGCTATACTTCTGTAATGAGTCACCGTTCAGGAGAAACTGAAGATGTGACTATTGCTGATTTAGCAGTAGCATTAAACTGTGGCCAGATTAAAACTGGTTCAGCTTCACGTTCTGACAGGATAGCTAAATACAATCAATTGTTACGTATCGAGGAAGAATTAGGTTCTGCTGCACGTTTCATTGGTAGAGATTTCAAATTCTTGAAAAAATAATAGCTTTTATTCTATTGTTAATAAGCGGGATACTAGTAAGCTGGAATTAACATATGAATAATTAAATGCTTTGAAACCATCATGATCTTACAGATCACCAACAGAAATGAAAAGATCATGATAGCTTCATAAGCTATTAAAAAGAAATATTTACTAATAAAAACATCCGGAGTGATTAAACTTCGGATGTTTTTTATTTATATATTTGTCATTATGAACCGATTACTGGAAATCTTCAGGAACAAATACTTTCTTGCTGCTGTAGCATTTGTAGTATGGATGTTATTCTTTGATAAGAATGACATGCTTTCTCAGTATGAGTACCGTACTGAGGTTCATAAATTGCAGGAAGAAAAGGATTTCTATGAGCAGGAAATTGCAAAGGTAAAGAAAGACCTGAATGAACTCAATACCAACCTGAATACTGCAGAAAAGTTCGCCCGCGAAAAATACCTGATGAAAAAGGACAATGAAGATGTGTTCGTAATTATCAGGGAAGCACCTAAAGATTAGCAAATCACAATTATATTAATCTTTACCTCCGCTCTTTATCTATTACTTTGCCTCTTTTATTTGTTA
>JAATFQ010000287.1 GCA_015655115.1 Sphingobacteriales bacterium
GAATTTATCTTTGCGACATTCACCTTCATCTGCATTGAACTGATCGGGTATACAAATATCGTTGTTATGATCATTCTGGCGAGAAAGGTTGCGCTCAGGTCCAGGAAGTTCACCCAGCTCCGCTTATTATTTACTTATCCGGCAAGCGTAGCGGTTTATCTGTTGTTGTGGCCAATATTTGCAAGGATGGCAAACCACCGTTGGTCATTTCAGGATACAGATTTATTTCTTGCCTTTGTTGGCTCCGGTGTAGTGATCAATACCCTGATCTTTATTCTGAATGATTCTGTTTTGCTGTATGAGCATAAACTGCGAAGCGACCTCGAATTGTCCAGGCTTAAAACCGCAAATGCGGAAGCCGCCAATCTGCTTTTAAAGCAGCAGATCCAGCCTCATTTTCTGTTTAATGCACTGAACACCCTCAAGGCCCTCTATCATAAAGATACACATGTTGCTGACAGCTACCTGGTACATATGGCCAGTTTTTTAAGGGCATCAATCTATTACCATGCAACTACCATCGCTACTTTAGATGACGAAGTCAAGTTATTGCTCGCCTATCTTGAAATGCAACGGATCAGGTTTGGTGTTGCGTTGGATTGTTCTGTCACTCTGCCGGATGATATCTTAAAAAGTTATTACCTGCCTTCGTTCTCATTGCAGCCCCTGCTTGAAAATGCGATCAAACATAATGATTTCACACCCTGCGCACCATTGAAGGTAAACATCAGCTATCAGGATGAATGGCTGGTCATCAGCAATAACCTGCAGAAGAAAAAAAATAAAGTCGCTTCAGTCAACTACGGACTAGCCAATCTCGCGGAGAGGTACCATCTCTTATCGGGCGATGAAATCGTGATCAAAGAAGAGCAAAACCTATTTTCAGTAAGTATTAAATTGTTAAAAGATGAATATAGTAATCATTGAGGACGAGGAGCTTGTTGCAGATGAGCTCGAATTGAATATCAAGCGATTGTTGAATGAGCAGATAGATATTGTTCAGCTCAGATCGGTGAGGGAGGCTATTGCTTACTTTAAAAAAGCCGAAGCACCAGACCTGATCTTTAGCGATATCCAGCTGGGCGATGGACTAAGCTTTGAGATATTTGTTGCGGTTCCTGTTTCTATACCTGTTATTTTCTGTACTGCCTATGATGAGTATGCCTTAGATGCCTTTAAAGCTAATGGCATAGACTATATCCTGAAGCCATTTACACTTCACACTCTTGATCATGCACTTCAACGCTACAGGCAGCTGAAACAAATATTTTCATCAGATCAGACACCCCAGTATGATGCCCTGATGCAACTGCTGGCCAACCCGGAAACACAAACGGCAGCTTCTGTACTGGTCTATCACCAGGACAAAATCATTCCTGTAAAGCTGCAGGACATCGCCATGTTTTATCTCGAAAATGAAATTACCCATCTGCTTACCTTTTCGGGCAAAAATTATTATCCCAATAAAAATCTCGACGAACTGGAAAGATTATCCGGAAAGAACTTCTTCAGGGCCAACCGTCAGTACCTGGTATGCCGTGATGTAGTCACCGATGTTTCCAGTTTCTTCTCCAGGAAACTACTGCTAAACCTCAATATTCCCTTCGCTGAAAAAGTAATTGTCAGTAAAGGGAAGGCGGCTCAGTTTTTAACCTGGCTCACCAAGGGTTAATAAACATATAAAATGATATATTTCATGCGACCGTATTATTTAAGAGGATGCTGAATGTATAAAACCACCTAAAAACAATTAATTTGCAACATGCAAAACCACATTCCCTATAAAAACCTGACAAGACTGACCTGGATCCTGTCTGCACTATCATCCATTGTGGTTTTCATTTTCTATCTGGCTATCAGCCATGAGCCGTTCATCTCGTTGATGCGTTTTTTACAGGCTTTTGTATTGATGGCGATTACCGGCTTTTGCAATCTCGGTCTGTTAAAGGCTTTCTCTTTTGATCCGCAGAACCCCAACAGATACGATAAAATAAAATATTATACGGCCAGTTACCTGAGTACGATTCCTATCTGGTTTTTCGTCAAATCCTTGTATTCAGTAATTACTCAAACCAGATGGGAAGGAGAAGGTAGTAATCATATTATAATGGCTTATTCACTTGCCTTTCTTGCCGTGTGGGTATTAAATACCCTGATCCTTTTTCTGCATAATATGGTCATGCTGCAATCCATAAGGGCACAAGGGGAGATTGAGAACCTGCAGTTAAAAGCAAATCTGAGCGAAACCGCAAACCTCTTATTAAGACAGCAGATTCATCCCCATTTCCTCTTTAATGCGTTGAATACAATTAAATCCCTTTATAAAACAGACCTGCAGCAAGGAGAGGAATACCTGGTGCACCTGGCTAACTTTTTAAGGATGAGCATTTCCAACCATGGCACAAAAACTACGCTGATCAAAAACGAACTGGAATTCTGTCTATACTATCTGAAAATGCAGAAAATACGATTTGGTGCTGCATTAGACTATTCAATAGCTATTCCGGAGCAGAGTATAAATAACCAATATTTGCCCTATTTTTCTTTACAACCCCTGGTAGAAAATGCGCTGAAACATAACGATCTGACTGCCGAAAGCCCAATGCTGATTACGATTAAAGAAATTGACGGGTATATCTATGTCTCCAATAACCTGCAGCCTAAAAGCTATAAGGAAACTTCAACAGGACAGGGACTGTCCAACCTGGCCGAGCGCTACCGTTTGTTGGACGAAGAGGAAATTCTCATCACTTCTGATCACTCTTTCTTTACAGTACGGATGAAAATCCTGAATAAACCTTTATCTCTCCATTCAGATACCATGTAGATAAATGCAAATTGCAGCTGAGCAGAAATGTGCCAAATAAGTAAATCGATTTTTTTATATAAACAGCGTGATTTATTATCATATATCAATGGATGTCATTTTATTGGTACCTATCTTTACCTTATTAAACATCGAAATAAATTATAAAAAATATAACCATGTCAAAGATTTTAAGCATCATTTCAAGTCCCAGAGGCGCAGCGTCAAACAGTATTAAATTAGCTAATGCTATTGTTGATAAATTAAGAGAAGCAGATCCGGCAGCAGCAGTACAAGTAAAAGACCTTACTAAAAGTCCTTTTCCACATTTGGAAGAAACACACCTGAATGCATTCTTCACTCCGGTAGAGAAACATACAGAAGCAGATAAAGAAGCTATCCGTCATTCAAATGAAGCAATCCATGAAATTATGCATGCTGATGTTATTGTTATCGGTGCACCAATGTATAACTTCGGTATCCCATCAGTATTGAAAGCATGGTTCGATCATATTGGTCGTGCAGGAATCACTTTTAAATATACTGCTGAAGGTCCGGTTGGCTTGGTAACAGGTAAAAAAGCATATATAGCAGTTGCTACAGGTGGAGTATATAGCTCAGGTGATGCTGCCGCTGCTGACTTCGTAACCCCATACATTAAAACATTTTTAGGTTTCATCGGCATCACTGATGTAACAGTTGTCAGAGCTGAAGGTTTTGCTATCCCTGAATTACAGGCTACAGCATTAGATAAAGCAATTGACAGCATTGTATTGTAATCAGTAATTCAGCATTATCCTTTAAAAAAAGGCTTTCTTCATTCGTTTGGAGAAGGCCTTTTTTATTTTTTGAGCTTTCCTGAATCGCTTTTAAGCCTTTCCCCTTTCTGTTTTCTTTCATTCTTTTGGGTAAAATGTGCTGCCCGTCATTATTTTTCAACCCGTTGGTCGAAAAATTACAAGAGTTGGTCGGCTATTACAGCAGTATGGTATAGTAAACGGAAATCCGCTGAAACGTTTGTGGGATGCCTACGTCTTATATACAAACAAATAAGAAACATAAATTAATAACCCACAAACTCAAAAGATATGAAAACTTTATTCAACACAGCACTAAAATCAACTTCATTAGCTATCGTTTTATTAGCTTCAGCATTTACCATGAATGCAACTGCCGCCACAATTACAGTTGATAGAATGAATGATAATCAGGATATTAAAAAGGTAATTGTAACCGGCAATACAAAAGTAATGCTGGTACAAGACGAAAAAGAATATATAACAATGGATGAAGCTGATATGCCAAATGTATCCGTAAAACAAGTAGGACACACATTGACAATTGCCTCATCAGAATTCAATCCGGTTACAGTGACTGTTCATGTGAAAGATCTTTACCGTATAGATGCTTCAGGTAAAGCAAATGTTCAGACTGCAGGGAAATTCAATGTGAAATTTCTGCAGGTTTTATTGAAAGACGACGCAAGGGCACGTGTAAAAGCAACAACAGAAAGCTTGTATACAGTAGTTGATGGCGCTGCGAAATTAGAACTGATCGGTACTACAGGTAACCATATCTATAAATTAGCAGATATCGCAAAAATGGATACTGATAAATTTGCTGCCCTGACAACAGAGTATGAGGCTGCTCCGGAAAAAGCTATTGCATCAAACATGCACAGAAAAGTTGCTGTCGCCCAATAAACTGATGGGACTGCCCATATGGATAGAAAGCACTAAAATATATAGATAAACAGAAATGCCGGTCGCAAACCGGCATTTCTGTTTTTGTCTGACACGTAGTTTTGAATGTTACCAAATCCATCGTTACATAACTTCCGGCAGCTTATTAATTATTTTCCCGTAAACAGATTCCAGAAAAGATTTTACTGTTACCGGTTTCCGCCCAAGCAAGCTTTCCAGTTCAGGGCTGATTTCTTCAAATTCACCTGCTGCAATTCCCTGGTTAAAAGCAGCTAGGAAACCCGCAAATTCAGCAGGTACACCAGATCCCGTTAAGGTGTTAATAAATTCTTCTACCGAAGGAGCCGTATAAATGATCTCTGTGCCTGTAATATCCGAAATTATCGCTGCTATTTCTTCCCATGATGCTGTGTATGATCCTGTCAGTTCGATTGCTTTATTGTCGAACCTGCCGGTTTCATCCAGTAACATAGTCGCTTCTGCTTCTGCTAAGTCAGCTCTCACCACAAAAGAAACGCGGCCATTGCCTGCCGGCAGATAGATCGATTTACTTTCCAATAGCTGATCTCCTGCGAAAGCAGGGATAATATCGGCATAGAGGCTATGCTGCAATAACGTATAGGTCAACCCTGAAGCCTTTAAAGCATTTTCTGTTTCAATATGACTGACAGAGACTCCCTCAACAGCCGAATTTTTAATGTTCTTTTTACGCTGGTAACTGGTGTAAAAAATATGTTTCACTCCGGCCTCTTTAGCCGCACTGATCACGTTTAACTGTTGCGCAGTACGATTGGCAAGGTCAGTCCCCGATACCAGGTATAGTTTGTCGATACCTTTTAATGCGGCCACCATTGAGGTATAATCACTGTAATCACCTACAACAACGTTTACACCTTTAGCTTTAAATGCTTCGGCTTTAGCTGCATCACGTAC
>JAATFQ010000209.1 GCA_015655115.1 Sphingobacteriales bacterium
AAAAGAATATTTAAATCTCAATATCACGCCTAATGCGGAGCACAAAGCCAGTATCGTCTTTAAACTCCGCAGCGATGGTTTCCACTCCATTGTTAAAAAAAGGTCGTTGCTTGTTTGCTATGTATCCTTCTTTTCTCGCATATGGGTTTACAGTGTTGCTTTCTAGAAATTTTAGGATGGTTGTTTTTAATTGATTTCTACCATCTCTAACCCATCCGTGTTTTGCAGCCCGGTCTTTTAATTCAATAAATATTATTGCATCTTCCGAAGTTAAAACACCATCGCATCTGCTTTCCTGATCTCCATTAGGGCGTAAAATTTCTATGCAGTGATCGATTGCTGTAAAAACTACTTGTTTTTTATTTTCATTTTTTACTTCCGCAATCCATTTATCTGAATCTTTTTCATCTATATAAGCTGGATTTGTTGCTGGAGCCGGATCATCACAAAGACCAAACGTTTGCTGTTCGGTGGTTCCCTGACAATCTGATTTAAAGAAATCTATTAGCATAAGTCTTCTAGTTCCAACAATTTAGCAAATAGTTCGTTTCCTTCTGCCAAGACCTCATTAAGATAGTTTTCATCAGATGGTAATCCCTTGTAATTTCCTAAAATTGCTATCGTACCATCGTCATTCATCTGGTAGACTATTGAAACATCTGGATCAACTGTGGATTTCAAAGGAACGATTTCTTCAAGCTGTGGCTCAAGAGTATCTTTTTTAGATGATTGAATAATTTTACTGAGCACTGCAAAGGCTTTAATGCACAAAGTCAGGTAATTAATAATGTAGGGACTATGGGTGGTCAATAGTAACCCATTTCCGTCGGTTTCGTTTGCAAATTCTATTAATTTGAATAATATCTTCTTTTGAGAAGTCGGAAATAGGTTTTGTTCAATTTCTTCGACTATATTCAAGAAGGCATCGTTTTTATACTTGTCAGATAACAGTTTTAGCGCTGTTTCTTTAAAATCTTCAGACAGTCTTGGGTTGTTTACAATCTTTTCAATTTCTTCTTTTAGCCGCCTTTGCTCAGCGGTACTCATCTCACTTTTTGAATTGTCCTTTTCCTTACCAAGTGAGGCAGCTAAATTCCTGGACACTAAAAATAACGGTACAAATGATTGGAAACCACTTGACGATTCGGACAACCGTACTTTATAATTTTTCCCTACAATTCGACTGATTTTATTGGATTTATCATATTCAAGCTTAACATCGCCAATTGGTAGCTGCAAAGAACCAGATAGTTCCTGTAATGATCGCTGCATCTCTTCCCAAAACGTAGACAGCGATTTAGGTAGCCCTTTAAGCTTATCAGGATAATCAACGGCACTTAAAAAATTCCGCTCAGCCGGAACGTACATTATTTTAGGAACTTTATAATTAGCTTCGGGCACGTTTGAAAAAGCAATCGGTGTAACCTCAAATTTGTTGTTCTTAAATTCTAAATGATACACTTCGCCCCTATAAGAGATTTCCGTTTCATCTCTGAAATAATTCTTTAAATTCTGATAATTACAATACTCCTTGACAAAGCGATTGTAGCTGGTCATGTAACTTTCCTTGATATCTCCCCGGTATAAGGACTTTTCCAGCCAGCTTAAGGTAGAAATCAACTTCGTAACACTGCTCTTTCCGGTTCCCTGATTACCTATAAAGATGGTGAACTTTTCAATTTTCATAAACCCATCATTCTCCCCATCTGCAAGACCGGCATCAATAGGGCCAAAGTTTTTAATTCGTATTGAACGCATATATTAGGTTGTCCTGTTACTTATGATCAATTATTCAGTTCAATGTATTTCTACTTTTTCAATTTACTCTCCTCGTGCAAGGAGACTACCTTTTTTAATACAGCAATGATTTCATCCTTGTCTTTAACTTCCTTTTCTTTAGTTGCCAACATAGACTGAAGCTCGATAATCTGCTCCTCAAGTTCACTAAACTCTTTGTTAAGGATTTTCTTTAACACATCTTTTTCGATTGAATATTCGAATAAATTTACGCCGAGTAATTCCGAGAACTTACCGAGCTTGTAGTTATCTATTTCAGCTCTGGTATAAATACTGAATAGGTTGGATTTACTCATAGTCATATAATCAGCCACTTCTTGAGCGCTGTAGTCACTTTTTGAAACTAAGTCCTGTATGATTTTGCCGATGTGAACCACTACTTCAAAATTCCTCAAAATCCCCCAAAGAAGATGAATTAAAGGATGCACTTATTTTGTATTGAACTACAATAATTTTATAGTTACCAAGGTATTTCGTAAATTTGTTCTAAGGATCAAACATTTAACACAAGATACAATAGACCCTTATCGGATGATTAGGCTAGCAGTGATTACTCATTGCTTTATTTTTAATAAATTTGCAGTCTAAGTGTTTAACGCTCTTGACACAGTTCTTGGTACACTCTCCTTGTTTTGGGGTTCAACGATCAATGTTTCCATAAACACAAATTTAAATAATAATTTCTATAATACCACACCTCAAATACTAGTGGTTATCTTTTTTAAGTCTTAAGACTTTCCTTCCGGCTTCTGTAGTCCAATACTTTTGGTTGGGTCTATTGGGAGCTTCCAGGTAGGTCATAGATACCCATTTTGAACTCAATAAAAACTCCATTAAGGTTTCAAAATTTGGTGTGTCCCTTGTTATTTTTCTGGATCCTCTGTGTTTAGATCACGCATGACTTCTTGCATAAATTGCTCATAAAAAGCAGTCACCTGTTCCACATGGGGATGATTGGAATGATAAAATCCTTGTATGTTCAGCTTCAGTGATCCCAGCACCTTGTAATTATTATAGTCTGGGAGATACCTTTCAAAAAAGGTTCCGTATGCAGAATAACGCTTGTTATCCTCCTGGTATTCGCCTATGTCATTGGATGCATTGTAGAAAAGAGCGTAGTAATTGTCCCCTTTTACCAGATTAAAAACGTGAAGGCATGCCAGAAAGATATGCAAAACATGAATTCCAGAGTAATTGAACCGGAGTTTGTATTTGTTTTTATCTGAGCCGGCGCCGTCGGTATGGAAACATATGACGCATATATTACCCGCATAAATATCCGCGATAATAATTGTCCTGACTTTGGGTTTGGTAAAGGTGAATGCGTATTTTTTTCTGACAATAAAAATGTCTCCATCTTGTTTGGGGACATTCATTATAAATTTCACTTTGGTGCTAAAATCCAACAAAAAAAACTAAGAGTTAAATTGACCTAACGACTGCAATTTTTCTGCAACCGGTATTTTTCCTAAGCTGGTGCACTGATATTCTTTGGTGGTATCTGCATTGATCAGTACAGATGCATTACCAGGCTGATTCGACAATAAACCAAGTCTGCTCCTCCTCCAGGGGCCTTCCTGGTGGGTTAAATCAACCAGATCTGCGCCTGATAAATGGCCATAAGCACTCCAGATTTCTGCAAGCAGTTGGTTGGTGTGATCATCCAGATTGTCTTTCAGGTCATAAAAGTGATTATTGATAGGAATCATATCACTTCTTCTCATAAACCTGAATCGGTGCCATATTTCTGGGACCACTGGTCCGTATATCCACCCTTTGATGTCATCCTGGAACAAACACTTACCATTCCTTACGAATGACCAGGTTTGTGAATAATACAACAGCTTTTGCAATTTCAATGGGGAGACACCTTTTTTAATGAAAAAAGGGGCTATGTCCTTTGCTGAATATTGAATGCACATGTTCATGGGTCGATGTTTCTTTTCAAACAAAACAAGCCTTAACATTTTATGTTTCGGCCGGTTGGTACATATTTGAGTATCCAAAGATATACCAAATTGTTAACATTTGTACATACAATCAAAGCGGCCCGCTACTGGCGGGAGTATTTGTGCGCACAAAATGGATAAGGATCGTGAGCTAAGCTACAGTATAGGGTTTGTGCATCAAGTGTATAACATAAGTATCCTAAAAGAAGCAAATGGGGCGCATTTAAGGCGCGCTGCTTGAATAACTCAGCTAAGAGTAAACTAGCGGTAGGATAAAGTTTTTTTTACAACTCTGATCCGTATTTACCGCTTTTTGTTTTTTGACCAGGCAGTTTTTGGATGTCAAAGTTAGCTTGCAATCTAAATGTATTATTTGTGTTACACAAACATTGGTTCTGTTATTCCGGCACATTTTGGCTCTATATCAGACATAATGCCCTCTGTTACTATTGTTGTTATATGAGTTTGGTGCCTTTTTTTTATTAAGTTAAATATTATTCTATCTAATTTAAATATAGAACAATAATTCCTATTGATGAAATAAGTTAAAGCATTCTCACGGTCGAATGATATGGAGGATTTGCCCGATGAAAAACCGCATCAATTATTCGACTTCTTAAATACTGAAAACACGAAGACGGTTTGATTGAGGCATTGGGCGGTTTGCTTCCCGAAGCACAGGGAGAAGATTACGAGGAACAGGATTTTGCTAACAAAATGAAGAAGAAAAGACAAAGGCAAAAATGACAATGAATGAATATCAAGTTGTTACCTGAATGTCATATATTTAAAGTTTAAGCACACTAATGATTTTAAAAATCTGTGGTGTGCTTCGTACAATTCACGATTTAAGGACGCGTTTTTCATTTACCAGCGCATAGTCATAACAAATTAACTATGGCGGTGAACAATTAATCGCTCGGCACAGCACGGATAGTTGTAAAGCCTGTTCAAGGGAGTTCTACGTAAAATGTCGTACCAGTCCCGGATCTGCTTATGAACCAGATGCGGCCTCCGTGAGCTTCTACTATTTGTTTTGAAATTCCAAGCCCAAGACCATACGTTTCTTCTCCGTTCGTACCTCGCCGGCGTACTTCTTCAGTACCATTAAAGATTTTATCCTGAAGCTCATCAGGTATTCCAATACCTGAATCTTCCACCGATATAAGTTTTTTTTGAGCTTGTTTGTCGAGTTTTACAATTATATTTGAACCTGGTTTACTAAATTTGATAGCATTACCAATAAGGTTACTAGCCACCCGCCATATTTGTTCTGCATTGACTTCCGCCAGGACTTGTCTGCCGTTCAATTCAATTCGCAGGTGCTTTTCAACCGCCTTTAAGTTGAGCTGCTCAATACAAAAATGTAGGATCTGGTAGAGGTCTTCCTGCTGCTTTTTAAAATCGTGTTCATCTTCCTTTTTTCTTAGCAGAGAGCTGACTAAGTCAAGAGCTTCAGAAGATGATCTTTTTACCATTTCGAATAAATGGATATCTTTCCGAGTATACAGATCGCTTTTTTTCAAAAGAAGGGAAGCTATCATGTGAACGGCACCAATTGGGTTCCTCAGGTCATGTGCCACTATTCTAAATAGGCGTTCATTTTCATCCTGGCTTTGCTGCAGGACGCGTAGTGTTTGACTGAATTGCTCATTTTGTTTATTTATTTGTTTATTTAACAAACTTAACTCTTTCACATTTTTTCTCGAACGTTTCAGATTGAACCAAACGATTACCAAAATGCTGACTATCATAAATGAAGTAATGATAGATGCAAGCAGGAAGAGTGTCTTTAACTGATCATTTTTTTTTACCAGATCCAGCTTCATTGACTGTGCAGCCTCTCTAAATCCTGCATCTACATCGCTGCCCCTCATTAGTCTGTCCGCTTTCGACACAGAATCTTTAAGCCTGTCTATTTCGGAGAGATATACGAAAGCATGTTGAAAGTCCTTTTTATTTTCAAAATATCTTGCCTTTAAGGCTAGCATGTTCAAGCGTATCTTGTGGGTATATAAATTTGTGCCTTCGCTTTTTGTAATATATGTTTCCAATATGTGTATAAATGTTTCGGCCTCCGGTAAACGGCCCGTTCGTATGTATATTTCACACAGCTTTATTTTAGCTGTAAAGGCATCCTCCTTTGCATGACCGTCCCGATCATTTAAAGCGATACTCTTTTTTAAATTTTCTTCCGCCTTTTCATATTGGCCTATCGCGCCGAGCTGGCCACCTAAATTGCCATAAAATACACCTAGTGCTGATTCTATATAATTTTTTCTGTCCGGATAGACATCGATTTTACTTTGAATGAACTGAAGTCCTTTTGTGTAGTAGTAAATCGCACTGTCAGGACGTGCTGCCTTTTCGTAACTGAGTGCAATATTATTATAAATCGATTGTGGAAGTATAAATCTTGTTTCAAAGCTGGCAAAGGTGCCGCAACTATTGTTTTCGATTAGAGCCGCCCTGAAATAGCCAATCGCATTCAGATAGTCCTGCTGTAAATACCGGATTAAGCCCAGACGATTGGTGAACGGACTTAAGTTACATTTATCCAAATTCTTAATAGCAAATTCACGGCCTAGTAAATAATGTCGAAAGGCTTCGTTGTATTTATTTTTTGCCCTTAAAACATCCGCTCTGGCAAACATACTTTCTGCAAATTCTGCCTTCGCTTCCTTCTTAACTCCCTTCAACACCGAGAACATACTATCGGTATACAATTCAGCTTTATCTGGTCTAATCACATAATTTAAATAGTAATTTTTCAGGAAGCGATACCGTTTCCATTTATCAATAGGTCCGGCACTTTTAAATTGCGTATATGAGGAATCGAGGTAATGTAATGCCCTTTTGATTTGACCAGAGTTGAGAAAGGCATCGGTAACAAGTAAAATCTTATCTGCTCTTATTTCATTGTCTTTGACATCTGACGGCTTACTTGTGCACCCTGACAACATTGTGAATATAACTAACAAGACATAGCTAATGCACATACTGACATTGAATGAAGATGAAAATTCATTATGTTTCATAAGCCGTAAGTTTAAGTCGGGTGATATAATATTATACTTGTTTTATCTAAAATAGTATTGATTAGGTAAAATAACTATTTTTATTTAATATCCAATTAGGTTAGTGATTATAAAGCAATTAATACCTTTAATTTAAAGAACTAAATTGTGGAACTATGTCCAGCAAATATTTCAAACTGCACGAACACTTTAACCTCAAGTGGTTTTCTTTTCAGGAGTCCGGTAAATCCGGACTCTGGAGAAGTGCTGTAATGGTTAAGCAATATTTCCCTGGCCTTACCAGAAGCAACATCAATGATGACAGGGGAGTAGTGCTCTCCGAAGCCCGAATTGGCAATTTAGACTGTGCCCTTTTCACATGAAAAAGGTCTACACGCAGATCATTGTAATGGGAGTCGTCAGACAAGACTGGTTTTGGGATGACCAGCGTATGCAGAATCTTTCTGGTGCTGCAATCTATTGCCACAATTTTGGCCGCACCTTATTGCAGCCGTTTTTACCTGATACCGTAGAGATAGACTCTCCGAATAGTGATAAAACTGTTAGAGCCACTGATAGCCCAACCCCAATTGTACAATAAATGGGAGCTGTTACAGGATAATAATTTCGCCTCTAAATTGATTCAGAAAAATTTTCTCAGTTCTTTGATCGCAATCTTTATTCTCATTTTTACAGTGCCAAGTGATATGCCCAATATTTCGGCGGCTTCTACATGCGTATACCCTGTGAAATATACCATATCCAGGACCTCGAAATATTCTTTTCCGAGTTTCTCCGTAAGCTGGTGTAACCCAATAATATCTGTATTTAAAGTGTCTGACTTCATCCCATCTAAAACTCCTATATTGGGATCAATGTCATCAGTCCTGTTCCTATCTCTATACTGCTTTGACTTCAATGTATCTATCGCCGTATTCTTAATTATATTCCTCATCCAGGTAAATAACCTGCCTTTTGCAGGGCAGTAGCTGTCAATACCACCCCATATTTTTATCATACCTTCCTGCAGTACATCTTCAGCTATATCCTTATCAGGGATTATTTTTATGATTACGCCAAAAAGTGCAGCAGAATAATAGGTGTATAATAATTGAAAACCCATTTCTGATCTATTTTTAAGGGAATTTGTCAATTCGCTTTCAATGAGGAGTTGTCTTTTCGCACGCATATTATTCCGGTATTAATTTTATAACAAATTACCTGGCAGATAGTTTCGGGGCAGTAAGGTAAAATTGTCATAGGAGTTAAGCTATTACCTTTTAGCGCCTGCGTGAAATGGTTTTTAGAAGGTGCCCGGCGGATATCCTTCTAAAATCAAGCAGGATATTTTTTAAAACGACAATAAGATCCTGTAACAATATTATGCTATGGATGCGGTAAGGTTCCAGGCAGAACAGAAGTCCATAACACTGGAACTCATCTGTAGGAACGACTTGCCGATGGTAAATGTAGATACTGAAAAGACAGCCTGGGTGCTGGTCAACTTCCTGTCCAACGCACTACGCTACAGTCCGGCCAAATCGAAAGTCATTATTCAGGTTTTAGCAACCGGCAATAATATAGAGTTCTCTGTCCGCGACTTTGGCAAGGGGATAGATGAGCAGTACCAAAAACGATTATTTGAACGCTATTTCCAGGTGCCTACCGACGGGAACAATAAATCAGGCTCGGGCCTTGGCCTGGCTATTTCCAAAGATTTTATTGCAGCTGAAGGTGGGAAGATCTGGGTAGAAAGTGCAATAGGTGAAGGGAGCAGGTTTTGCTTCCTGCTTCCGATAGTAGAGTAACGGGTTAATATGGCAGTTATAACCTGGAAAGCATGGAAAAATAAAGATAAAAAATAAGGGCTAATCCTTCCTAAAATTAGCCCCTGTTTTTGCTGAAATATATATGTTTGAACCGCATATATCATATTGTAAAAAAATATCAGTCAACTATCTGACCCGATATCTTTATCTGGAGATTAAAGATAATAAATTATCTTAGAGCCACCAAATAAATTTTAAATAGATGTTGAAAAAAATAAATAATATAAGCATTTGGGTAATTGCTTGTATTAGCCTCATCGCTACAGCCCTCTTTACAGGGAAGGTGCGAGGGCAGGATGTCCCTCAAAAAACCCATGAAGCACGCATTGTACAGCTTCGGGGGGATATCAAGGAATATATTTTTACCTACAGTGATATTCAGTACCTGGAAGATCCGGCAGGCACAATCAATTTCAGCGATATTAAAACTGAGCCTTACCAGCATCAGTTTGTTGCTTGTAAAGCCAAATATCCAAAAAATACACATCCCGGGTCTGTCTATTGGTACCGGATCCGCGTAAATTATAGTGCGCCTGCCAATCCCAGCTTTCTGCTCGAATTTTACGATCAGACCATCGAAGATATACAGGCTTACCTGCCAGACCGCAGCGGGCAGTATCTCCGTTACCAGGCTGGTGCAAAATACAACTTCAGCAACAGGTTATTTTCCCATAAGAATTTCGAGTTTTTGCTGCAGCATCCCGGTCAGGGCATTTATACTTATTATTTCCGGCTGCGTTCCTCACAGGAAGTCAATGTGATCATCGTACATAGAAGTCTTCAAAGATATGTCAGCTATGCGCTCACAGAGTATTTCAGTTTTGGCCTTTTTTATGGGATGATTGTCATCTTCAGCTTCTACAACGTGCTGATGTACGTAGTGATGCGGAAGCGCGAATACCTGTATTATGTGCTTTATATCCTTGCCGTAGGATTATATGAAATGTGTACCGATGGTATTGCCTTTCAGTATCTGTGGCCTAACTCGCCCAGGTGGAATGAATATGCCTTTGGTATCCCTTTATTCCTGGTCAGCAGTTTTGCCCTCCTGTTTACCAGCGAGCTGCTGCGGGTTAAAAAAAGAGCTCCGCAGCTCTATCAGCTGATCATTGGTGTGCTGGTTATCCGTACCCTATTCTTCCTCCTTTGCTTTTTTTATAACAAAGCCTGGTTTGGATATAAGTTTATAGAATTTCTGCCCTTGTCGATTGCCTTTTATACTGGTGTTTACAGCTGGATTAAAGGATTTAATCCAGCGCGTTTTTTTGTATTGGGCTATGCTTTTGTATTTCTGGGCTTCATTTTAAAGGTATTGGTGGCGATGGGCTATGGGAGAGCTCTCCCCGGCCCGATAGCCCATTATAGCATCAGCTTTTGTTTTATTCTGGAGATGCTGTTTCTTTCATTTGCCATTGGCGACAGGGTCCGTTACCTGAAAAAGAAGAAAGAGCTGGCACAGCAGAGAACAATTGTGCAGATGACAGAAAATGCGCAGCTTAAAGACTCTATGAACCGCGACCTGGAGATCAAGGTTGAGGAGCGCACGCGCGAAATTGTGGCACGTACCAATGAGGTTCATGATAAGTCGCTCATCATAGAGCAGCAAAACGAAGAGCTGCTGTCGGCAAATGCACTGTTAAAAGAACAATCCGAAGAAATAGAACGGATGAACCTGTTGCTGCAGGAAGATAACCAGCAGCTGCAGACCAATATAAAAAAAGTAACGCGCGACAGGCTGATGTCTGCCGAGGTTAACTTTGCTGAGTTTAGCAAGACCTATCCCGACAGGGAGTCGTGTTTTGGCCTGCTGGCAGAGTTAAAATGGAAAGACGGGTATACCTGCCGGAAGTGCGGCAATACGCATTACTGTGCCGGCCATTTGCCCTATAGCAGGCGTTGTACAAAATGCGGATACGATGAATCGGTAATTGCGAACACGATTCTTCAGAATACTCGTATTCCTGTTAATAAAGCTTTTTACATCATCTTTTTGATTTATACTACCAAAGGGAAGATCTCCTCTTATAAAATCTCCGGGCTGGTAGATATCAGGCAAAGTACCTGCTGGATGTACAGCAATAAGATTAAAAAAGTTATGGAAGAACGCGAAAAGGAAATGCGCAAGGCCGGGGCAGCAGGATGGACTAAGCTGATACCAGAATAACGCCATCAATTTTTTTATCCCAGTTTTTTTCGCTAAATCGTATTGTTTTACATTTTTAATATATACCTTAAACAGAAAAGCATTTAATTTGTTAATAACGCGATTAGATCAGGTCGGATGAATACAGACCCTCAGGAACAAAACAGACTAAACGAGCTACATCGATTTCTGCAATTGGATTTCAGTAAATACTCAGAGCTGCAGGATATTGTAGATCTTGCAGCACAAATATGCGATAAGCCGATCGCAATGCTTACTTTTTTAGATAAAGAGGTAAACTGGTTGAAGGTACGTGTAGGAGTAGATACTGATGCAATGCCGCGCGAAACCTCCTTTTGTAAATATGGCATTGAGCAGGATGAAATCCTTATTGTTCCTGATGCAACAAAAGACAGTCGTTTTGTAAATAATCCATTAGTAAAATCAGCTCCTAATATCCGTTTTTATGCAGGAGCACCTTTGATCCTTAAAAATGGGCTGAAATTGGGTACACTCTGCTTATTTGATGTGAAACCAAATAATATTAATACGACACAGCAAAAGGCACTCACCGTTCTTTCCAGGCAGGCCACATTATTTCTCGAGTCGGAACTGGACCACCTGGTGCTTAAAAGGCAAGTCGAGGAAATCGAGGCCAAGAATGAAGCCCTAAGGAAAATCGCCTATATGCAGTCGCACGAGATCAGGCAACCCTTAACCTCGGTGATAGGACTGGTTAACTTAATCAGGGATGGGCATCATGCGGTTGACGAAGAATGGTTAAGCATGATATTTGAGGCTACAAGAACTTTAGACGACAGGATAAAGGCAATAATAGCGCAATCAATTTCAGGGAAAGACTTAAAGACTGTTCGCTTTTATAAGATGGTGGAAGAGATAGAAGATTATGCTATACTGTTGCTTGATGCCGAAGGTAATATTGAGAACTGGAATAAAGGTGCGGAGATTATGAAAGGATACACTGCAGATGAAGTTATAGGTAAAAATTTCAGCATGTTCTATAGTGAAGAAAGCAGGGCGAACAAATATCCGGAGCAGTTAATCGGCAAGGCAATCAAAGACGGAACTGCAAAAGATATAGGCTGGAGAATATGTAAAGATGGTTCCAGGTTTTGGGGCAGCGTTACCATCACAGCTATTCATGGCGAAAATGAGGAAGTTATTGGCTTTACAAAGGTGACAAGAGATCTTACTTTGGTAAATAAATCCTCAACAGGATTTTAGATTTCCAGGCGCAGTAATACCTGAAACAGAACTTCACTTTATATGTTATACCGGTAACATATGAGGGACATAAAGCTATAAGGTACAACTGTATTCTATTGTAAGTTGAGCATTGCGGGAAAACAGTTAAATTTTCTTTTGATATCAATCGTAAGATATTCCAGATGTTTATTAAATTTACAAAACAGCTTATCAAAAAATGGAACAATTTACAGTAAGACTGCTCGATAAGGAGCTAATTGTTGATCCTTGCGAAGATGGAAGTGGCTTTGATATCTTTTTCGGATATGAGCACAAAGGTAAAATTTATGCTAAGCCAGATAAAGAGCATGGTGTAGTCTGGGCATCTGACGATGATATAGATCCGGAATTGGTAGAGATGATTGGCGAGCTCATACAGCAGGCAGAAATGTAGTGAATGGCTTAGAGCCGCCATGTTTTTAAGAGATGTTTGCTAACATTGAATAATTATGCTGTAAATTCGGCTATAGTAAGGATATCAAGCATGGCAATTCATAAATTTTCTGATCAGCAACTGGCCGAATTGCTTCGCAAAGGAGACCGTCTGGCTTTTACAGAAATTTATAACCGGTACAAAAAGTTACTGTATATTTTCGCCTACAGGCGCCTCGGGGATATTGAAGAGGTAAATGACCTTCTCCATGATCTTTTCCTCTCTATATGGACTAATCGCGAAGAAATAGATATACAATATACGCTGTCCACTTACCTATATAGCAGCGTTCGAAATAGGATCATCAACATCATCGCCCATAAACAGGTTTCGGCAAAGTACACAGAAAGTTTTAACAGGTTTGCCGCGACCGAATACAGTTCCACGGATCACTTGTTGCGGCATAATGAGCTCTCTGGTCTGATAGATAAGGAAGTTGAAAGGCTGCCAAAGAAGATGCGCCAGGTATTCGAATTGAGTAGGAAAACCAATTATACGCGCAAACAGATCGCCCTGGAGCTTGGCCTCTCGGAAGAAACGGTTAAAAGCCATATGCACCATGCTCTTAGGATCTTGAAGGTGAAATTCGGGCCATTGCTTATTTTGACGGTACTTGTCGTTTACAATAATTCAGGAATAGGAGGATATTTTGGTACTGAAATAAGTTCAATTCAAACACCACTTCCGTCCATATACATTCCGCAGTTGCTGAGGTTCTGTTGCTCGGTTCTTTGCCTATTGCAAATTTTGTGATCTGAGCACTGATATAACGAACAGTAACCTTAAATAAAAAATATTTTATTCAAGGTTACTGTTCAATTATTCCTAATCCAGGAATACGCTCAAAATGTTTTTTATTTAGAGTCGCAATTTTCATGTTTCGTGAAAGAGCAGTTGCGCCAATAAAAATGTCGGGGATCTCGATAAGTTTATTTTTTTCTTTAAGATGTTTTGTAACTTCAATAGCGATATCACTTGCCATTTTATCAAAAGGGAGAATGGTAACCCGATCAAAAAAACCTTTCCAGTATTCGTTTTGGGCAGTATTTGCACCAATTAATATTTCATATTCTGTGACTACAGATACAGCAAAAAGCATATAAACTTTGGTTAACTGAAAGAAAACACTGTTAGCTTTTATCTTCTTTCTGTAAAAATCAATAAGGATAGAGGTGTCCAGGCAAATTATTTCGTTCTCCATTCATTGAAGTGTTTTCTGTCAGCCTTATATTGTTCAAATTGTTGAGAATTCATAACCGGCCCTTTTAATAAATAGCTTTGAAAATCCGAGAGATCTTCAGATGCCTTTTCATAAATAAAGCCATCATCTAACACTGATTTCAATTGTTTAATCTTTGCAGCCGGCAACTTTTTAATCGCTGCAAGCAATTGTTCATATCTGATGTCTATTGTAACTTCCATATCCCTAGCTTTACTTTATCAAAGTTACACAATAGGAAACTTAAAGCCAAGAGGTCTCTGCTCTGAGATTCAAAATAAAATCCCTGTAAAAGCTGTATTTATGGAATTAAATTATTCATAATTTTTTAACCCTCCTTTACCAGTTGCCTGTCTCATAGCCTAAATACCCCTAATTGTATTTACGCCATGAACAATGCAGACCACTTCAAAGACCTATTAGAGAAATTCCGGAACAATACCATCAGTATAGAAGAGAAAGCTTTACTGGAGAACTGGATATTATTCGGCGAGTTTTCTGAACCTGAATTTCCTATGGCAGATTTATCTGATGCTGAAATCAACAGGCAGCTGGATAGGCTTGGCGCGAAATTGCCGCTGGCTACAACAAGCAAAAAGCTGTGGCCTCGTTTTGTGGTTGTTGCTACCCTTGCTGCATCATTATTTTTGATCGCAAGCTTAGGCTTCTATTTTTATAACATAAAACAATCCACTAAAAGCCAGAATACGGTTGTGTTTACTCACGATATTGCTCCGGGAAAGGAAGGTGCTACACTAACCCTTGCTGATGGGGAGAAGATTCTCATCAAAGATGCCCTGGCAGGGAACATCGCCAGCCAGTCGGGCGTAAAAATCTCCAAAACTGCAGATGGGCAGATCGTATATGAAATTACAGAACATACGGCAGGGGAGGGAGCAAATGCAGGAACAGTATCTGGGGCTATTGCGTATAATACCTTGTCAACTAGTCGCGGTGAACGCACACAGGTTCGCCTGCCAGACGGGACTGTCGTGTTCCTGAATGCAGCATCTTCTTTGAAATATCCTACCAATTTTGTTAAAATGGAGAACCGCCAGGTTTCATTAATTGGAGAAGGATACTTTGATGTGGCTAAAGATAAAAAACACCCCTTTATCGTAAAATCCCGTGACCAGCAGATTGAAGTTCTTGGTACCCATTTTAATATCTCTGCTTATGCTGATGATAAAACAACTACAACAAGCCTGCTGGAAGGCAGTGTTAAGGTAAGCCCGCAAAATATAGGAAATGCCACTTCGCAAACCAACGGTAATATGAGTTTTAAAACACTTGTTCCCGGTGAGCAGTCTGTACTGAGTACTACAGGTATTCAATTAAAGCCATTAGATACAGAGCAAGCTTTGGCCTGGAAAAATGGCGATTTTATCTTTAATGATGCAGCGGCAGAAGATGTCATGAAGCAGCTTGCGCGCTGGTACAACATAGAGGTGGTGTATGTTGGTGAACATCCTAAGGATCAGTTTACGGGTGAGATTTCCCGCTCAAAAAGCCTCAGCAAGGTATTGGAGCTGCTCCAGCAAACAAAAGGTGTACACTTTAAAATTGAAGAAAGGAGGGTTATCGTTAGTCAATACTAATAGTAATAATCCAAAAAAGCCATTCCGTTGAACCCGGAATGACTTTAAATCTGGATTACAATAAACGAATTTATCAATCTCAGCAGATATCTCAGGCGTGGAAACTTAGGATCTCTGCTTAACCGCAAAGCTTTCAATACCTGAAAGGTATGGTAAAGCTTTGCCCTAAACCAGACTCAAACAAATGTACAATTTTTACAAAGAAAAATTGGGTAGCCTCCCGCGCTGCCTCTCAAAAATCTTGTTGATTATGAAGTTGACCACTTTATTACTTCTCCTGGCCATAATGCAGGTGAGCGCAAGCTCTTTTGCACAACGGCTAAGCCTGTCTGCAAAAAATGCTCCGCTGGAAAAGGTTTTTAAGGAAATCAGAAAACAGAGTGGGTACGACTTTGTGTTTACTACAGCAACACTCAACAATTCAAGACGGGTAAGCATCAATGTTAAAAATGTGGGGATTGAGGATGTATTAAAGCTGGTCTTCGACGGTCAGCCGCTAGACTATAGCATCAATGATAAGTCCGTTGTCGTCTCCAAAAAGGAGCGCACAGTACTGGAAAAACTAATCTTAATTTTTCAACGCATAGACATCCAGGGGAAAATTGCAGACGAACATGGCCTGCCCCTGTCGGGAGCAACTATCCATATCGTAGGGACGAAAAAAACCTATACTTCTAATACGGATGGCTCTTTTGCTTTGACTGATGTAGACGAGAAAGCTACACTGGAAATCTCCTATATCGGCTATGCCACTATAACGGTAAAGGCTAAGGGCAATCTTTCTAATTTGGTACTGTTAAAAAGCAATTCCAAGCTGGATGAGGTGCAGGTAATAGCCTATGGCACCACCACAAGAAGGTTGAATACAGGTGCTGTAAACAACATTAAAGCAGAGGATATTGCAAAACAACCGGTGTCAAACCCTCTGGCTGTGTTAGCGGGTACGGTTCCGGGACTGATTGCCGCACAAAGCAATGGTAATGCGGGTGCATCTATAAAGATACAGATCCGGGGACTTAATTCTATCTCTCAGGGGAGTACACCGCTGTTTATTGTTGATGGTGTCCCTTTCTCCAACTCCTATCTGGGATCTATGGGCGGCGCTGCAAATGGAGGACAGACGCCATTTGACAATATCAATCCATCGGATATAGAATCTATTGATGTATTGAAAGATGCCGATGCTACGGCTATCTATGGTTCCAGAGGTGCCAATGGGGTTATACTGATTACCACCAAGAAAGGTAAGGCAGGTAAGACGAAGCTTGACGTGAGTGTTTACCAGGGAGCAGGTGAAGCTTCCAGGAAGATAGACTTGATGAACACTGAGCAATATATCACCATGCGCCGCGAAGCGTTTAAAAATGATAATGTTATACCTACGGCATTAACTGCACCTGATCTGGTGTCATGGGACAATAGCAGGTATACGGATTGGCAGGACTATTTAATCGGTGGAACGTCGCACAATACGAATGCGAATACGTCTTTATCTGGGGGGGCGAAAATACACAATATGTGCTGAGCATGAATTACAACAGGCAGACTTCTGTTTATCCTGGCAATTTTGCTGATAACAGGGGTGTGGGACGGTTCAGTATCAGCAATAAATCCAACGACGGCAAATTCAGGATGTCTGTTAGCGGAAGTTATACGTCAACAAAAAACCGCCTGCCCTGGGACCATACCTGGGAGAATCGCCGTAAGAACCTTAAAACTGATGTGGACCCAACACAGACTGCCAAAAAATATATGGCGGATAATAAATATCCGTTCCGGGTGCTGATGGATTTGAAAGATCCTGTGACGGGTAAGAATAAAGTAGTATCCAGTTATCAGGTTACGGGTATTCCGACAAAGTTTGTAATAGATAAAAATGGGATGATACGGTTTCGTCTAACGGGACTTCCTCATGGCGATGACGCCGGTGCTGAAGAAGTATCTGCGATGATTGAACTGGCAAAAGGTGGAAATACCCTCAAAGCTGTCAACTAATATTATCGTGGTTTTCATATCGATGTATAACGGCAATTTTCAAATAGAAAATTGCCGTTATACATAATGGTCAGCCTACCTGAGATGGTTATTCTCTCTTCTTCTCCTTATAACCATATCTGCATTTCCAATTTGGATTTCATAATTCGGATAAATGATATTCTGAGATATCTGCGTCAGATATCCTGATGAATTCTGATCGTCTTTAAAACACTGTTCAAGCAAAAGGGCTGCGTGATCCTGCTTTAGGGTCACTGCCATTTGTTGCAGGGATTGGTAGGCCTCGATCTTTACACTTAAAATTGTTTGGCTGCAATGCAGGATTTCGATATCCCTGGATAGTGTTTGCTTCGTGGAAGTTCTTAGCGCCTTTTCCGCCTGCGCCAGCAGCAGCACATCCAGTTCTGGAAGGGGAGCTGCTCCTTTGAGCCTGACCAGAGCCTTGCACTGTTGCAATCGTTCAATATGCTGTTCCTGATCAGTAAGCGCTGGAGAAAGCCCTCTCCGGAGCTCTTCAGTAAAGGCAGCAGCAGCCAGCTTCAGGAAGCATTTCAAATATTTCTTTTCTGCTGTTAGCAGCTCGTTGAGCCTTTTAGTATATATGTTAGTTAAAGTTGGAACGGTTATCATAGATTTTTGCGCTAGGCCTCTAGAACAATGCTATCCAGATATTAGTTTTGATCACCTGAATAATTCTGACGAAATGGTTGTGGCATTACTTATCAGTGTGTTTTTTCAATAATCGGAGTACAACAAAAGCGCCGATCAATGCTGGGAAAAATAACAGGAATGAACGTTGGAGCAGGGTGAACACCGATAAGAATGTAGCAGGAACAATACGCGCAAAGAGCACCGATATACTTGCTTCTGCAAATCCACTGCCTCCGGGGCTAGGGGCAAAATAGATCATAAACTGGATGAGTACCTGGATACTGATCACCTGTATCAATTCTGTTTGAATGCCTAAGCCTAAAAGGATTACATATTGCATACAGTATTTATTGAGGTAGAGCAAGGTGGTGATCAGCAAGCTCAGTGGAAACAGAAAGGGGTGTTCTGCCAGTAGTTTCTTGCAGATCTGCTGATAATTTAAAATGTTGGTATAAGTCCGCTTACCCCAATTCTCTGCTTTTTCCTTTTTTAACGGCCAGATGGTGCCAAATAACCTGGCGATCTTAAGGATCAGGTTGCCAGCCAGCAGAGGCTTCCAAAATGCCAGCATAAATACAAGCAGAAAGATAAAAAATATAGAGAAACCGTATTTTAATAAGCTTAATACCAGGCCGCTTTCTAATTGGTCGTTCATAAACAGGATAGCGAACAGGCCGGCAATTGGCATAAATAAAAGTGTTGAGCCCATATTGATCAGGCTGACAATGAACCCGTCCAGTAATTTTACTCCATGCCGGTTGTATACATATAACTGAGCCGGCCCGGCACCACTGTGAAAAGGGGTTACCGCTCCCATAAACATGTTAGCTACATTTGCCTGGAAACTCACCCAATGTGATAACTCCGGATTCAGCTTTCTGATGAAAATATGGTTGCGCCAGCTGCCCAGCATCAGGTCTATGAAGACCATTACAAAGCAGATGAGGATATAACCTGGTTTGATACTTGACAATGCTTTCATGGTATCGCCGGTATGGTTGTAAAAGAATACTACAGCAACTGATGCAATCGTGATGAGACATAGCCATAAACTTCCCTTATAGATCATGCTTTTATTGAAAACAGTGTCAAATGTTTTATCCTTTATGAACACTGCTTCTTTCTGGCTGAGTGCTTTGTTAAGCTGATTGTCTCTCTGACGAAGCTCATTTTCGCTCGCTGTAAGCCCTTTGTCTTTTTGAACAGGACGGTTGTCAGTATCTTGCATGATAGGCTGATTTATATCTTTCAATATAGTGTATATAGCTGATAACTAATTCAATGCGTCACCTTCATTTACTGGAATGGATTTGTTCATCCATTTCAGTATACTCGGAAATATGTCTGCCGTACGTGCAGAATGTTCTGCCCATCCTTTCTGGTTGTAGATCAGAGGGACGTGCATGTGTTCTTTGGTGAGTGATCCGTGCGACCCTTTATGTTCGGGGTATTCCCAGAAATCGCGTAAGTCGTACCCGTTTCTTGCACTTACTACAATATCACCGGCACGGCGGCTCTTAAACAATTGAGAAATTTGCAGAAGCGCGTCTGGGTAGAGGCTGTTAAAGGTGCTCTCTAATGCTGCTCTATGGCCTTCAACAGCAATACCTTTTAAAAATAGCGGATCTGCATCCAGCGGCTCATATACGTATTGCGTTCCCTGCTGACTGATCAGTGCTTTTCCATGGTGGTTTTGCACGTAATATTCACCTTCTTTATTTCCGCGGTAAGCGATAAAATCGACCGCTTTTTGCTTCAGTAATCCATTCAATTTTTCTTCCCCAAAATGTTTTACCATCTCTTTCTGCTGTAGTGCATGGCTGCCTTCATGGTTCAGTAAATGGATGCTGCCAAAAGAATTTCCGGAAATCATGACCGCAGATTGTGGGTTACGGCGCCAGATAACAGGATAACCTACAGATTTCAATCCCTGCTCTGTCATCCAGTCGCCCAAATCAAAATGCGTGTGGCTTGGTGTTAAACCATGGTCTGAAGTAAGCATGAAAAGTGTATTTTTCCACCATCCTTTTTTCTCCAGGTGTGCGCGTACTTCACCAATGCTATTATCCGCTATCTGATAAGCCGCTACCGTACGGTGATCTCTGATATGATGGTAATGAGAATCCCAGTCTACACTGGGGAATACTGCAAACAAGAAGTCGAAATCTTTACCGCTTTTCAACAGACCCATAATACGTTCGTGTCCTTGTATATCCACAGGGTGGTGCCTTTTTGAAAAGTGAGCACGTGTATATAGCCAGTTTTTGCCTTTTTTGCCAAGGTCATATTCGTCAGGAATATTTCTGGTTATCATATTATACAAGTTATAAGATTCACCAAGCAGGTCAAAAAGCGTGGCTTTATCTGCAGGCATATCAGTGTTAAACCAGCCCGCTTCCGGTCCGCAATAAGATCTCATAGCCATTTTGTTCCATCTTGATCGTTTAAACTCCTGTTTATCGAACCATCGGATTCCCGGAATATTCATTGTTCCCGGAAACTGGCCTGTCAGAAAAGGGAGGTATGCTGGCCCGGTGGTAGAAGGGAAGCAGGTTGTTGCAATACGAAAGGTGCCTTCTTCTACCAGTTGCTGCAAATGAGGAAGCTTGCCCTGGGCAATCAATTCGCTCAATATGTCTGGTCTTGCTCCATCCAGCAGGTAAAAGAGAACTCTTTTTTTATTGATAATCATGTCTTTATCTATTAATTCTGATCTATATCTTTATCAATACAGGTACCTGCATTCAGTTAATTAATACCTGTTTGTAATTAAGATTACTGGTCTGTTTTATTTACTTAATTTGATCTTATAACCCAGACGCAGGGTAACCAGTTGCATGTCCAGGCTAAAATAGGCATCGTATTTTACGCTGGTTTCCAGGCGGGGGCCTAAATTGTATCCGGCAGATGCCGAAACTATCATAGAGCGTGGTGTACTGCCGTATGTACTTCTGGTTTCTGATTGATCGGAGTTTACAACAATATAAGCGTATGGATTGTTTAACCCAAATAACACACCCATTTCGCCTGCAAAGAATAAGTTTTTTCCAGTGTACGTTCTGATACCCGCTTTAACCGGTATGGCCGTTAATGACTTTAAGTCGTAATAGGCGAGATATATCATATCCGGAGTAAATGGTTGTTTATAGTTAGGCTTGCTTTTATGTCCGATCACCCCTCCGGATAAAGTAGCCGCAAAGCGGTCGTTAAATTCACGGATTACCATCAGTTCACCGCCATAAACCGGCTGTTCGGCTTTTACCTCAATGCCGCCGATAGCATTTAAGCCAAGATACCAGTTTTCGGAGGTGTGGGTAACCCTGGAAACAGGCTTAAATACAGAGTTGAACGCCAGTCCGGCTTCCCATCCAAAAGTATGCTTGCCGCGTTTAATATAATAACTGTAATTGTTATGATCATAATGGTCTGCCGGATAAGGATTAAATAAGACATCGTAAGTATAACGCCTGTAAGTAGGCCCTGCATATAGGCTGATATGCTTGGTTAGCTGAGTATTGAGCAAGAGTTTGCCCTGTTTCCAGTTTTGATTGAGACCATGCTCGCCGTAAATCTGGTAGTCTGCAATGGCCGAGAGGTACAGCCGGTCGCTAAACATAAAGTCGTGCCCGATACTTAAGCCCATGCCAAATGTCCTTTTTGCAGCGCCCAGGTTAACACCAGCGTGTACAGTAGTATAAAATCTGTGTGTGCCCGTGCTAAAGGAGAGGTTAGTATTGATGAGGTCGTTTGCCGAAAGGCCGATTTTGTAAAAGCCGTTCTTGAAAATATTTACCAGGCCTATACTTGCACCAAAAGAGGAATCTGCCACATTGACCAATCCAATCTGCAATCCTTTGAGCTTACGTGTTTCGTTATTTAAGGTTGCTGCCTGTACGCCATAGACCACGCCTTCTACTTTATTAATATATCCGGCAAGTTGTACGCCCTTCACATCATTCAATGATTTATTGCTTACTCCTGCCATTTGTACACCTTTAACCGTTCCACCAACAAGGTTGAAGATGCCGGCAAACTGGAAATACTCCGAATCGAACTTGTTGATATTAAATATGCCGCCAATTTCAAATCCTCTCACACCTGCAGTATATCCGCCTGCAAGGTTTACAGAGAATTTATTAACCACCTGTGCACTCATCAGTCCGTGGGTACTCAAGCCTGGCGTCAGTGAAATCTGGAATGGCCTGTTCGCGAAAAAGTCGGGGATATTTAAGTTTTGGATTTTCTGCCTGGCGCCGATCAGAAATCGGCCCAGTCCTTCTTTTTCTATTCCCTTACTATTTTCTGCCGCTTTGGTATATTGTGCAGAGCGTATTCTGTCAGTAATAGATACTGATTGAAGAAAGTTTACTGTAGCATCTTTATATTCTAATTTACTTGCTGTAACTGTCAATGCTCTTGAGCTTCCGGTTTTAAACTTCAATTTGAAATAGCCATGTTCATCCGTCATTGCGGCCACCAGTAATTGCTTTTCATAAACACTGACATTCATCAGTCGCTCGCCGGATGCTTCATCCACCACCAGTCCCCCGATAGAATAATTCTGCTGGTCGGATGTTACATCAGTTGTAATAATTTTCAGAGACCTGAGCGGGGCGGTAATCACCAGGAAGTTCTTGTTTTCAGCAAATTCATATTTTCGATGAAAAAGCATTTCCAGTGTCTCTGCTACGGTTATTCCTGTGGCTTTAATGCTGACAATAGAGTCTGTTGGTATCAGATCGGTGTTATAGGAAAACACAAAGGTGCCTGCTTTTTCCATCTGTTGAAAAATTTTTAGTAGAGGCTGTTGAGTAATATCCAGGTTAATCTTCCGGTCTAAAACCGGCTGTGCCCTTTTCAAAACCGGCTGTTCCTGAGCCTTGCTGTTTAAATTATTGGAAAGAATAATTACAAGAAAAACAGTGGCAGCCCTTATCAATTTTTTATGTAGCATAGCAGGTTAGTTGGCCATTTTGAATAAGATTTCGGGACCATTTTTTGTGACTTTGAGGTTGAAAGTTCTGGAAATAACGCTCAGGATATCATCTAATGATTCATCTTTAAATGTGGTACTCATCGGCAGGTATTTTAGATGGTCTTTATCAAAAGATATATGCACATCGTAAGCATCGTCGAGTACTTCTGCGAGTTTGTACAATGGGGTGCCGCTGGCGATAAATTCTTTGCTGCGGTAGTAGTTGTAAAGCATATCGGTATGTTTCTCTTTATGAAGCTTAGTATTTGCAGTGCCGATCAGTATGCTTTCCAGGGGGGTCAGCAAGATATGCTCTTTCTTTTTGCTCACCCTCACCTTACCGGATTCTACGATGATTTCTGTCTGGTTGTTTTTTGTTTTAACATTAAACGCGGTGCCGATTACTTTAATCTGGATGCCATTTACGAGGACATAAAAGGGTATTCTGGGGTCATGGCTAACTTTAAAAAAGGCTTCTCCTTTAATTAAGTTCACGGTTCTTGTGCCGCCAGAAAAAGATTCAGGGTATTTTAAGCTGGAATTTTTGTTCAGCACTACAACCGATCCGTCGGCCAATAGTGTAGTATCAGTTTTGGTGGTTGTGCTGGCTGTCAGCTCTTCGCGTGGTTTTTGCTGGATCAAGTAAAACCAGATCATCATGGGAATACCGACAAATATGGCAGCAACTTTAAGCCAGTAATTCCATTGGTTGGATTTATTGAGCGGAAGCGTGGCATTAGCATCTTTAAGGGGTGCTGCTTGTGCAGGTGATTTTTGAGCAGCTGCTTGCTGACCTGCAGTTTGCTGAACAGATCCTTGTTGAACGGCGACTTTTTCTTTGAACCTTATCAGTGAGGCTGCCGTTTCTGCTAATGAAAGATTCTGCTCAGGGCCGGTCATATTCCACACCGTACGCAGGTCTTCCAGCTGTTTCCTGTGGCTTACATCTTGCTCACACCAGTATTTAACTGCTATATTTTGTTCAGATGTAGTTTCATTTGCTATATAATGAATCAATAAATTTATATCCATTTTCAATTATTTAAAGAGCCAAAAAATCAGAAGAGGTAAGTACTCTTCCAGTTGTATTCTAAGTTTTTTTAAAGCTTTTACCATATGTTTTTCTACTGTATTCACCGATATATTCAGTACCGCAGCAATCTCTTTATATGTCAGTTCTTCGTGCCTGCTGAGTTGAAAAACCTTTCTGCATTGTTCTGGCAACAGGCTTAATGCTGTGTTGATGGCCTGTTTCAACTCTTTATGTTGCAATGACCCTGTACCTGTCTGTTCGCTTTCTTCAGGGGCTGATAGTTGTTGATTCTGATACCCGGTAATAATATGTTCATGTTTGATATAATTCATACATTCATTGTGCACAGCGCGATACAAATAAGCTTTTTGATATGTTGAATGGCTCAGCCCAGCTCCATTTTCAACAAGCTTCAAAAAAACATTATGTACCATGTCTTCGGCCACAGCATCGTCTCTGACCATTGTGCAGGCATACCTGTTTAAGGCTGGGTAGTACGTCATATAAACTTCGTCAAAGTCTGCCGGATGGCCCAGCTGCTTTGGTGCGCCCGTCATTTGTTCTTCATTTAGTTGACCAATTAAGTTTCATTCAGATCTAAGACAACCAAAATAAGGTTTACCGCCATTGTAAAAGAAAATATATTTTTTAATGGAGAAAATGCAGTATAGCTGCACTGTGCAATTCTATAATACCGTTCATGTAATTGTGCAAATAGAATCTATGTAATTTAAAAATTGTCTAAGGATAGTTTCAGGTATTTAACTATTCGTTGAGGTAATAGTCGCAACTTTGATTAGATTTACTGTAGATGGTGACGAATAAATATATTATTGCCCTGGGGGCATCTGCCGGAGGACTGCATGCGCTGTCGGAGTTTTTTGACAATACATTACCTGATGCTGTTTCTTATATTATCACCACTCATCTTTATCCTCATCAGAAGAGTTTTTTGGCAGAAATACTCCAAACACACAGTGCCCTTGAAATTTGTGAGGTTGAAAATAACATGCCCATACAACCTAATACCGTTTATGTAATGCCGGAGAACAAGGTGATGTCAATAGCGGAGGGAAGGCTTATTTTGAGCGACCGGGACTTGTCGATAAAAATTAACAACGCTATTGACATTTTTTTTATTTCTCTGGCTAAGGATATTTTGTTTAAAAAGATTGTTATCATCCTGTCAGGAATGGGAACAGACGGTACTAAAGGCGTAATCGCCCTTGGCAGAAAGGGAGGGTACATTATTGCCCAGAATCCTGGGTCTGCCGAGCATGACAGCATGCCTGGTAGTGTTATTGCAGGAGAATTTATCAATGAAGTTCTCTCTCCCAGGCAAATGCCCAGTGCAATAATTGACTATATTTCATCAGCGTCTAAATCGTAGGCCATTAAATAGGGGGGTAGGTATTTTTTTATGCTGCAGAGCTTCTGGTGTTGATTTGTTTGTTATCGGTTGGCCCGGGTTTCCTCTTCAATTTTTTGTTTCTCTCTGGCACTATAGTTCGAGCTGCCAAAGTTATAAGTGAGGCTGAAGACAAGTTTGTTAGTGCCGTTATAATGAGTGAAGTCGTTATCAATGATATTTTTCTCTCTAAAGATGATCCTGCGTTCTCCCTCATCGAAAATATCCTGAATGGCCAGTTTCGTGCTGATCCTGTTTTTATGCCATGATTTCTGAACGGCAATGTCTAATGTAGAAACCGGGGCATAGATATAAAGGCTGTTGCCGCTCTTTGATTCATAGTTATAGCTCAGGTCTACCAGCATTGGTTTTAGCGTAAGCATCTGGCTGCTGCTGATGGTATAATTGTAAACCGGGATCTGGTAGGTTTGGCCAAGATATGGCATAAGTTCCCTGTTATAGTATAAGCCGATACTGTTGTTCATCGTCCACCATTTGCTGATGGTTAGTGGAGCGTTGGCCAGTATATTGGCAAAATCCCTGTAGGGAAGGTTGGTACCCATGAAAGCAAGGATATTGGTTATGGGGTCATATTCCGGATAGCGGACCATTGGCTCGTTTTCCCGTCCGCCGTTCAAAGAAATATTGAGCGCTCCTTTGCTATAAGACAGTGCGAACAAGTTGGTAGTAGAAGGCTGCAGGTAGGGATTGCCGATCCAGTAGTTGCGCGGGCTGAAATAGAAGCGGAAAGGATTTAGTGCATTGAAGGTCGGTCTGGTTAATCGCCTGCTGTAGCTCAGGCTGATCTGGTGGTTATTTGCGATTTGATAGGTCAGCCTAGTGCTTGGCAACCACTTGAAGTAGTCTCTTTCTGTGCGGTTTGCTGCTGTCTCTGAGTTGGCAATACTGCGCGTATGTTCGCTCCTGAGGCTCAGGCTATAGTTAAACTTTCCTATAGTTCCGAGATAAGATAGGTATCCCGCAGTAATGTTTTCGAGGTAGCTGAAGCGGTTGCTGCGGGTGGGGTCGGGATTAAAACCTCCGGTTCCCAAAGTATCATACCTCAGGTTGTTTGTTGTAGTAGTATTGGCGAACTTTCCGCCCAGTTCAAGTTTTCCAGTACCTATTTTTTGTGTATAGTCTGCCTGCGCGGTGCGGATCAGGATGTTGTTGCGGGAATGGGTTTTCCAATGGTTTACCAGCGTACCGCTGAGCTGGTCGGTGTTGCGGATATTCTCGTTTTGAAGGTTGTCGATCTCTGCTATGGCGGTAATGATATGTAGCTCGCCCGTTCTGAATTGGGCATCATAATTAATGCCCCCGGCATAGTTGTGCTGTTTTGGATTGGAATTATTGTTGCTCTTTAGGATAGCAATCGTGTTGGTATTGGTATTATCCCTGGTGGTCAAATCGTTTCCTGTTATTCCCTTACGGGTGATCTGGTAGGTACGGAGATAAGCCTCCAGGCTTTGCCCCTTTTTTGGTTCAAAAACGGCCCTTGTCTGTATATTATAGTTTTGATTTTCAGTAATGGTTTTGGTCTCTGTATTCATCGCATTTGTATTGGCCAGAAATTGCAGGGCATGGAAGCGGTAATAGGTGCTGCCAGCAGTATGGCCCAGATTTAATCCATAGAGGAATTTCGGGGTTTTATAGTTAAGAGAAAGACTGTTGTCTAAAAAACTGTTTTCGTTCTGCTGGAAGCGCAGGTTGTAAGTACCCCGGAGTCCGAGTAATTGATTACGCTTAAGCCTGACATCGATAATACCCTGATACTGCCCGTCATATTTAGATGAGGGCAGATTAATCAGCTCTATAGATTGGACCATATCCGGAGATAGGCTGGAAAGGTAAACCTGGAGTTCATCACTATTCATGTTTAGAGGTTTGCCATCTACGAACAGTGTCGGAGAAGTCCTGCTGCCCAATAGCATTGTGCCATCCGGGTTTACCTGAAGACCCGGAAGTTTACGGAATACCTCCATCAGGCTAGAGGCAGACTTAAAAAAAAACATTGTCTGCGACGCTGATTTTTAACTGGCCATTATGAGTGATAGATTTTAGCGTACTCCCGGTAACAGTTACCGTTTGCAGCATATTCAGTTCCGCGGACATAGATAGATTGCCAAGGTCCATTGTTGGTTGCTTATCCGTCAGCATAATCTCCCTTTGCAGTTTTTGGTAGCCCGTTAGAGTTGCTGAAAAGATATATCTGCCATTGGGCACTCGGCTAAACGCGAATGCGCCAAGCGTGTCAGTGCTGCTATATCTGATTTGTTTGGGATCGGTGAGTGCTGTGAGAGATAAGTTTACAAAGGGAATGGCCTGGTCGGTAATAGCGTCTGTCATCTTGCCCCGCAGGGTCTGTCCGCTTAGAGGATTTCTGATATACAGGGTTAAGCATAAGCAGAGTAGTAATATTATTTTCATCTTCTTGTATCTGGATTAAAGGATATCCAAAACTAAGTGGGATGATCGGGAAGGGGGTCCCGGATCTGAGATTCGGGAGTACTGAATTATAAATCTGTACGTAACTTTTTGCAGGTATAACTTACAGCGCTTCTTTGTAAAGGGTAGGTGTAGTGTTCATGTGTTTTTTGAAAGCGGCATAAAAGGTAGACTTTGAGTTAAAGCCAACCTCATAGCCGATCTCCTCCAGCTTAATTGTCTTATTGTGTTTGATCATCTGACAAGATTCATCGATACGGTATTTATTGATATAGGTTGCAAAACTTTTGTCGAGGTTGTCGTTGAGCAGTTGTGAAAGCTGGTGGCCAGAGATATTGACTTTCCGGGCAAGGTCATTGAGCTTCAGGTCTGGATTTTTGTAAAGCTTTTGTTCGAGTATGAGTTGCTGCAGCTTTGCGGTCAGTAAGGAGGCTTGGTCATGTGAAATCTTTTTGTCGGCATACCTTTCCCGGTACTGATAGCTTTCCCTGTCCTGATCTTTTTTGCCTGGGAATATGGTATTGTCCTTTTTCCTGTTGATGAAAAGAGGAATGTTAAGGTAAAGCATTAGTGAAAAAAAC
Source organism: Sphingobacteriales bacterium (assembly GCA_015655115.1). Taxonomy (GTDB): domain Bacteria; phylum Bacteroidota; class Bacteroidia; order Sphingobacteriales; family Sphingobacteriaceae; genus Pedobacter. The sequence continues at coordinate 28,343 of JAATFQ010000209.1, forward strand.
AGTCCACCGCTGATATACATGGTTTTGAAAAACCCCATCATCGCTAATACAAAAGCGATATGGACGATCAATACACCGCCAAAGATTGATACGACTGATTTTTCTGTTGTGGAAAGCTTTTCCGTAGAAGCAAAGAGTTTAGGGATCAGCTTTCTTATTTGCCATCCCGAGAGGAATATAAAAGCAGTCCATTGCAGATAGATCAGTTTAGGAATATAGGTTTTCCATGGCAGGGGATAGCTGGAATATGGAAATAAGACGCCTGTTAATACGATCAGTGCTACCCAGAACAGGTATGAACGGGTCCAATTAATCGTTTTGCTTATGGGGTTTGCTAATGCCGCCCTGATAAAGTAAAAGAGTGAAGGGCCAATCAGGAAACAGCCCGAAAGGCCTATTTGTATATAAATCTGCGGCAGGGCAGGATAGAAATACAGAAAAATGGATTTTGTAATTCTAATGCTGAGCATTAAGAGCAGTAAGCCGAGGTACTGTGCAGCTGGGGTCTTAAGTTTTCTGAAAAGCAAAAGGTAGACGCTGATGGTAAAGCCGTTAAATACGCCCAATGCACTAAAGAAGAAAAGGATTTGCTGGCCCAGGTTCATCCAGCCAAAATAATAATAATACTCCTAATATTTATTGACTTACTGTCCCTCTGTTAACTCTGCAGGATTAAAATCGCGGCTAAACAAAATCTTTACTTCTACATTAGTAGAGTTGCTAAGGCCAATGTTTCCTTCATATTTCCATCCGAGTGAGGTCAGATAGTTCAATGCCTGGACAAAATCTTCAATATATTCTACCTTTCTCATCTTCTGAACAAGCGCAGAACTGCTGCCTTGCCTGATTTCTTAATCTAACCGTATAATTAAGGTAACATAGTACTTCTATTTTCGCCGCTGAAATAAGATTATATTATTTATGATGTAATTCATTGAAGCGCTCTGAGGTTTGTCAACAGCAAGCGTAAAATGTAAGCATCATTTAGATTTAGAAACCCCAAAAAACAATGATGAGAAATCTACTCTGTACCTTTCTATTCCTTATGCTGGTCTGTTTTGGAAAAAACGAATTAGCAGCACAAACTACGCAAGCTTCAATTTCAGGAGTAATTACCGATGACAAGAACCAGCCTATTCCAGGGGCATCCGTTCAGGTGCGCAATGAGTCTACCGGTTTTACTACCTCCACCATCACCAATGCAAAAGGAAATTATACCTTTAAAGAGCTTCCTTTAGGTACTCCTTATAGCATTACCGTAAAATATATTGGCTTCGGTCTGCAGAAAAGAACCGGTTATTCACTTAATCAGGGTGATGCCGTTAGGATCAACCTGATGATGAAGGATAACGTGCAGGACCTGGCCGTAGTAGAAATAGTAGGATCAGGCATGAAAAACAAGACCGAGAATTTGGGTGCTGCTACTACTGTTTCTGCAAGAGACATCTCCAGGCTCCCTGTAAACGGACGTAACTTTTCCAGTTTAATGGACCTTTCTCCATTGAGCAGGGGAGGGAATATTATGGGTCAGCTGGGTTCTTCTACTAACTTCACCATTGACGGGACGAGCGCTAAGAATCCAACTTCGGCAGGGTCGACCACCAGTCGTTCCGGTGCACCGTACTCTCTTTCTATGGAAGCTGTGCGGGAGTTTAAAGTGGTGACCAACCAATATGATGTAACACAGGGCCGTGCTGGTGGGGGTACCATCAGTGCAGTAACAAAATCGGGTACCAATACACTTACAGGTAGTGCATTTACTTATGGCCGTGCCGACTGGTTGGCGAGTAAATATGGCATTAACGGTAATAAACGTGTATCAGACTTCTCTACTTATCAATACGGTTTCTCCTTAGGCGGACCTATTATTAAAGATAAACTGCACTTCTTCATGGCCTGGGATCACCAGCGTGATGCACGTCCTTTACAGATTGCCAATATTCAATCTCCTGCAGATGAAGCCAGGCTAAAGCTTACACAGACCACTTTAGATCAATTTGTAGGTATTGCCAGATCCAAATACGGTGTATCAAGCAGCAAACAATTTGGCGAGTTCGACAAGCTGAGAGGTTCTGATGCAGCTTTCTTACGTTTAGACTGGCAGATCAATGAAAAGAACTTACTGACCATCAGAGATAACTATACTAACGACAGGAATAAGCAGGGGCTGGAAGATAATACAGCGATCAACCTGTATGAATCTTATGGTAACGATAAAAATGTCGACAATAACTTGTTGGCTACATTACGTACTTCCATCAGTCCGCGGTTAACAAATGAGTTAAAAGCAATGCACTTGTACACCTATCAGCAAAGCAGCCCCGGCGATCAGCTGCCTTCAGCAAATATCCCGCGTGCGGTAGTTGAAGGTCTGTCATCAGTGGTAGATGGTAAAAATCTGACGACTAACATCCAGATTGGTGGCCACCGTTTTGCACAGGAAGGTTTTGACAATAATGTTTTCCAGTTGGTAGATAACTTGTATTTTAATACTGATAAAGTAAAATATACCTTTGGTACCGACCTGATGTATACCCGGGCACATTCTACCTATGGCAGTGAGCTGAATGGTAAATTCTATTTTGCTGATACCGAGAGTTTGGTCAACGGCGAAAAAAAAATTACCAGTGCAATAGACAACTTCAATAATATGACCCCATACCGTTATACAAGGGAAGTACCATTGGTGGCCGATCCGAGTGTGACACAAGGTATTTTCAACTCTGCATTATATGCGCAGATGCAGACCAAGCTAGCTACAGGACTGGAAATGACCGCTGGTTTACGTGCCGATTACACCTATTATCCTGCAGCGCCTTTAAACCAACTGGTGTTAGATGAACTGGGCTTACGTACAGACAATTCATTGTCTAGTTTCCAAATCCAGCCGAGAGTTCAGTTTACACTGGACGTGAACGAAGCGCATACAGATTATGTCCGTTTTGGTGCCGGTATTTTTGGTTCAGACATTAACAACTATGCTACCATTAACAACAGGGTTTTTGACGGTACACGGATTGCTTCTGTCGATGTATTGTCGCCAAACGTGCCTACACCAAATTTCCCGAGCTACCGCAAGGATCCGTCTACTGCTCCGGGTGTAGAGCTTTTCGATATTCCAGGTGTTAACAAATTGATTACCATTAATACCAATGCAAGTGATGCACGTGTGCCTGTAGTCTATAAAGCAAACGCATCTTATAACCATTTCTTCACTGAAAAGCTGAGAGCTGGGATTACAGGTTACGCTACTTTAGGAAGACATAACTATATGTATGTAGACCGCAACATGGTTACTGACCCTTACTTCAGGCTTGCCAATGAAGGTGGAAGAGGGGTGTATGTACCTGCTGCATCTATTTCAAATGGTGTTCCTAACTGGCAGCAAGGCCGTATCAGCAATAAATTAGGTCGTGTGTTAGAGATGAACAGCAAAGGTAAGATCAACCAGTTTGCGGTAGTGCTGGATGCGACTTATCAGTACCTTGGAGATGGCGAAATCACCGTAAGTTATACCTGGAATGATACGAAGGACAATACTTCTTACAATGGTAACGTAGCTAATACAGCTACACTGTCATTACCAGTTAAAGATGACCCGCGTGATCTGAGCAAAATGAGTTATTCAGATAACCAGTTCCGTAATAAGATTGTAGTTTATACAACTCTGCCTACATTCGCTGGTTTCAGTGTAGGTATCCGTTACAGCGCTATCGGAGGAACAAGATACAGCTTGCTTTCCGGCGGTAATACCAATGGAGATTTTGTCGCAACAAATGATCTTGCTTATATCTTTGACGTAAATGATGCCAGCGTACCTCAGAATGTACGTACAGGCTTACAGGGGATATTAGATAACCCTAATGCGAGCAAGAGCTTAAAAGATTATATCCGTAAATATTCCGGCGGTATTGCTGAGAGAAATGGCGGAGTGAATGGGTTCTATGGTACAGTTGATTTGAGGATCAGCAAGAAGTTTAGAATCTATAAAACACACAGTATTGAACTTTCAGGCGATTTGTTTAACGTAGGTAACCTGCTGAAGAAATCATGGGGCGTAAATGAGTCACTGGGTAGCCAGGCATTATATTCACTGGGTGTAGCAGCAACAGCGACCACTCCGAGACAACTTGGTTTTGACAATACTACCAATCAATATGTATACAGCGTAAATAATACCGGAATTGTCACGCCTTCAGGGAATCCTTGGCAAGGACAGTTTGGCGTACGCTATTCGTTCTAATTTATTATCATAATGTAACTGCAGTCTGTAAAAGCTGCAGTTAAACTCCCCGTATCTCTTTATCCAGAAGTAATGCGGGGAGTTTTTTTATAAAGTTTTGTATTAAAGCATCTTTCCACAGTGAGAGAGTTGATGTCCTTTGAAGCTATTCCCCTTTATTTAAGGACGAATTTGCCAGGTTTTTCTTAGGCAAAACTTGGCAAGATTTGCCGCATTATAATGGGAACTGTAATGATGAAAAATAATTGTCCACCAGTATTTTCTTAAATTACAACAGATGAAGGAATATATCAATGTGATCGATGAATGTGAATAACTTGAGCTGCCACTAGGAGTATTCCTCAGGTCATCGTCCATTTTTATCTTAAATCCGGACATATAAGGTTGATGTGTCCATCTTGAGTAAGATGTAAAATCTTTTTAAGCCAATTTCTGCCGGGTGTGTAAAAATTAGCATAGTTATTGCGTAGCTGCTTGGTTTAAAGACAATCACCGTCGATTTTATATGAAAGCTAATTTATACGCCTTCCTGTTGTTCTTTTCATTAGCCCTGTTGCTAAAACCAGAAATTATAAAAGCTCAGGAAGAAGGTAAAAAGGCAGCAGACAGTTCAACTACGATTCCTGATACGCTGTTATTTAAAATCCAAACCGCTCAGTCGACCCTCAATGAAATAGACGCTGCCAACGAGAAAATAGGAGATATCAGCAGGATTAAGAAAGATTTCAGCGCACTGAATGCAGATCTTGACCCCCTGAAGACTGACCTGGAGGACGTCAAAAAAACGATCGACAAGAAAAGTCTGCTCAGCTATGAGCTGTTGCTGAAAGATGCCCAGGCAAAGTTATTTAAGTGGCAGGATGCACTGTCCAGAAAAAATGGCGACTTACAACGATGGTCGAAACAAATTATCAGTTTAAGTGACGATTCATTATTAAAAATCTCAGCGACAGATACTACGGCCAAAGCTTTATACAAATCCCAGATTTCGTCCTTACGGATTCGGTTGCAGCGAACAGGAGCAGCAACTAACTTACAGCTCGACACTGTCAGCAGGTTACTGGCTCAGGTTTCTGCAGGGGTATCTCTGGTCACGGATTTGCAGAACAACACGGCAGACAGGCTTAGGAATACTGGTATCAATGAGGTCAGTAAAGAATCCCCTTATATCTGGTCGGCCCCTTCAGCAAGCCTGGACAACAGTGTCGGCGAGCTGGTCCGCTCTACCTATCAGGGGCAAAATAAAATTCTGAGTTACTTTATCCGCTCTACATGGGATAACAGGACTTTGCTGCTCCTGATCGCAGCGGGCTTCTTTTTATGGATAAGAAATAACTTCAGAAACGCAGGTACAGCTGAGATGCGAAAACTCATTGGCGAGCTCAATTTCGAGTATATCAAGCCTTTTCCCCTTGTTGCCACATTAATCTTCCTGCTCACGCTCACCCCTTTATTTGAGCCAGATGCCCCATCTTTTTATATTGAGCTGATCCAGTTTTGGCTGCTCGTGATCTTATCGTTCTTATTTTTCAAAAAGCTGGAAAAGCCTGCCCTGCGGCTGTGGTTCATTGCCGTTGGATTACATATAGGGATTATTGCGGCAAGTGCGATGATCAATGATGCTTTATGGATGCGATTGGCGCTGATACTGATTAACAGCGGCTCAATTTATTACGGTATTCTGGTGTATCGATATTTAAAAGAAGCTCCCTTTGCTACCCGGTTTGTGCGAACAGTCTCTTTCGTATACCTGACCCTTAATGCTCTGGCCATTTTGTTTAATATTTTCGGGCGTATCACCCTGGCTAAGGTTTTCAGTATAACAGCTGTCATGGGGTTAACACAGGTTGTCGGCCTGGTCGTTTTTGTACAGCTGTGCATTGAGTCTATGGAGCTGCAGATGAAGGTGAGCTCCTGTTCTAATGGACTATTTTCACGGATCAATGCAGATAAAGCCCGATCTTCTGTTAAAAAGTTTTTCAGCTGGCTATCTATCCTGCTGTGGTGGATTGTTTTTACGATCAATCTTGGTATAGCTTCCGGTGTAATTGCGCTGGTTACTTCCATCATCACAAAAGGCCGTGTTTTTGGCAGTATTAAATTTTCGCTGGGCAACCTGCTGTTCTTCGCGCTGATCGTGTATCTCACTAACCTGCTGCAAAAATATGTAGGTCTGCTGTTTGGCGATAAGAAACTTCAGTTTGAACAAAAGGTGGAGCATAAGAGCACCAAGCTGGCACTGGTTAGGCTGATCATTATATTACTGGGCACCTTAATGGCCTTTGCGGCATCAGGTGTGCCCATGGACAAGCTGACGGTAGTTTTAGGCGCCTTTGGCGTTGGTATAGGTCTGGGGATGCAAAATATCATCAGCAACTTCGTCTCTGGCATCATCTTGATTTTTGAAAAGCCTTTTCGGATTGGTGATTACATAGAGCTTGCAGAAAAGAAGGGAAAGGTGCAGGATATAGGAATCCGTTCAAGCAGAATGTTAACTGCGCAGGGGGCCGATGTTATTATCCCTAACGGAGACCTGCTTTCAGGGAGACTGGTGAACTGGACCCTTCATAATGATTATATCAAAACTGAAGTGACTTTCAAGATTGCCGGTCATGAAAACCTGGATGCGGTCAGTAAAATTATTGAAAAAGAATTATCAAAACTAAGCAGCAGCACGGTTGGCAATTTAAAACCTGAGATCCTGGTAAATGCAATTGCGGCAGACAGCATTGAATTAAAAGTGCTTGTCTGGATCAATAACATTTACATTGAAGCGGGCTTTAAAAGCGATTTTCTAAAATTGCTGTTGGTTAGCTTTAATGATGCCGGGATCAGGATTTTGTAATTTCTAAAGCTTTTCTATTTCTTCAGGTGCAAGGCTGGTAGACTTCGCTCGTTTCAATAGCACAGTCCATTACATTTTTATTATCCCATCTTTGTATTTGTCTTTGATCGATTGTCCTTTCTAATTCAATACTAATCGCATAAATTCATATGCGACTGAAGATGGCAATAAATGTGATGGTACAAATTGTACAGTTACAAATTTTAATTAAACAAATCTGGAATTATGGGCATGACAAAGTGGATACAATTTCTTTTATAAAGAGTATAATGATGAGCAAACAGGTGGTTTTCATAAATTATTTTGAAATGACATCAGAAAATTGATAAAATAATCTATAAATTTAAAAAAGAAATAGTGAATCAAGCTTTTATACAGGGTGTTATATAATGAAAATAGATTCTTATATAATTTATTCCAAATTAAGCCTTGTAATGTAGTGGAAATGGGATTTAATACTTAATTTTATTGAACTAAAAAGTATACCTAAAATGTTCTCCATATTTAATAATAAACAAAATGGTCACGACCTGAAATGGTTGTCTGTAGATATGCATTCGCACTTGTTGCCGGGCATAAACCATGAGTCATTAGATTTAGAAGTAGCTGTAGATTACATCAAACAAATTAGTGAATTAGGTATCAGTAAGATTTACTGCACCAGTCCGATACTTGATAATAAAGATGAGCGATTTGCCGATAAACTTGCCCCGGCAAAAGAGCAGTTAGAAGCTGCTTTAGTGCAGGCAGGAGTGGAAATGAAGCTTGTACAAAGTGCAAAATACCTGGTAGATGCAGATTTCAAGGTAACGAAAGACCTTATAACCCTTCCGGGAAATTGTGTGCTGCTCAAAATGTCATATGCAGAGGAAGCTCCAAATTTAAAAGAAGTTATACTTGAGCTTCAAAAAAATGGCTACAAAGTGGTTATCGTTAATCCTGAACGGTATTTATACTATCATAAGAGCTCTGCATCATACTATAAGCTACAAGAGCTGGGTGTATCTTTTCAGCTTAACCTGATGTCTGTAATGGGGCATTATGGCCCGGCTGTAAAAAAAATGGCCGACCATTTACAGGCTATGTTGTTTTATGACCTGGCAGGTACTGAGGGCCATGATAAAAGGCATCTGGATATGCTGCTGATGAATATGCGCGAGGGCGATATGTTCAGTAAAACAAGAAGTTATTCTTTCAAAAACAAAGATTTATAACCTATGCCATCTGTCCTGATGATGCGCTTTACATAGCATTAAAGCCGATTTCATTTAACTGAAACATTTCGCTGTACAGACTGTTCGTCTTTTCATAATATTGACCTATTTAAAACATCAATTATGAAAGCAGCAGTATTTCACAAACCTGGCGACATTAGTTACACTACTGTGGCCGACCCTCGTATCGAACTCGCCACAGATGTTATCCTGAGAGTTACCTCCACAGCTATCTGCGGATCCGATCTCCACATCCTGAGCGGTGCAGTGCCTCAGACAACTGACATGGTAATGGGCCACGAGTTTATGGGCATTGTAGAGGAAGTCGGTGCAGAGGTTAAAAACCTGAAAAAAGGAGACCGGGTAATTGTTCCATTTCCAATTGCCTGCGGATCCTGTTTCTTCTGTAATCACGGAGCTTCGCCAAGCTGCGAGAACTCCAATTACAAACACTACGGCCCGAATGGTGATATGATGGACCAGAAAGGAGCAGCATTGTTCGGCTATACAGATCTGTATGGAGGTTACTCCGGCGGACAGGCTGAATATGTCCGCGTTCCCTATGCTGACGTAAGTCCGAGGATTATACCAGATAACATTACCGACGAACAAGCTTTGTTTTTGACCGACATCTTTCCTACAGGCTGGTCTGGTGTAGACTGGGCGCAACTTAAAGGAGGTGAAGTCGTAGCGATTTTTGGTTCCGGCCCCGTCGGCCTCATGGCACAAAAGGCTGCATGGCTGCATGGTGCAAGCCGCGTAATTGCTATCGACCCCTTAGATTACCGTCTGGAAAAAGCAAAAGCAGTTAATAATGTAGATACACTAAACCCACATAAAGTAGACGTAGTAGAGGCTATCCGTGAGATGACTGCCGGTCGTGGTGCGGATGTGTGCATCGATGCTGTCGGTTTTGAACCGGAGCGCAGCCTGGTTGATAAGTTAAAAGCAACGATAAACTTTGAAAAGGGCAGTATGAAAGTACTGGATATGTGTTTTGAAGCTGTAAGAAGAAGCGGAACAGTTTCTATTCTGGGGGTATACGGCAGTCCTTATGATAACTTCCCGTTATTCAGAATCTTCGACAAGGGGCTGACCATCAAGCAGGGGCAGGCGCCTGTGCTCAATCATATCGATAAGCTGATTGAATTGGTAAAAGAGGAAAAAGTGGTACTTGATGACATCATTACGCATACTATGCCGCTAAGCGAAGTTTCACATGCGTACAAGATTTTTGATGAGAAGAAAGACGACTGTGTTAAGGTGGTGTTGAAACCTTAGCCATCAACTGAATATAAATAATCGAAACTTAACGCCTCTGAGGGCGTTATAGGAGAAATATAAAATCGAGCTATGGAAAACAACAATGAAATAATCGGCGACTTAAAAGGGCTGGTTAACATACTGAATGACGGAAAAGAAGGATATGAATCTGCAAGTGAGACTACAGATAGTGTCGAATTGAAAAGCGTATTTTTGAGTTATGTTGCCCAGCGGGCTGCATTCACAGAAGAGCTTAAGGCACATTTGCTGCTTCACGGCGGAAAATCTGAAAATGAAGATGGTGGTGTACTGGGTGCCTTGCACCGTACCTGGATCGACATTAAACAGGCTTTTACCAGCAAAGAAGATGCTGCAATACTGGGTGCAATTGAAACAGGAGAAAAAGCTGCTATAGAGAAATATGATGCATTGTTAGCACATCCTGATACACATGCAGATCACATTGAATTGTTGCAAAGACAAAGGACTGGTATCCGTGAGGCGTTGAGTGAAATTGAAACTTATCACAACCGACTGGAAAATATTAATCAGTAATTATCTTGTAAAGCACCAGGCAGCCAGCGTAAATCTTTGGTTTACCTGGTGTTTTAACTGTTCTGATTCCTTGTTATTTAATTGTCCTGATTGCTTTTTATAGGCATGTTAAAATAGAAAGTCGATCCTTTCCCTTCTTCACTTTCTACATGTATTTCACTTTGATGGTAACGCAGGATCTCCGTTATCAGGTATAGTCCAATTCCGAAACCGGATATAGCCTTAATCTGTTCATTATTTACCCGGTAAAACCGTTCAAACAGTCTCTTCTGGTGGGCAGGACTAATTCCTACTCCCTGATCACTTACATAGATCTTCACTGATCCGTTAGCCTTTTGGCAGCCCATTACGATAGTACCGCCATTGGGCGAATATTTGATCGCATTGCTCAGCAAGTTCGTCAGTACCTGCCCGATCTTATTCCGGTCGCCATGCAGCACAATATCCTCACAATCTAATAATTTCACCGTATGCAAGGTCGACAAAAATTGGGCGTCGCCTGCAATCTCTTCAATCAGCGGGTGCAGTTCAAAGTCCTCCTTGTTCATTTGGATCTTTCCATCTTCAATTTTTGCAAGGCTCAGGAAATCATGGATCATAGCAGCCATTTTCCTGGTTTGCAGTTCGGCTCTTGTCAGTGCACCGATCTCAAACGAATTGTTCTCTTTACTGAGCTTGCGCAGTACCATCTGCAGATAGGCAGTAATTGAAGTGAGAGGAGTTTTAAGCTCATGGCTTACCATAGCCACGAAATCATTCTTGCGATTTTCTTCCTGCTTTTTCTCAGTAATGTCGCGCGCGATCTTACTGAGGCCGATGATATTTCCGCGTACATCCTTCACCGGAGATATGGTCAATGACACATCCAGCTGGGAGCCGTCTTTTCTCATTCTCTTCGTTTCAAAATGTTCTACACGTTCACCATTTCTGAGGCGTGACAGGATTTTTGGTTCCTCTTCAAGACGATCATCGGGTATTAATTTCAGGATAGACTGGCCGATCATTTCATCAGCTTTATATCCGAAAGTCCTTTCTGCCGAGTGGTTCCAGCTGGTGATTATCCCATTTAGTGTCTTGCTGATAATGGCATCGTCGGTAGATTCGATTATTGCCGACAGCCTGGCGCTTTGCTCTTCTGCCCTTTTTATTCCTGCCAGATTCGTCGCATAAATAATATCAGTAATGTCGACTGTCGAGCATCGGGTATGTACAAATTTACCATTTTCACGGAACACGTTAGACGTAATCAGTACCTGTTTTATCAAGCCATCTTTACACTTCAGGCGTGCAGGATAATTTTGCAAAACCTCATCGTTCGTCAATTTGGTCAATATATCATTGATAGTATGTTCGTCTTCATGGAAGTTGCGGATATGAAAGCCTATATATTCTTCTTTAGCATAGCCAAGCAGGCTGAGTTCAGCTTGATTTGCCCATATGATAATGCCTTCTGCATCTACCCAATGGAGTGGCATGGCAGTGTTTTCAACAAAGTCCTTAACATTTGTTGCTTCGCCCACTAATTCCTTTATCCTGTTTTCATACCAGGTAAGCTTAGTTTGGAGCTCATTTAATTCGTCCATAGTGTTTAGCGTATAGCCGCCGCTACTCATTAAATAAGAGGGAGAAAGATACAACAAATCTAACAAAAAAGCTGGCCATGGTGGTGTGGTACACAGAAACCGACTTAACTTTTTCAAATAAAAGAGACGAGCTCCCTTATCACGGCAGAATTTATTTATTTTTTTCATTTTCCACCTTCGGTAAAATACCACTTGCGCTACTCATATAGAAATGCAGAGTAAAAAATCCACAACAATCAAACAACCGAATTAAGAATAATGCGAATCAATAAGAGATTGCTCACGGGCATACTTTGTATGTTTGTTTTCTATGCAAAGGCACAGGTGGCCGTAACAGGCCAGTTAAGTGGCCATGTTTATGATGAAAATAATAGTCCCCTTGTCGCTATAACCGTACGCCTGCTGCCACTCCATACAGGGAAGGCAACCGATGAAAAAGGATCTTTCTTGTTTAATGATTTAAAGCCAGGTTCCTATGTTCTTGAGGTAAATGCTTTGGGTTATCAGAAAGTGGTCCGTAAAATCAATATCAGCGCCGGGGCCCTTACAGAAGAGAATATAAGAGTGAAAGAGGACATCCGTAACATGCAGGATGTATCTATTCTGGGTTACAGCAAGACAAAAGAGACAAGTAAGCAGGCATATAATGTAGTATCCATTGATGCCAAACCTTTACATAATACCACAATGGATTTAGGCCAGGTATTAAACCGCGTATCAGGAGCGAAAGTCCGGGAGTCTGGCGGAGTAGGATCTGATATGCGATTTAGCCTGAATGGTTTTACAGGTCGCCAGGTTAAGTTTTTCCTTGATGGTATACCTATAGATAATTTCGGATCTTCATTTCAGCTGAATACCATTCCTGTAAATTTTGCGGATAGGATTGAAGTTTATAAGGGCGTAGTACCAGTGTGGCTTGGTGGAGATGCCTTAGGCGGAGCAGTGAATATCATTTCTAATACCCGGCCGCGTACCTATCTGGATGCTTCGTATTCTTTCGGGTCTTTTAATACACATAAATCTGCTGTGAATGCCGGATATACCGCCAAGTCGGGTTTTACGACTCAGTTGAGTGCTTTTCAGAATTATTCTGACAATAATTACTGGGTAAATGCTGACGTTGTAGATCAGGAAACCGGACTTAACAATCCGCGCAGGGTGAGACGTTTCCATGATGCTTATCATAATGAAACCCTTGTTGCTAACTTAGGAGTAACGGGGAAAAAATATGCCGATCAGTTGTTGTTTGGGATAACCCTTGCGGAGAATAAGGCCGACATCCAGACAGGAAACCGGATGTATGATGTGTACGGAGCGCGCTGGCGGTCGGGAAATATTCTACAGCCATCGGTTAAGTATTTAAAAAAAGATTTCCTGCTGAAAGGGATGGACATTAAGATCAACGGAAATTTCAATTTCGGTAAAGAAAGATCGGTTGACACCGCTAACAGAAGGTATACCTGGGACGGCTCTTTTGTCTATAAGGATCCTGCGAATCCTGGTAAAGCCGGAGGAGAGCGCACTCTGATGGATTACCGGTTTAAAAATAATAACGGAATTGTGAATGCCGGGGTAAGTTACCAGATCAATGCACAGCATTCGCTCTCTCTTAATGAAATGTACACCACCTTTAACCGTAAAGGACATGATAGCTTCGACCCGGATAATATATATGACCAGCAACCCAGAATTACACGTAAGAATATTTTAGGCTTAGGTTACCGGTATGATATCAATGACAAGTTTAATGCTACAGCCTTTCTAAAGCAATATAACCAGCACGTCATCAGTAATAACGTTGTAGCCACTTATCATGCAGATCAGCAAGCGTATACCTATGATATAACCAATAGAAAAGGCGATTATTCAAAGTCAGGATATGGTGTGGCCGGAACGTATTTTTTACTGAAAAACCTGCAGTTAAAAGCATCATATGAGCGCGCTTATCGTTTACCGGAGAATAATGAGCTATTCGGTGATGAAGTAAATGAAGCCAGCAACCCAGATTTGAAGCCCGAAAATAGTCATAACCTAAATGTCGGTGCCACTTACAATTTCAATTTAGGTAAGATTCATTATTTAGATATTTCTGCCAATTATATTTTTAGAGATGCAAATGATTATATCCGTAGTCTTTTAACACCCGGGGCAAATACCAATAGCAATGGAGAATATATTCTCATGAATATCAATGAGGCAAAAGTAACCAACAGAGGGATCGATGCAGAGATACGTTATTCGTACAAACAGCGGTTTTCTTTGGCTACCAATATAACCTACCAGGATCTTCGGAATGGGACTCAGTTTGAAACCCTGCAAAACGGACAGCAATCAGCAATTGAAAGTGTATTGTACCGTGACCGGATTCCGAATGTGCCCTATTTATTTGGCAACGCCAATGGCACCCTTTATTTCGACCATGTGCTGCGTGCAGAAAACCGGCTTTCAGTCAGTTACAATGTGAGCTATACAAATCAATTCTATCTTTTTTGGCCAAGTCAGGGTCAGAAAGATGGAAAGTTAGTGATTCCCACGCAATGGGCACACGATGCCAGTTTATTGTATAGCATTTCCGGAGGCAAGTATAATGTTGCTTTTGAATGCCTTAATCTTACCGATGCTACACTTTTTGATAGCTATATGCTGCAAAAGCCCAGTCGTTCTTTCAATGTTAAGCTCCGCTATTTCTTTTCGAAAGACAGAAATTAGATCCTTGAAAACTTTAGAAATAAATGGAAGCGATCAATAAATAAAACGCAATAAATAAAATCTATAAAGAAAGAAGAATCTATAAACAGAATCGATCAATAAATAAAATAAACAATCAATAATCATTATAACATGAAAACAACTTTTAAAATATTACTGTCAGGTGCTCTATTTTCTATGCTGCTACTCAATGGATGCAGTAAATCTGATGATCCGGCAACGCCTGACACCACTGAAGATACCGATAGCTTAAAAAACTCGAAGTATGTATTTGTTTACAGCGGTGCTGCTTCTGGTGTAGCTGGTACTTATATCATCACAGCCGATGATGTAAGCCAGGGCACAGTTTCATCCACTAACAATGGCGTGGAAACCGACGCCTATTCTTTTATCGTTCAGAATAATAAAGTATTTGCGCAGGCATATACCGATCAGGGACCTGTTACACCTTTCGGCATGTATGCTGATGGTAAAATGGGAATTGCCGGTAGAGTTGTAACCACCTTCCGTACTGGAGTATATGGCACTATGAACAACGACACCTGGATTGGTGGAGGCGACCCGCGACGTGATGGAGTAGGTACACTATTCCGTTTTGATGCCGTTAATCTATTAGTAGCAGGCAGGAGCACAACCGATATGAAAGCAATAACGCAGACAGGTGCTAATGCCGTGTGGACAGGTTTATTCCAGGTAGATAATAAAATTTATATGCCTTATTTTAAATATTTTCCACCAGTATCAGCAACCGCTCCCTTTACTCAGGGCCGTTATGGTAGTCTGGATAGTACCTGGGTTGCGGTATTCAGTTATCCCGAACTGAAATATGAAAAGACCATTTCTGATGATCGCACAGGTTATGTAGGAAACTGGTTTAGTATGCAGGGCTTAAAGCAAATCGAAAATGGAGATGTATATACTTGGTCTACAGCACCAGAAATAAATGGGATAAAATCTAATAAGCCTTCCGGAATCGTCCGCATTAAAAAAGGCACAGAAGTGTTTGACAAATCATACTTCTTTAATATGGAAGAAGTGGCCAAAGTGAAAATTGCGCGTGGTGCTTATATTGCGAATGGTAAATTTCTGATGGCTTTATATGCCGGAGTAACCACGGGTGATATTTCTGGCGGAAGGGTTAAAATGGCTATTGTTGACGTAAACAATAAAACCGTTAATTATATAGATGGTATTCCTGAACATAACCAGCCTACTTTTAAATTAAATACTTATTATGAAGGCGATGGGAAGACAATTGATTATGTATTTAAAGATGACAGCGGGCAGTTTTATGTTTATGTGATCAACGCAGAAACAGCTACAGCTAAAAAAGGGTTGCACCTTGAGGGGGCAACTGACATTACTTCAATCTCGAAACTGAAATATTAGTCATTTCTGATGAGGCACCAGCATCTAGATGGTGCCTCTTTTATATCCTATCCTGCCCATCTGATCTTGCCATAAAGTTATCTGCTTTCTGGTGTCGGCCCCTTTCGTATTTATCCTGTACTATTTGAGCTTTCCTTTGTTAGTTTTGAAACAGATCTGCTTTGACGTTTCTGCGGCTTCCCGTAAAAAGGTGCCAAAGGGAAATTATTTGGCGTAAAGATGGCATTATTCCCCTTCAAGGAGCTGAGCAGTTTTAACGCCGACATGTTTTGCTATCAGGCTTAACATTGTAATATTTGTATCTACTTCGCCGCGCTCATAGGAGCCAATTTGATTTGTTGCAATGCCGGAGATATACGAAAGTTCTGCAATAGTTAATCCTTTTAGTTTGCGATACTTGCGTACATTCTCGCCAACGATCTTTATAAGTTCGTCATTACGTCTGTACCTGCTTTCTTTCTTACCCATTAGAGGATACTAAAGAAGATAATAATTATGCGATTAAAAAGTAGTCCAGACGGGTATTTTTTAATATATTTATTATTTTTATTCCCATAACGGTAAAAACAATGGAACAATTAGAAGTTTTTAAGGAAGAGGTAAAAAGAGTCAGGGTTGTTGGTGCGCGTGTAATATTGATTAAGGCTGGGTATGATTGTAAGGACGCGGTATCTATGATGGACAAAACAATTTGCATGCTAATTTGGCTTATAGAACGCGAGATAATAAAAAATGATCTACAACTGGCAGATGGTAATGAACTGATAAAGGTTTACCAGAGTGAATTTATACATGTAAATTCTGACGCGATACTATTTATTGAACGCTTTGCTTCAATCGCAAGAGCGCAGGAAATGGTAGGTATAATGAATGATTATATTGAATCTTTAGTAAAGAGGGAAGCTCAGGATAAACCCTGATCAGAAACTGGGGATAACCTGAGCTTCATAATCCATTTCCTTATTTAGACATTGATACCTTATATCCCGATGCTGGATATCAAATTGGATATGATGGCAACAATGATCCCGCCTCAACCCTTTACAGAGGTCACAGAAAATATGTTTCACTGGCATTTTAATACCAATGTACTGGGAGCGGTATTAACTAACCAGGAGGCCGTAAAATCATTTGCAGAGAAGGGGGGGGTGATCATCAATGTAGGGTCAGTTGTCATTCATAATGCAGCTGCCGGGGGGAGTATATACGCAGCATCGAAATCAGCTGTAGCATCTTTGACCAGTACGCTCTCAAGAGAATTGGGGCCTAAAAAAATCCGTGTGAACCTGGTTAACCCAGGGGCCACTGAAACAGAAGGTATTCATAACACAGGCATCGTTATGGGAACAGGTTTTGAAGAACAGATCAAAGCAACTTCATCCTTGGGCAGAATGGGGCAGCCGCAGGACATTGCATCCGTAATTACCTTTTTAGCTTCAGATGAAGCTTATTGGGTAACAGGGGCGAGCATAGATGTTTCTGGTGGATTCCGCCATTAGCAGTTAAGGAGTTTTTATCATAAATCTTCTTCAGACTTCTGTCTTCTGAGACCAGCATACCCTTGTTGTAAAAGCAGTGGGTATTGGTCAACATAATTAGAATATTCGTCTACCTTTAAGATATCAACAGGCCACCACCGCAAAACCGATAATGTAACGGTCTGGCTGAGGGCAGCCCAATATTGTTTTTAAAGAAGTTATTATAGCGCATTAACATAGGAATTTTATACTTTAGACCTTTCAGGTGAACGAACCATGAGTGCTATCTCTGAGCGTTCTGACGTGCTGAAACTAATCCGTCCGATTTTCGTAAAAGAGTTAATTCCCATATATGCGTTACCTATACTTAATGCTTTGCCTTTTTACCTTCCAGTCATTTTCTCAACAGCCTGTCAATCTGGTCAGCCGGCTTAAAACAGCTTCTGAAAGTGAAAAAATCAGGATTTACAATCAGTTGGGGCAGGCCTATGCACTTACCCAGCCTGATTCTGCCGTTCATTATGCCAATGCCGGTATGCGCCTGGCTGCAAGCCAAATGACAGGCAAGGCCAGGCCGTTCTGCTGCTGACTCTGGGCCATATCAATGCCGTTCATCATCATCCTGAACTGGCCCGCGGATTTTATAATGAAGCACTGGGCCTGTACCGCCGGCTGCATGACGCCGCCGGTGTAGCCCATACTTATGACCAGCTCGGCCTTTTGGATGGTAACAAAAAAGATTTTGACCATGCGCTGGAATACTACCAGGATAGCCGGGATAGCGGCGGCCTGATTAAAACCTATGAAGACATGGGTAAGGCACATGAAGAAAAGGGCGAGCGGGATAAAGCGCTGAGCTGGTACCTTCGCGCCCTGACCCAGTACGAACACCACAAAACGACACCTGAATCTTACTTTGTCTTACTGGAAAATATCGGTCAGCTTTACAGGCAAAAAGGCGACAGCGCTGCCGCAATGCATTACATCGAAGAGGGCTTGCGGCAAAGCACAAAACAAGGCCGCAGGCAAGCCGAAGTACATCTGCTCAACGATAAAGCAAATCTGATGACACAGGACCGCAACGATGCAGCAGCCATGGTCGTTTATAAACAAGCACTGTCAGAAGCCAAAAGATATCGCCAGCCGAATGAGCAGGCTGAAGCCCTGATCGGGATTGCTGGAATATTAAAGAAACAAGACACCGGAACCAGCATCATAGACCTGAAACAAGCGCTTGAAATTGCCCAAAGTTTGCACGAGCCCAAACTGGCCGCCCGTATTTATGAAGCTTTGGCCAGTGTTTACCGCCAGCAACAGCATTACGACGAGGCTATGAGCGCATTAGCCGAACAACATCATCTGGTAGACAGCCTGCTGAATGCTGATACCGTCAAAGAGATCTCTGCGCTGGACAGCAGCTATATGCTGATACGCTCAAGAGAAAAGTCAGCGAACCTGGAACGAATTAACCGGGTGGAGCAAGCCGAACTGCGCCTGGCCGTTGTGCTTGGTGCTGCGGTGCTTATGCTGTTGCTCCTGCTCTGGCTGTACCTGCGAAAGGTTAAACGGTTAAATAGTGCATTACAACATTTAAACGAAGAGCTGACTAATTCCAACCGTGTCAAGGATACACTTTTTTCTGTGATTGGGCACGACCTCAAAGGGCCGGCCGCCAGTGCAACCCAGCTTTTTGAAATGATGGAAACGGAGGATTTTACGGCGAATGAGATGAAAGGTATGATCACCGAACTCCGCAAGCAGACCAGTGCTGCGTTGCAGCTTTTACAAGCGCTGTTTGAATGGGGCAAAGCACAATTGCAAGGCATCAAAGTTAACCCATCCGAATTTCTGGTGCAGCCTGTTGTTGAGCGTTGCATCAATTTGCTAAGCCAGCAGGCTGCGCAGAAAAATATCAAGTTAAGCGCTCAGCTGCCTGAAGATCTCAAGCTCTATGCCGATGCCAATCATTTCGAGTTCATTATCCGTAACCTTTTATCTAATGCTATAAAATTCAGCTACGAAGGTGGAACGATCAGTATCGGCGCAAAGATCCCTTCACCAGGTGAGGCGATCTTATCGGTTAAAGATAGCGGGATCGGCATCAGTGCTGATCAGCAAGCGGTCTTCCTGACCAGTAACCTCAAAGTAAATTTTGGCACCAAACAAGAGAAAGGCAGCGGCCTGGGTTTATTGCTGACTAAAGACTATATAAAGGCTAATCATGGCCGGATATGGCTGGAAAGCGAGGAAGGTAAAGGAACAACGTTTTATGTAGCCATTCCGACGGTTTAATCAGCGTGGAAAGAATTTGAATTCAAAATAAGAACTGCCAATCAAGGCAAAGAAATCTTTAAAGGGAAAATACATAGAACCAAAACCCTGATCAATGAAACAGCAGCAAGAATGGATAAGGACTTAATTTTCAGTGCCAGAATAATTTTGAAAAATGGTAAAATTGATTAGTATCAAGACTGAAATTGTATAGGATGCGTTATTACCGGATAAATAGCGTATTTTTACAAAAAACTATCCAAATTATCAACAATGAATACAAACAGCGTTAATAATGCTGGACAGCATCAAGAGGTTGTGGCAACCCAGACTGAACTGCCCGATGCCGTAGCTATCGTTAAGATTGCTTTAGATTCTGCTCAGGTTGGTATATGGGTTATAGAACTTTCCACACGTAAATTTCTTCCTTCAAGTCGTACCAAAGCGCTGTTTGGATTTTCAGATCAGGAAGAAATGTCTTTAGCAGATGCTTTACAGCAGGTGGTTTTAAAACACAGAAAAACTGTAGCAGATTCATTTGAACTGGCCTTAAAGGAGCAAAGTAATATTTATGTAGAATGTCCTGTAGTTGGATTGCATGACAGTAAAGACAGGTGGCTGAGCATCACCGGGGGAGTCAGCAATCCTGAAGGGGGGAATGGTTATTTTTCGGGTATCATTCTCGATATCACCCAACAAAAGCAGAACGAAGTGAAGAGGAGCAAGTTTATTGGCATCGTTAGCCATGAGCTTAAAACGCCACTCACTGCATTAAAGGCTTATATTCAGCTATTGAACAACTGGGCGAAGAAGCAGAAAGATAATTTTAGTATCGGTGCCTTATCGAAAGTTGAAAGACAGGTAAAGAAAATGCTTGCTATGGTCAACAGCCTGCTCAACCTTTCCGGTGCTGAGGCTGGCAAGATTCCGTTAAACAAGCAGGAGTTCATCCTCAACGAGCTGATTGGGGATGTAATTGAAGAAATGCTGTTTATCGTTAGTTCGCGTGCCATTAATTTTGTTCCGTGCGAGGACATCGCAGTAAATGCCGACCGTGATAAAATAGAGCAGGTACTGGTCAACCTGATCAGCAATGCGGCGAAATATTCTGAAAAAGATATGCCCATTGAAATCTCCTGCACAGGGAGTGGAAAAACTGTCGAGGTCAGTATCAGGGACCAGGGCTTTGGTATTGCACCTCATCATATAGACAAACTGTTCCTTCCGCATTACCGTGTAGAAACCAAAGAGACCGAAAACATAGATGGTTTTGGGATCGGGCTTTATCTGTGTTCAGAAATTATCCGTGGGCACAAAGGAAAGATCTGGGTCGAAAGTGAGGTTGGTAAAGGCAGTACCTTTAAGTTTTCAATACCTGTATGATGAAGCAGGTTTCAGGAGATTGAGCGGAGTCTGATCAGGCGTGCGGGGTTTCCCTGATAAATGGAGTAAGGCTCCAGATCTTTTACAGCCACAGAGCCGGCAGTAAGTACGGCATGTGATGACGCGGTAATCCCCCGGTTCACTATTGCGGCGGCACCGATCCATACACCGTCTTCCAGCACTATCCGGCCGGTGATTAAGCGGAAAGCCACATCTTTATAATCATGACTTCCGGTCAGTAAAATTGCACCCTGTGATAAGCATACATTTTTGCCTATATTGATCATCACCAGGTTATCGATCCATACGTTTTCTCCCAGCCATGAATGATCACCGATACAAAGTAACCAGGGGTATTTAATATTTACGCAGGGTTTGATTACCACACCCTTTCCGATCTGCGCTCCAAAGAGACGGAGCAAGCATACTTTGATCCTGTTGAAAGGGAGTATGCTGGTTTTAAAGATCAGCGCATTGATATAAAACCACACTATTCTTCTAATGCGGCCTGCCCCGGAGCTGTAAGACCAGTTATTATAAGCAGAGAGATCAGTTTTCTTCATGTGTGTCCTTTCCCTTCGCTGCCTGCGTGAGCAACTCGTGTATCTTGATATCAACAATCAGCCGGAACCAGAAAGCCTGTAAAAAATGGAAAATAAAGCCCTGCCAGCCATCAAGAATACCAAGCCTGAAGAAGTACCGGTAAATAAAATAGACTGCCGGACGGATAAATAACGGCATGCGCCACCACAGTTGTTTTAAAAACGCCGTACGCTGATCCGGTGTACCCCAGCATGCGGGTTTGATCGTTTGTGTTCCCCGCTGCTGCCGGCGTTCCACTTCTTCACCGGCCAGCAGATCACTGTACCGGTTATGTTTAGCTATCCAAAAGCTTATTTTATTCTCTTTAAGATTTTCTTCCAGCAGGTAGCCGTTTTTCCAGACCATAGTTTTTCCCGGTACAATAAAGCGATGATCCATAT
Source organism: Sphingobacteriales bacterium (assembly GCA_015655115.1). Classification (GTDB taxonomy): domain Bacteria; phylum Bacteroidota; class Bacteroidia; order Sphingobacteriales; family Sphingobacteriaceae; genus Pedobacter. The sequence goes on from JAATFQ010000209.1 coordinate 50,259, forward strand.
GTTCATTTAAATCAGAATAGCCATTTTTAAACCTGAACATTTTCAGCAGGAAAAAGGGGGAGTAGCCACCATATCTGATCCATTTACCTTTGAAGTAATTCTTCCTGTTAAAATAGATCCCGTCAACTCCGGGATAATCCGTGTTGCGGAAGGCCGCCAGCCGTTTGCTCAGCTCTTCGGTTACCACCTGGTCAGCGTCCAGGCCAATCACCCAGGGTGTTTGTATCTCAAAATTCTTCAGCGCGTGGTCCCATTGCTGTGGATGGTTATAAAAAGGGTGCTGTTTTACCGTTGCACCAAATTGCGCAGCAATAGATAGTGTACGGTCCGTGCTACCAGAGTCCAGAATAAAAACCGGTGCATTCAGGCTGGCAACAGAAGCCAGTAGCCGGGGTAAATGTACTTCCTCATTAAAAGTCAATATTACAAATGTGAAAGCTGAATTACTTTCGTATTCATTCATGTCTACATACTATTTTATACATGTCCAGGTATTCTTTGATGATCCGGCTTTCCTTAAAATCTTCATTAATGATGCCGGGAGCACTTTTTCTGATCCTCACCAGGGCGTCCCTATCTTTTGATATAGCCATTATAGCGGTACGTATCGATGCCGCATTCGTGTCGCAGATCCAGCCCAGCTGCTTCATGTCTGTATAAGCAGCCAGCCCTACCTGTTTACTCAGTAAAACTGCTGTACCCATACTCAGGCTTTCGATCACCACATTTGCAAAGTTCTCATCATACGAAGGCAGCACCAGCAGGTCATGCGCCGCAATCAGCTCAAACTTGCCTTCCTCTGCGTTTTTAAAGCCCAGCCAATCGATATGATTATTGATCCGGCAGGTTATGCTGAGCTGTTTAAGCTGCTGAACATAGTCCGCCGCACCTGTACCGGCAATAGAAAGGTGATAGGGGATATTTATCGCTGAAAGCGCCTCAAACAAAAGCTCCAGTCCTTTCTTTTTGTCAATACGCGAAAGGAACAATAGTCTCAGCACTGCTTTATTTTTGGCAGGTATCTCCGTGGTAAATGATGTTCCGGTGGTTATTTTTGACAGTGCGGGCAAACTCACAAAATTAGAGATCGTGAACAGGCCTTTGGGTTTTAGCAGCAATGCCATAGCCTGTTGTTCCCGCTGTGCGGTAGTATGCACGTAACACCGGTTCAGCAATGGTTTTCCTATCCAATGGTGCATCATTTTTTTGATTGCCATATGGTTGCTGTTAAAGGAATAATTGCTCAGCGTGCCCCGTGGCGACAGGATAACAGGTACCTTTCGCAACAAGGCTATTGCACAGGATAACACAGACACGAGGTTCCACCAGGCATGGATATGTACCACGTCAAACGTACGCACCTCTCTCCATAAGGTGATGAGCAAAGCCGGGGAGAAGTGGCTGTGGTCTCCGGTGATCCTCTTAAAATACCTTACTGGTACACCGTCAATATTTTGCTTTTCATTTGCCGGTACCGGAAGTTCGGCAGCGCCATTCGCTGTTGTGGTAAAGACCTCTACCCCGCAGGTGCTCCCGGCAATTTCTTCGCTGAGTTTGGCGACAGACATCGTTGGCCCGCCATAAATGTATGCCGGTTTGTAGGCCGCAGTAATTTGTAATATCCTCATCGGGGCTGTAATATTTTAGTGATGCGCAGTGTCCAGAAGATGATGTACATGCTTACGTAACTCCAGCATACCGCATTCATTAAAAACTCAAAATTTTGTCCCCGCCAGAACACCTGGAAAAGTCCCGTATAAATTAAAGCAGTGCCCAGCAGGTAACCGCCAAAAAGCATTTCAGCCCTGATGGCGATCAGCTGGCAGACGGCGCCATAGATAAATAAGTATATAAAGATCCCCGTTGCCCCATAAGACAGGTAGGCATCTACAATAAAGGCGGGTTTGGCGGATACCTTTGATCCGCTGACTACCACGCCGGCTTTATATACCCGCTGCATGACTTGTGATTCCGTAACCGGCTTTGAAGGCCATACCGCACGCGGAATAACTGCGGTCAGTGATTGCCTGATGAGCTGTGTACCATAGAAATTCACATTCCTGGGGGTAGACTTTACATATTTAGTAAACATGTCAATTTCGCTTAACCTGAAGGCCAGAAAATCCCAATTGCCGTTGTTCACCTTATCGCCGTTAAGGGCGGCCCTGAGAGCTAAACTCGTCGCTTCGCCGGCAGAGCGGTTGCCAGCCCATGCCTGCTCGCGGAAAATACGGTTGTAGGTTGGCAGCAAAGTAAAAAGCAGGAGCAGGAGGGGGACGAAAATGAAGGTAATGGTTCTCCTGTAATCAGGATATAAAAAAATACCTAAAACGAGGATGCTAAGGATAATGGGCTCTTTAAAGCCCGATAGTAAGGCATGGTATAAATTAAAGCCATACAGTAGTCCGCAACCGATAACAGACCACATTCTTCTTTCCGTTATCGCAAAGGCCAGCGCCAGGGTACCCGAAATAAAGCTTAATACATTCAGCTGATGCGAGAATTGCGACAGCCCGTTGTAAAAGGCGAGCAGGTACGACAGGGCAAAAGTAATTATTGCTATGCGAAGGATTAGCCTGGACAGTTCAAACTTGTCATATTCATACTTCCTTTCTACCGGATAGCGCATAAAAACGAGTATGCCGTAAACAAAAGACGCATGTCCGAGGCAGTAATACCGCTGACATTGGGCCGTTAGTTTCAGCTGTTCGTCATTGGGTACAAAGAAATCATCAGGCTGATGGAAATTAACATATCCAAGAATATTGAAAAAGTAAAATATCGAAGTGCAGCACATATAACCTGCAAAAATCAGCTGCACCAGGAAGATGGGGCGCAACAATTGTTCAGCAACACTCCGGTCCTCAGGCAATGCTTTCACCCGTCCAGTCAGGGTGATATAAAATATAAAAAAAGAGCCCAGCCAGGCCGTTAAGTAAGATACTACAGCATAATCCCTCAATAAGAATGATAACAGCCATGGTATAAAAAGGACGATATAGCGTTCTATAGAAACGGCATTATTCATGGTTAAAAACGGCAGCTTCTAGCAATGCAACTTGTGTCAGGAAAGTCCAGTGGTCGATGATTTTTTTTGAGTGCCTGCCCATTTCTTTTAATCCGGGCCTGCCCATGCGGATAAGGTCTTTTAAATGTGCAGTGAGAGAAGCTAATGATCCCGTTTCAAAAACGAACCCATTAAAACCTTCTTCTATCAGATCAATGGCACAGCCAACACGATCAGCAGCAAGCACTGCGGTAGCGCAGGCCATAGCCTCATTGATGGCCAGTCCCCAGGTCTCCTCAACAGAAGGCAGGCAAAACAAGTCCGACGCCTGGTATATTACAGGCATATCAGATTGGTTCTGGAAATCCATAAAATGAATCTGGTTTGCCAATCCGCTTTCTTTTGCCTGTGCCCTTAACTGCTCCCCGCAGCTGCCACTTCCTGCCAGCAGCAGATGTGTGGCTGATGAATTCAGCGCCAGGAAAGCATTGAGCAATAAGGTTACATTTTTGCGCGCGTTAAACTTTCCGGCATATAAGATCAGGATCTCCTGATCGGCAATGTTCAGCGATTGGCGCAGGCTGGTGGCTTCTGCGCTGCGGTTTTCGCTGAAGCGTTCATTCTCAATGGCATGCGGCACAAAGCTGAGCTGCTCCTGCTTCATTCCGTAGTACCTGAAATAAGCCTTATTATTGGTGCCTACAAACAGCGCCTGGTCCACCTGCTCATAAACCCAGGTCAGGAAGAGATATTTAAGCCATTTTTTTATACCCGGAGGCTGGTTGAGCAGGGTAGAATCTCCGCGGAAAAAGATGGGCATTTTATTCTTAAAATAATGGATCGCCTCCAGATGACTTTGGTATGCCCAGCCATAAATCAGCAGTGCATCAGGATTCCACAAGCGTATACGCGCTATCAGGCCGGGGTTAATAATTCCCCTGAAATGATGAGATCCCTTATCCGAAGCTGTATTTTTCACCCATTCATAGGGATAACCTTCCAGCAGGGGGATATCCCAGGCGATCGTCTGATCAAATCCGGGATCAAACTTTTTGATACTTTCTTCTCCCCAGGTATAGAAAACCTTAATTTCCAGTACCCTGCGTGCATGCAGCAGCCTGAAAACAGGTGCGTAATACTGTATAGGATGGGTAATAATGATGGCTAATTTCTTCATTGCCTGTTCAATACCTGATTAAACAATTCTGTTTGTCGTCTGGTCATATTTTCTGCGGTATAATCTTCAATAGCTGCTGTTAATTCAAGTGCGGGCAGGCTGCCCGATGCCCAGGCTGTCAAGGTCTGATAGATGGTTTCTTTTTTTTCGGTATCTCCAAAACTGATCAGGGTGGCATTAACGCTGCATTTCCGGATCACCTCCACTACACTGCTGTGTTCATGAAATACCGCCAGCAGAGGCTTTCTGCTGAAGAGATAGGGATATATTTTAGATGCCGTATACTGAGGGTCGTCAGAACCTGGTACAAACAGTGCGTCAGCCTGCTGCAGCGTTAGCAGCGTGTGGTAAAAGCTTATCCTGCTGCTGATCTCTGTCACCTGTGCGTCTACCTCATGCCGGACTGCAAGGGGCATGATGCTGAGCTGTCCTTTACCTGCCGGGGCATAACTGGTACCTATAAAATAAAAATGCAGTTTTTTAAATAAAGCAGGGTCAGCACGGAGCCCATCCTTTAAAGCTTCAAATACAGGTGTTATAGCCCTGTGCATATCCTTCCCGCCACGGCCTGCATAAACGATATTGATCCGGCCTGCCGCCAGTATGGGTGTAAAGCGGTCCTTATTGCTTTCGGCAATTAAAAAGTCGCGCTCAAATACCCCGAAAGTAATTACTGCGCAGGGCATTGCCGCAAGCCGGGGATAGCGTTCCTGCAGCGTGGTGATATAATCTCCTGACACGCTGATCAGCCCATCCACATGGCGCATGGCCAGTGGTTCCAGGTATTTATTCAGGCGGTAGGAAAACCAGTATTTTGGGGGCTGTTCTGCTTTAGGCTTGCCCTGGTAGTAATCAGAGTGCCAGGGGTCCTGCATGTCAATGATATAGGGAGTACCGAACTTTCTTTTCCAGTAAGCACCGAGGATGCAAAGCGGGAACTGCGTTGTAGAAAAATAAATCAGGTCAAATTTATTAGTCTTCAGGAGTTGACTGACCATTTGCCGGTAGTACCACATTGACCTTAAGGCCAGGCTGCCCAGGCCAAACTTTGAAGTCCTTTTTTTATCCCATGCTTTTACATAATGGATTTTTATTCCTTCGGGTATACTTTGCAGCAACAGTCCGTCTTTTTGACTCTCTGAATATTTATCGGCCACGGCCACTACTTCTGCCTCCCAGCCAAACTGCTTAAAATAGGTCAGGCTCATCCGGATGCGCTGCATATCAGCTGCATTAGACGGAGGGAAATAAGGGGAGATGATCAGTACCTTAGGCATCGGTTCCGGTAATTTTAGCTACAAACAGACGGAGCTGCAGCAGCCATGGTTCAAGGTTGAATGTTTTGGTATTGTTTTCTGCTGTTTGTTTCAGGGCCGACAGCAATGAGGGGGAAGCGAGCGTACTGAGTACCTTCGTGACAAAGCTGGCAGGGGTATTGTCTGCACAGCACAGGTCCGGATCAGACAAGTCGTAGCCCCTGGTACCCGCAGGGGTAGACACTACCGGGAGTCCCCAGGCCAGCCCCTGGGCCAGTTTGGTAGAAGATCCGCGGGAATACCAGAAAACAGGATTTAAAAAGACAGACCAGGAGGCCACTTCTTTACGTAACTCCGTCTCGGTCAGTGCGCCGGAATAGTGGATAAAAGGGTATTTCTTTGCTAAATCATAACCTGTTTCCGGGGGGCCGCCAGCCAGGCGCAGCTGTCCGCTGAAGTTTCGTGCTGTTAAAGCTTCCGCCATATCGGTGATGCCTTGTAAATTAGGCAAGTGATTGAGAGTGCCCACAAATCCGATCGTATCCGGCACAGGGATCCAGCTGATCAAATCAGGCTGAAGTATTCTCGGTAAATAAAGAACGTTTCCGGCACCCAGCCATTGATTGATATAGCTGTCATGCTCACTGATCGTAATCACTCCGTTTAATAAATGCCGGAACAGGTGGTGCTCTTTGACCAGCAGTTTACCGAGCCGCCAGGTTTGCAGGAAAGTAGTCCTGCCGGTATTGGTGGCCTCATGGAGATAATCGCCGCTTTCATTGCCATGAGAGAGGCCGATAAAGCGCACGTCATCAGGCAACCGTTTCTTCAGTGCGTCCGTCCAGTGGGCCAGATTCAGCTGGTTAAAGAGCACGATTTTTATATTTCCGGAGATCACGGCTGCGGTAATTTCTTCCAGGTATTGATCCGCTTCGTAAAGATCATAGGTCTCCAGGCCCAGTTTTATTTTAATTCTCTTTAATACCGTAACCACAGGCTGTACCTTGAAAATGGTTAAAGCATATCCTGCTTTTTCGAAATAGTGCACAAACTCCTCCGTGCAGCGCTGTACACCGCCGGGGATACTGTAGTCGATATATTTTTTCTCCGTAATGAAAAGAGCCGGTGTCTGGTAATGTTCCATGATTGTTTGAGCGAATTGCGTAAAGGCTGGTTTGAGTACCTGTTGACTTAGCTTTTAACGGGCTTGAATGCAGGGATAACTTTATTTGCTGCAGCCGATATCAGGGCAGCATACAGGCGCAGGTACAAACCTGCAATCAGTTCTGCCGAGAACCTCACTTCGGCATCTTTTCTTATCTGCCGTCTGTCAAGCTCATGGAGCCGTTTCACAAAACCTGTCATTTCATCGGCTGTAGTACATTGAAAGCCATTCAGCCCATGTTTAATCACCTCTGGTACAGCTCCTCTTTTAAAGCCTATCACAGGAGTTCCGCAGGCCAGTGCTTCTGCCATCACAATTCCGAAAGGTTCGTCCCATTTGATCGGCATCAATAAAGCAGCAGCTGTACCCAGTAATTCATTTTTTTGTGTGTCATTTACCGGGCCGATATATTGAATCTGTTCATTCAGCAGAGGTTCTATTTCTTCAGTAAAATACCGGATATAGACATCGGGGATGTTCCCTGCAATAATGAGCTTTCTGCGCGATGCTATGGCTACCTGGATGGCGATATGTGTACCTTTGATGGGTTCCACTCTGCCGAGGAATACCAGCGGCGCCTGTTCATCTACATGTGCACGAAACGTATAAGTAGAGAGGGGCACGCCATTAAATATGGTAAAAGAAGGGGCATAAGGAAGCAACTGGCCACTAATGAAGTCACTGCATCCGGTAAAAGAGAGGGTAGTTTCCGCTGCCAGTAACACTGCCTTTTTAACCTGCGTCAGCGTCGGGCTCCGCTGATAGCTCATCAGCTTCGGTAAGCGGAGCGGCAAAACCGGCAAAAGATACGCCAGTCGCCCGAAACTATGCACAATATCAAAATCCCCACCGATAAGTGTCCGGTTGATTAACCAGGTATTCCTGATAAAATCTATTGTATTGCCGCTGGTTTTACCTTTATACGGATAAAGGCGGGCCTCCGTCAGCGAATCTGCATGAGCAAACAGGCTTACCCTATGGCCCTGTTTGCTGTATCCTTTAACCAGCATATCGATGATCCGTTCTATTCCTCCATAAAAAACCGGCGGAACAGGCAGTTCAGGGTCGGCAATGATCGCAATGTGCAGTAGTTTATTCATGCTCTATTTCTTTATTCAGCTGTTCAACAATAGCACAATACATGGCTGCACTTTTCTCGAGTGTCAGGTTATCCAGGATATACTGCCTGGGGGCAAACGATTCCCGTTGTTCGAGGAAAAGGGCCAGCTGACCGGGGAACTCATCCGGCGTAGCGAATTGCAGTCCGCAGCGTCCGTCCCAGTAGGGCACGGAGCTCACCGGCTGATATTTCACCCGATGCGGGTAATAGGCCGGGTCTTGCCAGTATCCCCCTCTGTTCCATGCCAGGATGGGGGTATTGGTAGACAGGATCTGCTGATAAGCCTGGCCCTGTGTTTCATGGACAGATAAAAATATAACTGCATTGGAGTTGGACAGTTTACTTTTTAACTCCTGCTCTGTATAGCTGCCATAATAAATCAGCTGGTATTTCAGCTGTTTTGCATCAAGATTTTTCGTGATCGAATTCAGCAACTCATTATCATTTAACTGGGCGGGCCATATTTTTTTATCATAAATGAGGAAGTCGAACACTTTCTTCTCCAGGGGGGCGGGGCACCAGGAGAGTGTATCGATCCCTGCCGGCCATACCAGTACCTTATCGCCATAATAGGGTTCGCACATCTTTCTCATCCATTCTCCCGGTACTAAAAAGCGTTTAACATGAGGATACCTGACCAAAAGATCCGGACATTCTACAGGGTGAGAATATACACCGGCACCAAACACTACCGGGTTTTTCCAGGGTCTGTTAAACAGCACTTGTGGTTTGCCGATAATGCAGGCTATTTCTGCCGGATGTTTTTTGATATAGCTAAAATCGTTGAAGCGGTAAGGGATGTTCAGACGATCCAGGCCTTTCATTAGGCTGATAGCAATCTGCATCACCCCGCCGGGACGTTGTTTACCTCTCCAGATCCGGCGGATGAGCCTCCTCGGGTAGCGGTCAAACTTAAACCATCTGTCAGGGTCGGGTTCCTGATAAAAAAGATTTAGAGGTCTCATTTTAATTGAAGTATATCTTTTCGGTTGAAGGGTATCATTTTATTGTTTCTGATATTATTCCTGGATAAAATCTATATGTGCAGAGCCCGCAACATGACCTTCAATATTCGTTTTATTTATCAGCAGGTAATTTTGCTGTGCTTTCAGGACCCTGGCCAATGCCTGTTCCAGTGAAAGCTGATAGGGGACACCCGGGCTGGATTTATAAAAAGCGGCGAGCGACTGGAAAAGGCTCTTTAATCCATGAATTCCCCTGGCATATGACAGTATTTCTTCCACTGCCAGCACCAGTGCTGTTTCCCATACAGACTTATTCTTGATAAAATAGGCCCTGGTATTAAATGAAGAAACCCTTTTGTCAAAATTCTCGCCGATACCAATAAAGTCATACCTGGAAAAAAGTCCGGAATTAGGGAACTCAAAATGTTCATTAGGGTAATACCTTCCGCTTATTTTTAAAATAGGTACATCCGGTGGCAGATGCCGCAGATGATTCAATATCAATAAGGCCTCATTCAGCCCTTTATTGCCGAATTGAAACTGGCGGCCATGGTATTTTTCGAGCTCTTTAAAATCCTTCAGCAAGTCCTCCAGAACTGTCTGGTTCAGCAGGTCCGAGTTGTCCAGTAAAAAGCTGCGGTCAAAGTCCAGCCTTTCCAGTTTGGCCAGGCCAAGCCGGGTCTGCTGCAGTCTTTCTTCAAAGCTGAAGAAACTTTTAACTGCTATAGGTTGTAAACAAGAGGTAATTACCGCTATCATGAGTTTTTTGTTGCTGTCGGTTGAGCCCTTAGGCGACGGGTGAGTTTTCTGCAAAAGCTGCTGCAAATTTCGGCGGCGAAAGAAAGGTTGTTTTTCAAAGAAAAGAACCTGAAATAGCCGAAATCAAAAAACACCTTTAGCGCTGCTGCCAGTGACGAATTATAAATCAGCATGCTCAGGAAAAAGTGTCTTTTTTTCGACCATTCCATCTTTCTGCTTTCGGTAAAAGACAAATTCCCCAGAGGTAAAGAAGCTTTCCATTTTTCAGACAGCAGGATAGACTGTTCTACCCAGCTGCTGTCCAGCTTACCTGGCGAAAGGTGTTCGATCATCAGGTGATAGGCCACATATAATGGATATGAGCGTCCGACCTGCAGGCAGAAATCGAGGTCATAACTATGGAAACCTTTAAAGGTGGCCGCATCAAACTGGTTCTTGCGCCAGATTTCGCCGCTGGTAAACAGGAAAACACCGTCGAGCGTTTTCACCTCCGCATAATCCTGATCTGCACCTGGATTATTTACCTGCAGCTCCCGGCGCTGTGCCAAAGGGTAGTGCTGCACAATAGCATAACAATCCAGTGCCGCATTATTATTCGACCATACACCCGGTGCCAATGATTTGTATTTACTTCCGGCGATGCCTATGATCCCGGCATGCCTGCTGTTAAATGCCGCAATGAGCGGGGGACCCCAGTTCATGGCACCAAAAAGGATATCTTCGTGTGCAAAACACAGATAGGGGTAGGCTGCCCGGGCTGCCCCTTTATTGTAGGCTTCACAAATCCCATAGTCATTATGGCTGTTGTCAATCCTGATGAGCTCATAGGGCGTACCGATACTGTTACGGACGCTCTCTTCGAACTGTTCAAATTGGAAGAGATTTACAGAACAGACCACTATAGTAATCATCGGCGCCTGCTGTTCATTAAAAAATGCTTTGTCATCTGCACTATTTTCGTGGCTTTCCAGCCAAGCAGCCTGTTCAGCAGCTCGCCTGTTTTGCCGGGGAAGTGGTACACAAAGCTGAAGTCTGCATTGATGCTGTTGATCTCCTCCTGCGCCTGCTTCAGCAGATCCGGGTATTGCGGATACACCTTCAGCCGGTACTGATGTAAACTGCGCAGGTAGGCTTGTTCCAGGTGTACCTGTTCTGAAGGTATAGCATGGAGACGTTCAGCGATATGGTTAAATCTTAAGGTCAACGCCTTCAATTCTGATCCCAGGTTTTTTCTTGTTTTACCGGCCGAGAGGTTATTGGCGTGGAGGTGTTTTCTGTAATAGCTGTAACCCTTGGATTTCAGCACCCCCTGTGCAGACAGCAGCACCCGGCAAAAGTATTCGCCGTCATCATCAACAGTCAGGCTTTCATTCCAGGGACCCGCCTCATTAATGATAGAGCGGGAACAGAGCCACGAATGGACCGTGACCATAGAGCCGTTATCCGCATATCCTCCCCATAGGTTAATGAGGAAATGTACAGGGGCAGTATCCAGTAAAAAAGACTCCTCATGTGGCGAGGGGCTGCAGGAGAGCGGGTCTGTGCCATCTTTAAAATGTATCGTATTGCAAACGGCAATCTTACCGGGATTAGGAAGCAGCAAATTCAGCTGTGTGCTCAGTTTATCGGCACTCAACAGGTCATCGCCATCCAAAAATTGTATATATGCCCCTTTCGCTTCCCTCAGTCCGTAATTTCTTGCGGCTGCGGCACCTTTATTTTCCTGGCTGAAAACCCTGATGCCGTCACCTTCATAACTTTTTGCTATCGCCAGGGAACCGTCTGTAGCGCCATCATTCACCAGGATAATCTCCTTCGCCGGCCAGGTCTGGTCTATAGCGGATTGTATAGTGGCCTGCAGAAAACGTTCGCAGTTATAAAACGGGATAATAACCGACACCAGAGGTAAGCTCATCCTTCGTGGAAAGTGAATCTGGTGGTAAAGATCATCCTGCCGAAAACAATCATATTTTGCTCAAAATTAGCTCCCAGCGGCTTTTGGTCGACAAATTTTCCGGTGGGGTATTGTTGATCAGCCAGCTTTCCTGCAGCAGCTGTTTATACAGATCGGGCCTGGTATCTATTTCAATAATACGGTCAATCAAAGGGTCGAAATTTAGCCGGTCGAACTGCAGTTTCATTTTCAGGCTCCTTCCCCAGGCTTTCAGCTTTCGCTGAATCCTGTGCTGCGGGCCATGTAAAAACTGGGGCCGCATATCGGTAAAATTCATCTGTGCGTTTTTCTCCAGGAAAGAGATCAGCGGGGAACTATGGACCGGGATATAATCTGCAGCATTCACAAAACTCCGCGTATTAAAAACATCGCCGATAAAGGGGTCTCCGCAATAGACCGGCAGACTATTGCATTGCATGGCATCGTATAACTTTTCGGTCTGGTAACCGGGATAGCTATAATTTTCGAAGGCCACCGTAAATTTGTAGGCAGAGATAAACTGTTTCTTCCTTTCCCAGTAGTTCCCTTTATAGGCGACATCTATCCCCTTCATATTGTTCATCGATCTTCCCGGGGCATCTACTTTTTTATACTTTCCCAGTTGTCTGAAGAACTCCTCCCGGTAAGGCACGGGGTGCGAATACAGGAAGTTACAGAACTTACTTTTTGTACTGATGATCCTGTCAATGGCATTGTCGTCCAGCTGTTTCACCAGCAATTCCGGGTTGAGGCCATGCCACTGTATTCTTTTATAATTAGGGTGATTCACCTCCTCCTCGCGGGGTACACCGAAAGCCCAGTCGCACACAGCAAAGTCGGGCCTCATATTTTCGCAGAAATAGCCTACGCGGATATACTTTCCGGCAGGGGGGACATCGTTTCCATAGGGACCAAAAAGAACCAGATCAGGCGCATCGCTCTCTTCAAAAATAAAATCATCCAGCAGTGCTGTCAGGATTTCTTTTTCTGCTATAGAACGGTTAATCCCGTTCAGGTATCTTATTTTAATAACTTTCTTCAATTGATGATCATAAAAGTATTGCTTTATCCTTTATAAGGAATAAGGCGGTCATTCAGCCAGGTCATTAACCTTTGCAGGAAAGACCTCCTGAGCCATTTTCTTTCAAACTTCTCCCTTTGCCCGGTAGTCATCTCTTCCTTTTTATCCATTAACGTATCGTGCGACTGGCTGAGCAGGTGGGTTACCCTCGATCTTTTCACCAGGGCATGAGACAGCTTATACCTGCGCAGTGTAAAATCATAATCATTATCGGCATACCAGAAGCCGAACTGTTCGTCCAGTAAGCCGATGGTTTCAAATATACTGCGTTTAACAAAAATACACCAGCCCGTAAGTACGCCGTTCAGGTGCATAGTTTGATGTCTTAACAGTACATCAGGGCCATTTTGAATACTCTCGTGATAACCAAAGCGCGGGCAATAGGGATTCGCCGATTGAATGGCAGGATTTTCGGTCATGGTTTTGATCAGTTCCGAAGCCCAGTGTTCGTGGAAAATCAGGTCATTATTGCAGAGGCATACATATGTATTGAAAGTTTGGGCAATCCCGATATTCAGGTATTTGTTGAATCCAAACTCATCTTCAGGGTAGATCGTTTTCGTATTAGGGTACTGATAAGGTGCCAGGTCTCTGTTAGACTCCAGTACCAGCACTTCAAACCCGATCTCAAGTGGGTTTTCAGATAGAAACAGGCTTTCAATCGCCTCAATAGTAATCTGCTGCAGCTGTGCAGTCTTTGCGTAGCTTAAAATAATGATGTCAACTTTAAGTGCTGTCATATAAAAGTGGCGACCGTAACGAACTGCGGATATTTCATATCCTCCTGCTTACCCAGCATCAGGAAATTCAGGACATTGTAAAACTTAAAGTCTGTGCTTTTATTGATTCCCGTTATGGACACCACCTTACAGCCGCTATCTTCAAAAAGTCTGATCATACTTTTCCGTGTAAAAAACCGTAAATGTGTTTTATCCATCACCCCGGCATTGCTGTATTTAAAATCCTGATACCGCAGCAGCGACAACACCACCGGATACCAGCGGATATTGGGAATAGAAGCGATGATATGACCGTCTGCGCTGAGGAGGGCCCTGCACATCGTGATAGCCTCTGCAGGGTCGGACAGGTGTTCCAGCACGTCATTAAAAAATATGATATCAAACTTTTTTCCTGCAAATCCCGGGTCAGTATTGCTGAACAATCCGTTGATCACCTTATCCAGCCTGTCTGCTGCTTCCCCTGCGGAAAAATCGTCGGGTTCTACGCCCCATACTTCCAGACCGGGAAAGGTTTTCTTCAGCAGCATACCGAAGGCGCCATTGCCACAGCCGATATCCAGGGCAGACTTGATGTTTTTTGGGATAAAAGGCAATAACTCTGTCCGGTCATGTGCAAAATATCCCGTGTCTTTACCTGCATAAAGCTTTTTATAGTCCATCTGTCAGCTTAATTTGATTTATATACATTTGATCTGATTTATACCCAATCATTTGGCGTATACTCACCGGATCGTAAAACTATATTCCATTTCTGTATTTCCCCTCACCTGCAAAGGATAAGGAAGCAGTCCGTCTGTCATTTCTTTTTGCAACACCTCAAACTGCAGGAGATTAAAAAAATCTTTATACAGCAGATTCGACTGCACATGCAGGCCTATTTTATATTTCCCCGGAATGAGGGGGATATTTTTTAAGCAGCCATTGAGCGCCACCGTATTCGTCAGCGCAGTGCGGTTAAACAAATCATTACAGCGCAGGTCAATAAAGGCAGCTTTTTGCTCAAAAGCATCATAAATAAACAGTGCGAGCGATTGTATATTATTTTTTAGCGTGCTCTCCAGTGAAAGCTTAAAGTCAAGGTCCTGGTGACTATACAGACTGGCCTGGTCAATTTCAAAATTTACCAGGCATACCTCAGCACTCAGCTGATGATTTTCGAGCCGAATAAGCTGGAGGTCATCAGCGGCAATGCCGGCATATGCCCTGATCGCCTCATCGGCACTGCCATTAAACAGCACCTGTCCATTATTAAGCACCATGCCCTGATTACATAAAGACCTTATACTTTCCATATTATGGCTCACAAACAAAACCGTGCGGCCTTCGCGTGTGCTTACTTCGCCCATCTTGCCTAAGCATTTCTTCTGGAATTCAGCATCGCCAACAGCAAGCACTTCATCTACGATCAGGATCTCCGAATCCAGGTGAGCTGCAACAGCAAAGGCAAGCCTTACATACATACCCGACGAGTAGCGTTTGACGGGCGTATCTATATACCTTTCTACACCTGCAAAATCTACAATCTGGTCGAACTTGCGTTTAATTTCCGCATGGCGCATACCCATAATCGCTCCATTTAAAAACACATTCTCGCGGCCTGTCAGCTCCGGATGAAAACCAGTGCCTACCTCCAGCAAGCTCGCTATACGGCCTTTAACTTTAGCGCTGCCCGTTGTGGGGCTCGTTACCCGGCTTAATATTTTGAGCAGTGTACTTTTGCCGGCACCATTTCTTCCGATAATACCCACTGCATCCCCTTGTTCAACTTCAAAGTTCAGCTCCTTCAGGCTCCATATCAGTCCGTTGTTGCCTTTGCTAAACCTCTTATCCGGTTCACCGATGCGCAAAAACGGGTCATCCCTGCCACGCAAGCGGGCCCACCAGCGTTCCAGGTCGCGCGATATTGTTCCCGTACCTATTTCGCCCAGCTGGTAAACCTTCGACAGTCCCTCTGCTTTAATTGCAATCCTGCTCATGAGTTCGTTTCCGTCTGTCATTATACCGTATCCACAAAAGTTTTTTCCACTTTATTAAAAAGAATCATACCCAGCAGCGAGATCACCATTGTGATGCCCGTACACCAGCCCAGGCCTTCCCAGCTAAAAGATCCTTTACCTAAAAATCCGTACCTGAAAGTCTCCATCACGGGTGTCATAGGGTTATATTCTATTATCCATGCATACGCCGGAAACTTCTGCATAGCGGTAGACAAAGGGTAGATCACTGTAGTTGCATACATCAGGAGCTGCACGCCGAAAGTGACCAGGAAAGCAAGGTCCCGGTACTTCGTCGTCATTGCGGAGATCATCAGTCCCAGGCCCAATCCCAGGCAGGCCATCAGCACCACCAAAAAGGGAAAGAGCAGGATATACCAGTTAGGGCCAAAATCTTTCCCCACTGCCAGGTAATATACAATCATCAGCAGGAACAGCAGCATCTGTACCGCAAAGCGGATCAGGTTAGAGGCCACAATGCTCAGCGGCATAATGAGCCTTGGAAAATACACCTTCCCGAAAATACCGGCATTATCTTTAAACACCGTACTGGTTTTATTGAGACAGTCGGCAAAATAATTCCAGCAGGTAATGCCAGCCATGTAAAACAGCGGTTGGGGGAGTCCGTCCGTAGACATTCCTGCTAAGCTGCCGAAAATAAAAGTAAAAATGATAGTTGTAAAAATGGGCTGAATAAAGAACCACAGCGGGCCTAAAATCGTTTGCTTATAAAAAGAGACAAAATCGCGCTTCACCAGCAGCCATAGTAAATCCCTGTACTGCCAGACCTCCTTCAGCTTTAAGTCGAGCATTTTATTGTGCGGAGTAATCTCCATGTCCCATGTGGAGTCAGACAGCGGTTTCATCACAGATCAAATTTGCTATAGCATTCATATATCTATCTTCATTAAAAAACTTCAGGCATTCCTGCTGGATCTGCAGGCGCTCCTCTTTACTCATCGTCCTGTTTAGTTTGGCCATCATCACCACTACCAGCTCCTTCAGGTCGTCAGGGTCAATCGCTGTACCCATTTTTTCATTCCGTACTGCATCCGTACTGCCGTCAGCGTTGCCGCAAATCACAGGCAGTCCAAAGGCCATTGCTTCCATAAACACCAGCCCAAAGCCTTCCTTCTTACTCGGCAGCACAAACAAATCTGCCAGCAGGAAATGGGCAGAAAGTTCATCCTCGGCAATAAAGCCCGTCAGGATCACATTAGGCTGCAGCCGATAACCTGCTATCAGTTTATCGAGGCGCAGTTTTTCCATTTCATCATAAGGGCCGGCGAGCAGGTAAATCACGTCCGGCATACTTTTTTTCAGGGCATGCACAGCCTGTATAATAAGGTCATACCCTTTAAAGTGCTCCGTAGCAGAGATACGTGTCAAGGTAAGGATCACCTTAGCTACAGGATTTATCCTGTAGCGTTCCAGCAGCGTGACTGGTTTTTCAAATTCCTGTGGCAAAGTCAAAAAGGGATCCAGTGCATTATTGATGATCATACAGCGGCTGGCGCTGGCACCATGCCTGTCCATCACCTGTGTTCTGGTAAAGCTGCTTACACAGACAATGCGGCTTGCCACATGCCAGATTGCTTTTTTCCAAAATCTGAGGGGGCGCCATACCTCTATGCCGTGAGCGATGAGGAAGATCCTGCATTTGGGATTCAGCAGATGCAGGAGGCAGCCGACCAGCGACAGGTTGATATGGCTAAGGATCACTACGTCAGCTGTCAGGCCTGTCCTTAAAGCGGCCAGGGTATACTTCATTTTATTTTTACTAAAAGCGAAAAAAAGCCTTGCCGGCAGGTATCGTTCCATCAGCTCTGCAGGAGAGTCATTAGCGGCATAAACACTGATATCCCAATTATATTTCAATCCCAGCCGGTACAGCGTACGCGCCATCATGCGGTTCATTTTTTGAATGCCGCCGGTCGACCTAAAAGTTTCCAAAGTTAAAAACACTATCTTTTCCGACATATACAGCTAAACACAGCTTCGCCTCCTCAGTCACATATTGTTTTGTAACCTACTCATTAGTAAATATATAAATCCGGCTTGCGTGTGGAGTTACGTTTTGACGTTCATCCTTTCAACAGCCGTGGTCCTGCCAATAAAGGCGGCAGGCACATTGACGACAATAGATTGCTGCAGGCTACCCAGACTGAGGAGCAATTGATTTTTAGAGCGGTAACTAATCATCACCCCTTTAATTCCTTTCAGTGGGCCGGCCTTAATTTCCACCGGTTCGCCCGGCATCAGATTCTCTTCCGTCACTTCCAGCTCATAAGCACTTGCCAGGAGCAGTTTCAGTTCAACAATCTGGCGGTTGGGCATAGCCGTTATCCTGCCAGAAAAATAGATAAAGCGCGAAACACCGTTAGTCATCAGCACTTCCGTTTGCTGTTGCGGGTTGATCAGGACAAAAACGTACGACCTGATCAGCGGTTCTTCCACCCATTTTTTCCTGTCGCTCCATTGTTTGCACTGGCGCTGCAGCGGCAGATAAGTTTCAATACCCTTAGCCATCAATGCCTGGTATGCTTTCTTCTCGGCACGTGAGGCGGTACAAACAGGGTACCATCTCCTATTGTCAAGTGCTGATGCCGTTTCCATTTTATCGGTCACCATTTAAACCAGCGTTTCCAATCCCACCCTTTTTTTTCTTCATCCACATAGTAACCAGCGCTTTTATAGGTGCTATAATCCGTATAACGCGTGCCTGATCCGTTGTTCTTGTGGAAAGTGCTAAACAGATGGTTTTCTTCGAAGGCATTCAGCACAATCATAAAATTGTTCAGGTGGTATTCCTTCGCCAGCCGGTCTGGTATCATCGCGGCATTATAAGTAGACCTGGCATATCTGATCAAAAACAGATTAATATCACTCCAGCGGATCAGCGGGATAGAATCAGAAACCAGTCCGATAGGTGCCGTATCTAAAATAATAATCTCATATCTTTCCTTCAGTGTAGTAAGCAGCTCCTGCATGCGCAGGCTATTCAGTAACTCCGAGGGATTCGGCGGGATAATTCCGGCGCTTATAAAATCAAAATTCTCGTGTTCAATATGGTGGATAATATCTGTTATCCCACATTGGTTAATCAGGTAATTGCTCAAACCTTTATCGCCGGGCAGGCCGAAGGTTTTGTGTAATTTAGGGCGGCGGAGATCTGCGCCGATCAGGATCACCTTTCTTTCTATCAGGGCCAGCGTACTGGCCAGGCTAATGGCGACAAAAGATTTTCCTTCACCAGAAACTTCAGAAGTAATACAGATCAGTTTACTATTTTTTTCTGCTGCGAGGAAATTCAGGTTAGTACGTATAGCGCGTATAGATTCAGAAAATACAGATCTGGATTTCGTTAAATTGAGGATCTGTTTACTATCGTCATCAATACGTTCAGGAAACTTGCTGATCATACCGATAATAGGCTGGCCCGTGAGGCTTTCCACCAGTTCCTTATTGTAAATAAAAGGATTCAGCACCCTGATCATCATAATCAGGACAATCCCGGTCAGCATTCCCATCAAGATTGATGAGCGGTACGTTCCGCGTACATCAGGTGTAACAGGGTTATTTTGTAACTGAGCTTTTTCGATGATTGTTGCGCCGGGGACTATTGCCGAGCGGTTGATCTGAGCTTCAAGTTTCTTCTCCGACAAAAATGAATATACCTTTTCATTGATCTCAAAATCGCGGCGCAGGCTTACGATATCCCTTTCGGCTGCCGGCAGGGCAGCTACCTGAGCATTGGCCTGCGACAATTGGGTATTAAGGAAAGACAGGTTTTTCCGGATACGCTGTTCAGACGCGCGGATATTCTGGAGTGCTGCATTTTTGACCTGCAGGAGCTGCGTATTGATTTCCGAAACGGGCTGTGAGGTATTGCTGTAAGTCTGCAGCAGGATATTTTTATCTGCCAGCAGGCCATTGAAATTAGCGATCAGGGCGGCCAGCAGCGGGTCAATATTTCCTTCCATATTAAAGTTGAGGCTAACATTATCTTTTTTATCCGAGATTTGTTTTTTCAGCAGATCGATCGCTATCAGCTGGATCCTGAGCAAAGAGGCTTGTGATTCCAGGTCCGTCACCTTGGCGAGGAACATGCCGGCCGAGGTATTCACATCCAGCACGCCTG
>JAATFQ010000195.1 GCA_015655115.1 Sphingobacteriales bacterium
CTCTTTTTGATTTAATGTTACGGTAAATTTTATATTGTTTATTCACAGTTTCCAGGTTCTGGATAATCGGCATAGGGTTTTCACTGGAACCGAGAAATAAATACCCGTCCATCTTGAGGCCGAACAGCAGCATCGTAAAGATTTTCTTTTGCAATACAGGTGCCATATAAATCAGCAGATTTCGACAGCTGATAAAATTCATATTGCAGTAAGGAGGATTTTTTACGAGGTCATGCTTGGCAAAAATGGTCATTTTGCGTAATATTGGCTTTACTCTGTACTGATCGTCTTCTTTAATAAAATATTTATTCAGATATTCCGGAGATACATTTTTCACTACATCAGACCGATAGATGCCCTTCCCAGCATGGAGCAAGGCAGCAGTGTCGATATCAGTAGCAAAGATTTTCACCACTGTATTTTCTAAATCGCCGGTAAGCTGCTCTGCAATTAAAATCGCAAATGAATATACTTCTTCACCTGTAGCACAACCGGCAATCCAGAATTTCAACTCCTCTCCGGGTACCAGCTTTTTTAATATTCCCGGCAGGACATTTTTCTGAATGTACTCAAAGGCATCTTTATCTCTGAAAAATGCAGTTACACTAATCAGGAAATCCTTAGATAGTGCTTCTAATTCTTCTGGTGCCTGCTTTAAATACTCCAGATATTTACCAAGCGAAACAAAATCATGATATGCAGCCCTTCTCTTGGTACGCCTTAATATTGTTGAACCCTTATAATCCGAGAAATCCAGGGGCGACTTCTCCTTGATCAGATTCACTATTGCCACCAGGCTTTCTTCATCCTCATGGATCTCCAGCTGTAAAGCACCTTCATATTTCACAAAATCCTCAATGGTATCCGGCATAGCTGCAGGCTCCAGGATATAATCAACCATGCCTGTTGCAATAGCCCTTGTTGGCATGCCTGGATAAGCGGAAGTTTCAGGGTTACGTGCCATAACCATGCCGCCTGCTTTTTTGATTGCTATAATTCCTTCGGCGCCGTCACTGCCCAGGCCAGACAATATAATCCCGATAGACCTTCTGCCACAATCTGCCGCCAGGGAATTGAAAAAGGTATTTATTGTTAAATGCGGGGTTTCCGTTTTTTCCTTATCCCTCAGGTATAATTTATTATTCTGAATGGTCATATACTTATTATGCGGAATAAGATATACCTGGTTGCATTCCACAGCCATTCCGTTTGTTGCTTCTTCCACAGTAAGCCTGCTGTGCTTCGCTAGTACCTCCACCATCCTGCTCTTAAATTCAGTTGAGAGATGCTGTACCACAATATAGGAGACGCTATCTAAAGGTGTGTGGTCAAAAAATGAATTAATCTCTTCAAGGCCACCTGCAGAAGCGCCGATAGCGATGATATATTCAGGTTCTTTCATGATACTGAATGGTAAAGACAGTTGTTTCTTTTCATTTGTAGTAATTGAATTAAGTCCTTTACCAGAAATAGTTCAGCATGCAACTGCCTGTCTTTAAATAATAAAGGGTTATCGAAAAATGTGTCTAAAGGTATACATTAAAGCATTAAACAAAGGACAATAAATAAGACTATAGTTTATAAAACTTTAAATTACTGAAAATATACGACAATTTTATTTAATTAATTTTAACAACTGATAACAGTTTCAATTTATTTCAGCATGATCAGTGCGTTATGTATTCAGAAATCAGCCATCACTTCTTTGTATCCATATTTCTGCAGACGTTCCGATCACAGGCTTCTGCATTGTTAAGCAGCGATTTAAGCGATGATAAGAATTTTTACATTCAGATTGTTTTTCTTTGCAATAGCTCCAGGTTTGAAAAAGACGTCATTTAAGTCAATTTTTTCCATTAAAGTAAAACAAATTGAATTCATATTGTATATCTTTAAGCAGATAAGATTAATCTGTAAACCAATAATTCATGGAAAACTCCGTCTTACTAAAAGCAATCATTGATAATGCAATAGACGGACTGATCACCATAGATGACAGGGGGAAAATAGAGTCTATCAACCCTTCTGCATGCAAACTTTTCAGCTATGATGCGCACGAAGTAGTGGGACAGAACATCTCACTGCTGATGCCGCAGCCGGAACGCCAACATCATGATGGTTTTCTTTTCAAATATAAAAAAACGGGCAACGCCAATATCATAGGATTTGGGCGGGAGTTAGCAGGATTGAGGAAGAATGGCAGCCAGTTTCCGTTCCGTCTTGAAGTGAGTGAGGTAAAATATTCAGGCAGAACTGTTTATGCAGGCTTTATCCACGACCTGAGCCGGGAAAAAGAAGCTGAACAGAAACTGCAACACTATGCGACTTTACTGGAAGAACAGGTACAGCAGCGCACTCTTTCATTGAGGGAAACCGTTCAGGCATTACAATATACTAAAGAAGAACTGAGCTTATCACTCGAAAATCTCAGGGAAACAGTACAGGTATTACAAAAAACTAAAGAAGAATTAAGTTTATCCCTCGAGAAGGAACAAGGGTTAGGACAACTGAAAAGTAGATTTGTATCTATTGCTTCACATGAATTCCGTACACCCCTGAGTATGATACACCTCTCTGCCTCCCTGATTGACCGCTATGCGGAACCTTTTAATACGCCAAATATTGGAAAACATGTAAATAAGATTAAAGATGCTGTTTTAAATATTACGGCAATACTGGATGATTTCCTTTCGCTCGACAAGCTGAATGCCGGAAAGGTACATACGGTACAAAGCAGCTTTAACCTGGCGGCAATGGGAGAGGAAATTACTGAAGAAATGCAAATCGCACTCAGGGGACGACAAAAGATAATCTTCAGGCACAGTGGTTCGCTAAAGACAATCAGCCAGGACCAGAACTTAATTAAAAACTGTATCATCATCCTGATTGACAATGCCATAAAATATTCAGGAGAACAGAGTGAGATCCAGTTTCTAACGAGAATCACCAAAACGGCCTGTACCATCAGGATTGCTGACAACGGGATCGGTATTCCGAAAAACGACCAGACACACTTGTTCGAGGCCTTTTTCAGGGCTCACAATACCGGACAAATCTCTGGTAACGGACTTGGGCTAAGTATTCTTTTAAGGTATATGACCCTGATGAATGGTCGGGTGAAGTTTAAAAGCAGAATTAATAAGGGCACAATTTTCACCCTCACATTTCCACGATAATGAGCAAAGTATTAATAATTGAAGATCATGACGGTATCCGGGGAAATATAGTCGAAATCCTGGAAATGGCGTTATACACTGTTTTTGAAGCTAAAAATGGTAAAATAGGCGTAGAAATGGCATTGCAGCATTTACCGGATGTGATCCTTTGTGATATCATGATGCCGGAGCTTGATGGTTATGGCGTACTTTATATGCTAAACAAACATGCGGAAACATCAGGGATCCCTTTCATTTTTTTAACAGCGAAAGCTGAATATACGGATTTACGTAAAGGTATGGAGATGGGTGCAGATGATTATCTGACAAAACCTTTTGATGATATGGAGCTGCTTAATGCCATTGAAATCAGGCTTAAAAAGAAAGCGGCAGCGAAAACTGAGATCCCATCTACCGCAGATGAATTTAGAGAGCTTGTGGCAAAAACAGACGGACTGGCAGAATTCAACAAAATCATCCAGGGTAATAAAAGCCGCGAAATTAAAAAAAATCAGATTATTTACTACGAAGGTGATAACGGAAGAGGGCTGTACATGATTATCCAGGGGAAAATAAAAACTATCAAATTAAGCAATGATGGCAGGGAGCTCATGACCGGCATGTATTCTGCAGGCGATTTTATTGGCATTAATGCCATTTTAGGGAATACTCCCTACACAGACACGTCAACAGCAACAGAAGATAGTCTCATTTGCCTCATCACATCAGAACAAATGGACAATGTCCTGAACCGTTATCCCGAGGTCGCAAGAAAATTCATCCAGCTTTTGTCGCGCGACAACCAGGAAAAAGAAGAACAGCTCTTACAGCTGGCTTACTACTCGGTCAGAAAAAAGATGGCGGGTACCCTGCTGCGCTTGCATCATAAAGAAGCTTCGAAGAACGGCTTTATAAATATTACCCGTGAAGACTTAGCCGCGATGGCATGTATGGCGGCAGAAACAGTAAGCAGGACATTATCAGACTTCAGCCACGAAAAGCTGATTGAACGTTCAGGTACTTTAATTACGGTATTGGATTATGATAAACTCTCAAAAATGAAAAATTAGCGAGTTTTTACGTCGCTAATTTTACTAATCAGCACTTCAGGTCAATATATCATAATGATGAACAGCAAGGGTACCGATGACGGCAATCATTGCGAATATGGATACTGATAATGAGCTTTGCTGAAAGCTACACCTCTGAAAAGCTGTCTTGAGCAGCGTTAAGGCAAAGCGAAATATAACTATACTCCTTCCAAACAGCACCGATGAAAACGAAAATAGAAATCACAAAAGAAATTACCAGGCTTAAACTGATCATTAATAATGCAAAGGGCATAGACAGGCAGGATTGCCCGGAGCTGTCGACAAAAATTGAAGCTTTGGAATGGGTACTTGGGCTGAATGACCATTTGGGCGACCCTATTAAGCTGGATGTCATGCTACTCTGATCTTAACTATCCGGAAAAAGTTATATACTAAGCAAAGATGATATCCCCGAAGAATTCCTGCAGATGGAAGTTCGGCACAGCATTTTCAATTCCATTCCAGCACAGAAAATGCGGCTGTGGCAGGTCATCGCCGCATTTGTAAAAATTACCTCTTGACCTTAACCCGCTTATGCTATTGCGTTCATCAAATTCAAATACTGCCAATGGAATAGTTAAGATCATCTCCCAGTTAAAACTCGTACCGCGATGTGTATCCCAGGTAACTGCCTGTATTTTCTCTACCGTAGCTTCGGGAAGAAAAGTACGCCTGGTACGTTTTGTACCATAAGCTACCTTTCCATTTCCCAAACAATTGAATTCTATATTATAATAAGCATCTCCGGAAAAGGAAATAAAAAATTCAACGCAGTTATCTTTATTAACCGGCCCATTAACTGGCCGCCGGCTCGATTTGAAGTAATCATTGATCACATAAAACTTGATCAGGATCGTATCATTAGTATGAAAAATACTGAACCTTGTGGTGCAGCAGGTTTTAAATTCCGGCCAGGGCTCATTGTTCATGGCGTGTACAGGCAAAGTATCAAATACAGCTGAAAGGGTGTTGAAATCGGCATGCCCCAGGTGTGGCAAATGAGGTACAGTTAATTGTTTGTGCATCGTGGTTATATGTTGGCTCTTAATCCAACCGGGAATTAAAGATATCAGGAATATTATGCTGCGAAAAACCATTTCCTTACCAGATGACCGTAAAAAGCATAATACATTAAGTAGAGGTAGCACGGAAATAGTACCCAATAGGCTGCCCTTACGCCATGCAGATCGGCTAAATAACCGTAAAACAATGGCAATATGGCATTACCACACAAGCCCATGATCATAATAGAAGCACCAAGCTTGGTAAACCTGCCCAGTCCTTCTAATGCTAATGGCCACAGTCCTGCCCAGACCATTGAATTCGCAAACCCCAACGACACTAGAAACCAGATGGAAGTGTCAGTGTTATGCCCTAAGAAGAATACTTGTCCCCTGCTGAAAATGATCAGTAAGGTAAAAAAACTGCCCAGCACAGTACACAGGCGCAAAGCATTTACCTGTTTAATGAACTTAGGGATGCAGACAATACCTAATGTATATCCACAAATTGTAGCGAACAATGTATAAGATGGAAATGCTTTGGCTTCCAGCAGCGGAATATTCATGGAGCCCGCATATCCAATAATTGTATCTATGGCAATAACCTGCGTGCCTACGTGTAAAAAAATAGCCAAAGCCCCCAAAATAAGATGAGGAAACTGGAAAATACTCGTTTTCCCGGAATTGACCAGGGCTACATCTTCGCTTTCCTGTTCTGTATCGATTTCAGGAAGTGGGGAATAGCGGACAAATAAGCCTATAGCAAATAACATAGCCCCAACACATGCGTAGGGCACAATCACACGCCTGATCAACTCGTTCAATGCAATATTCCTCGATGCCACGTCCATAAATGGCAGCTGCTTAAATAAAGCACCGTCATTCTCTTTTAAAATGACTGCTGCAAATAGCAGGGGAGCTAATATACCTGCGGCTTTATTGCAGATCCCCATCATGCTGATCCGCTGCGCTGCCCTGTCTTTAGGACCCAGGATAGTAATATATGGATTTGCCGCTGTCTGTAGTATAGCAAGCCCTGCCCCTAAAGTGAATAGTCCTGCTAAAAAACATTCATAAGTACGCGTCAGTGCTGCAGGGACAAAAAGAAAAGCACCTGCAGCCATAATCCAGAAGCCAATCATCATTCCTTTCTTAAAGCCCAGGGACTTTAATAGAAAGGATGACGGGACAGACATCACGAAATATGAAATATAAAAGGCAAAGGCTACCAGGTACGATTCAAAATTGGTGAGCTCACAGGCAATTTTAAAATAAGGGATCAGGATAGAGTTGACCCAGGAGACGAATCCGAATATAAAAAACAATACTCCGATAATACCTATAGAAATCGCCGTATCCCTCTTGCTCAATGTGCCCGGCCCTACAGGAGCTATTTTTTGTTCACTCATCATACCAGCCCTCATTTTGAACGATAGATTTATTTAACGAGATTTCTGAATGCAGAAAAAGTGGTGTCGCAATAATGCCGGCCATAGCGGGCAGGCCTGCCGCCATTCCTCCGAGAACAATGGCTCCGGAGGCTATAAATTTTCTGCGGGATAAACTGTTTGTGGTTTCCATATCCTTATTTGTGGTTTGATTTAGGTTTTGTGGTTCTTTAGGAATTATTAAGCTGCCAGCAATCATTTATCTGTGATAGCAGCTTTATATGTAATAAAAGCAGTATTCAGTGCGGCAACTACCCTGTACCCTGAAAATTCCATTCCGGCATCTTGCCTATCATCCCCCATTGCGGTCGCCGTCGCCGGAAGAACTTCGGCCAGCGACACTGCAATTCCGGCAATAGCGGCCGATTTAAGAAATTCCCTTAGGATGTACAGCTTTATCCTCATCGTGTTTTAGCTAAGCGGTCATACAGCAACTGGATTTTAGCAATCCGCAACTTATTGTCTTCCTCTAATTCTGAAGGATAAAAGCTTTTCTCATTGAGCAGTATATATTTTTTGTTGACCTGTTTTGTTTTCTCCAGTATTTCCCGGAGCTTTTTTAAGATCACCGGTATTTCTGCAGTTGAAAAAGAAGGAGAATTGACTTCCTTTTCAAGCAGCTGAAAAGACAAATAGTGAACTCTCGTTGCCGTCATGATCCGGTATTGTTCATATTCGTCTTTGTTTCTCAGCGGTATTAGGCTGTCCAGAACTTTGGCAGCAAAAACAGTACTATCCAGCAACTGTTTTAATGATAAAGGCCCTTTTACTACTCCATTGCCTACTTCATATGGCGCTGTTTTTAAAGCTTTCCAGAATGCTGTGGCCTGCAATCGCTTAAAACCATAAGTATCTTTTGCGTATTTTACAATAAAAGCATCGACTTTTAAAGCATCATTAGTTTCTAATCCGGCTATAAAAGCAGCCAGTAGCATATTGAAACCAGTAAAAGGATAAACCCTTCTTACCGGATAAAGGTCTGCCAGATCATACCCAGATTCATATACCGGAGCATATACCCCAGAGGTCGACCAGGAGGTCATGATCATCCCTTGATAATTCAGCTTTCGTGCTGCCGGAATAAAATCTCTGATATTGTCGAAATGCTTCTCCCATGTGGTAAAATTATAATTATCAGGGCTACTTCTCAGTGCTGTGGCGCCCCAGATCTGAAATCCGCTTTTCATCAGCTTACTGTGGTCGCCGAAATTATCCATCGCCCATCCATAATTCCAATCCACAAGAATAGCTTCTTTGGGTAGAAATTTTGTTGCATCAGGGTATTTCAGGGCGATGTCGGCCCATAATACCGGAATTTTCCCCAGCTTAATCACAATATCGCAAAGCAACCTGATATGCTTACCATATAAATCAGACACACCATGCTCCTTTACCAGCTTTTCGCAAAGCGGATCGTGGCCCAGCAGATGGGTTTCATCACCACCAATGTGGATATATTTAGAAGTGTGAGCAGCAATGAGCTCGGTATACAGGTCGGTAAATAAAGCCACATTCAGTGCTTCTTTCGCCGGACAGACCTGCGAGAAATCTTTCTGATCTTCCCTCAGTTCTTTGTAGCGGTTATTGCGCAATACATATTCCAGGTGGCCAAAGCTTTGTTGTAATGGGATTACATCTATGCCAAGCTTGTTGCAGTAGGCAACGAAGTCTGCAATTTCCGCTTTGGTATAAGCATACCTGTTAGCAATCAGCGGGTGCTTTTGAAAAGGAAAAGTACCTTCATATTCCATAATCAGCGTGTTGATCCCTCCTTTGCTCAACTTTAAAGCGAGTTCTTTTAGCGCAGGGATTTTCATTACCTGTATGCGCAAGTCTACATGAAAGCCGCGCACAGGAAAGTTTCCAGCCAAAGCATTGCTGCTTTGTGCTGCAGCAGTAAATGAAAAACATAAAAAAAGCAATATGCTGAGCACATTAATCTGCTGCTTCTTTAAGCTAAAAAGTGATTCCATCCTGTTTTGGTTTAGGTATTTACTATATTTTAAATAAGGTACTGCTGCTGTCGGCATCAAGATATAATATAGCCTCAGCATGTGCTCTTAATATTGTTGAAGGATATTTTTCAGATACATCAGCTGTTAAAGTATATTTAACAGCATCGGCTTTCTTCAGACCGGGAACGATACAGAATACATACCTTGCTTTAATTAATGCAGGTATAGTAAGCGTTAGCGCATGGGTAGGCACCTGATCAAGATCGTCAAAACAACCATCATTAACCTGCTGCATACGGCATTGCTGATCAAGATCTACCACCTTTACCAGAGCCGGATCATTAAAATCAGCCACATGAGGATCATTGAAAGCGAGGTGTGTATTTTCGCCTATTCCCATACAAACGATGTCTGTTGGATATTGCGTTAATAATGCCGAATAACGCAGGCATTCTTCTCCGGCATCTGCGGCATTGCCATTCAGATAATGAACCGAATTAAATGGCACCTGCCCAAACAAGGCATTTTTTAAAAAGTTGCCGAAGCCCTGAGGAGCATCAGCATCCAGGTTCAGGTATTCATCCATATGGAAAGCATTGATCTTTCCCCATGGCAGCTCTTTTTTAAGCAAAGCAGCTAAAAATTCATTCTGTGATGGTGCAGCAGCAAAAATCATATTTACCATCGGCTGAACTTTCAGCAGTGCTGTAATTTTTGTGCTTACATTTTCTGCGGCAAGCTGCCCCATCAGTAACCGTGATTCTGATATTTTTACCAGCAGGTTGTCTTTTATAATTTCTTTCATATCAGTTATTTTGCATTCATATCAGTTGTGTTTGCACCCATATCAAGTTGTTTTACCCTCATATCAGTTGCCTTGCACTTCTATGATCTATTCTTTTATTGTGTCATTAAAAGACCGGCAGCCTCATAAACAATCTTTCCATTTACAATGGTTGTTTTGATGTTGACATCCTGATCAAAGATCACCACATCGGCATCTTTCCCTGCCACCAGCGAACCTTTGCGATCGGCAACACCCATTATCCTCGCTGGATTGTGTGAAATCATCCTCACTGCTTCAAGGAGAGGAACCCCTCCCATATTTACCATATTGCGCACCAGCCTGTCGGCTGTAGCCACACTGCCGGCAAACGACGAGCGGTCCGGCAGTTTAGCCACTCCATCTTCGACAATTACCTTAAGCCCGTTATCGATATTGCCTAAAACGCTTTCACCTTCCGGCATTCCGGCAGCCCGCATGGCATCTGTAATCAGTGCGATATGGTCGGCCCCTTAATCTTATAGATTAATTTTAACAAAGGAGCGGGCACGTGGATGCCATCGGCTATCACTTCTACGTCCATGGCGTCAATCAGGAATGCGCTTTCAATTACACCGGCATAGCGGTATGCATTGCGTCGCGTTACGCCAGACATAGCAGAATACAAGTGTGTAGCCAGTGTAAAGCCATTTTCAAAAGCCTCCACCACTTCCTCATATATGGCATCGGTATGTGCCAGGGCAGCAAGAA
>JAATFQ010000047.1 GCA_015655115.1 Sphingobacteriales bacterium
CTGCAGTCCAGGATAAGCTCGGGAAGTTCTCTGTTTAAGGATATATACCAGCGTGATTTCTCAGTAAGTGCCAATTTATCCGTTCCGCGACTGATGGTTCCTTTTGATATCCCGATGATGGGAAAGAACGGCATGCCTTACACTACCTTCTCTACGAGTTATGTGTATGCGCTGCAAAAGGATTTCTTTGTGCGCCGTGTATTCCTTAATTCCATTACTTATGAATGGGTAGAAACAAAGTCGAAGCTGCATTCATTTACGCCGCTCAATTTCGAATACCGGTTTGGTGGCCTGCTTGTAGATACTTCTGATACGGAGGCAGGACAGGCAGGTAAAGCCCTCGTACGTGCCAATTCGTATAATATTAAGCTGCTGGCAAGGAAAGATATCACAGTGGGCATGAAGTACGCCTATTCTTTAAATGCCAATAAGCTCCTGCTCAATAAGAGTTTCGTCTATTTCCGCGGAAATATAGATATCGCCGGTAATTTAGCTGGAGCAGTATCGCGCGTAATCGACGGTAAACACAATGCTGATGCAGGTGATTATGCAAAGATCTTAGGCTTGCCTTTTAACCAGTACGTAAGGCCGGAGATAGACCTGCGCTGGTATAAAAGTCTGGGGGTCGACAAACAGTTTATTGCCCGTATTAACGGTGGTGTCGGCTATGCCTATGGCAACTCTATTGCTGTACCTTTCGAAAAACTGTTCTTTGCCGGAGGTTCAAATGGTGTACGTGCATGGCAGGCGAGAACATTAGGCCCCGGGAACTATAACCGTGCCGAGCGCGTGCCTACTGAGGAAGCCCGTAAAACACTTTATGGTATAGACCAGCTGGGACAAATGCATATCGAAGCCAATCTTGAATACCGCTACGGGCTGATCAATAACTTCTTCGGTGCCAAGCTGAAAGGTGCTATTTTTCTTGATGCCGGCAATGTGTGGAATATTTCTTCAGGAAACCCACAACCAGAGACATACTTTGACTTTAAAAACCTGGGCAACCAGCTCGGTGTAGGTACGGGGATGGGCTTCAGGTATGATCTGCAATACTTTGTTTTTCGCTTTGATATCGGTCTTAAGCTAAGAGACCCGCAGTTCAAGGGTTCAGAGCAATGGGTAATCAGCAAGTTTTTTAGTGGCGGAAAAGAATTTAAAGAAAATTATAAATTGGGCAATAGTCCTGATACATACCGGTTTTTGCAATATAACTTTGGTATAGGCCTGCCCTTTTAAGCAAGCATAGTTATTATTCCTGTTCTGGCGGTATTTTAATGCATTCAGCTCTTATAGGTAATTGTAAGTTTTCTGCTTTGTAACTATCTCTGTTCTGCATTTTAGAATACCCGCTTCAAACTGTCGAATATAGTCTCGAAAAACGTCGACAGATTTAATCCGTTGCTATGGTTAAAATAGATGAACACCAGTAATATAATGATGGCGAAGATTAACAGTTTTCTGAAAGCAAAAGCAATGAATATCACCAGCAGCGGGAATAGTACCAGCCACATACTATTAATGGTAAAAGGGTTTAAAGTGCCGTCTTTTTTATAAATATACAATAGCTTGCTATGGGTACCATTATCATTCTGGTGCTTGATATACACAAAAGCAGATTTTGCCAGCTGCATCGGTAAAATAGCTACTCCATCGTTGAATTTTACCGGCTGTGTGAAACCACTCACCGTAAATGTATAAAGGCCATTGATCGTCTCTATAGGTTGCTCCAGTGAATCTGTAGCTATAATCGCCAGCTTACTGTTCTTCAGCAGGCTTTCTTTGACAATAAAATTGTTTATATCTGCCTTTTGAGCAAAACCAGCAACTGAGATCATCATCAGTGCAAGGCAATAGTAAATTTTCTTCATTATTCTATAGAACGTTTATTGTAAATAAGATATCCCAAATGTAGCAAAACCCCGTTTCTTTTTATCGGATCATCGTATAAATTATAGCTGAAACTAATCGGGCCTACGGGAGTATGATACACTACGCCTGTTGTGCCTGCATAATGCAGCCGGTTAAAGGTTTCTGTGTTTTTTACCTGCTGAAAACCTTCCTGCTGGAACTCTTTATAGGGCAGAAACAGGTAGCCCTCAACCCGCAGATCAAGGTTCCTGCGCAGTCTGAAGATATTCTTTAATCCTCCGGCAAGATAAGTGCTAGCCCTGAATTTTTCGAGAAATAATGAACGGCTATCCTGAAGCGGGTAAAATGCTGGTGCTGCCAGTAATGTTGAGTAGTAATTATAAAATAAAGGCTGGTTGGAGATAACGGCTTCTGCAAGATAGCCCAGGGTATAGTTTGGCTGATGAAAGAAATAGTTCTCATCACTCAGCTTAATATTTACCCACTTTCTGAAGGTTCTCCTCACGGTAATATCATTCATCGCCGGATCATCACCGGAGAGATTATATCGTGAAATATTGCCCGGATTGTAATTTTCCTTGCCGGTGAAATAGTTTACACTGAGCAGGAAGTTCCTCCCCGTAGTAGCATACTGCTTACGGTTTAAAGTGTTTTGCTCAAAGGCAAGTGTGGAACGCAACCCGTTGAAAATGGTCTCGTCAAGAATATCGCCAGTGCTAAAGGTATTAGTGGGACTGTAGTGATCGCTGTTGTTGATGAATGAGGTACTCAGGGTGATTTTAGTGTTCCTGTTTAAAGGGATACCCCCTTTGATCTCTATTTTCCTGTCGCTTTGCTCAATATAGGTAGGATGGGGGTTTTCAATGAAAATCTGGCTGGTATTATAGTAATTGAAGTGGTTAAAAGTCATCTCCATAGACAGGAAAAACGGTAGCCTCGAAGGATAATCTATACGGCCTTGTAGCTGGGCTGATTCATAGAAACGCCCTGAATAGAAATCGGTACCGAAAGTATAGGCTTTGCGGTTAAGGTAATTGTATTGTGCACCTAAAAATACATTGCTGATCGCCCGTGTAGACATGTTTCCGCCAAGGTCCAGCTTAAGGCTCTTTCTAGGCTGTGCTACGATTTCAAAAGTATAACTGTCAGATTGTGCATCATATGATATCTTAGGATAGATGGTTTCAAAAGTCTCGTCGGCTACAAGTTTATAATATCCTTTCTTAATGTCGCTGAGATTGAATGTCGCCTTGTCTCTTTTAAACAGACGTTCGATATATCTTTTCTGCTGACTGTTTACGCCTGTTACTTTTACTGCGTTAAAAATGAGGTCTGGTTTTTTACTGTTGAAAAGATTTCTTTTTGCAGCCAGCTCTTCATCGCTGACCCGGCGGCTGACTCTCTTTTTGATCTGCTCCATTTCGGCCATGGTAGCATTATACCCCTTTTTGATTAATTCCTCCACCGGGTTGAAATTACTTGCAGTAAAACCATTTAGGTCTGGCTGAATGTAAACACCATTTTCCCCAACCAGCGTCGAATCCGACTTCGCTAAAAACATAAACATCATCAGCCTGTTCATCAGTCGCTCGTCTCCGTTTTTAGGATATTCTTTGAAGTTTTTTACCGACACATTTGCCCCAATCATAAAATCAGGGTTAAACTCTTTTTTCATAATGTCGGCAGGGAAATTATTATACAGGCCGCCATCAAATACGTATTTATTGTCGAGTTTAATAGGCCTGTAAATCAGCGGTACTGTCATGGTGCCACGGACAGCTTCGGCCAGACTCCCATTTTTTACCATAATGCTGGTTTGTGAAAATATGTCGGACACCATACACCTGTAAGGGATAAAGAGCTTGTTG
This sequence comes from Sphingobacteriales bacterium, assembly GCA_015655115.1. Classification (GTDB taxonomy): domain Bacteria; phylum Bacteroidota; class Bacteroidia; order Sphingobacteriales; family Sphingobacteriaceae; genus Pedobacter. The sequence continues at coordinate 3,738 of JAATFQ010000047.1, forward strand.
AAATCGTCTTTTGCAATTGCCGAAGCCTGTGACAGGAGTTCCAGCAGCGCAAAGTTGAGAGGGATATCATTCACCAGGTTAGACCTGAAGCTCATCCTCAGTGCTGTATCTATAGAAAGTTTAGCCGTAATCAGCGATGCATTGGGGCTGGACTTCTGAAAGAAAAAGCTGTAATCACTTTTGAACCTTCCGCTCACCCAATCCTGAAAGTCTGAAAGCAGTGCAATTTGCTCTATCTGTTCGGGGCTGTAGCCCGCAGCATACAGCGCACCAACAATTCCTCCCATGGAGGTACCGGTAATATAATCTATAGGAATATGGTTTTCTTCCAGCGCCTTTAAGGTGCCAATATGTGCAAGTCCTTTAGCGCCACCACCGCTAAGTACCACGCCAACCTTCTGCGCATGTAAATGGAATGCCCAGAAACTAAGTATAATAAGGAGTGATCTTCTTATAAGCATCGCAGCCTAAATTACAGGTTTTCTTTCAGAATTTTCTTAGCTAAGCATATATTAAGTTTAAACCAACAGCAAACGCTGGGTTCTCTTTGTTTTAACATGCAGAGGTTTCTGACATGCGCGGGGTCTTAACACGCGAGGGTTTTATCTAAAATTTTGCGGGTCCTAATTTAATAAGAAGATGCTATAAGTGAGGAAAGCAGCAAAGCTTACCCACAGGAAATAAGGGATGAACAGCAATCCGGCAGTTTTATCGATTCTATAAAAGGCAAGTCCATTGATAACGATAATCAATAAAAGGGCACCTATTTCAATCAGTGCAGCACCAATCTGGTGGCAGTAAAAAAATAAAAACGACCATCCCAGGTTAAGGATTAGCTGGATAAAGTAAATGGCCACAGTTCTGGGGAAATGGGCAACCCGTTCCCGCTTTGTCCAGATCAGGTAGGCTGAGATGCCGATCAGTAAAAACAGGGTAGACCATACAGGTCCAAACAGCCAGTTTGGTGGATTAAATGCTGGTTTGTGAATGCCCGGATACCAGGTGTTTACAGATTTAACAGTGATCAGTCCCCCGATGCCGGCAAAAATAAAAGGGATCAGCAGGTTAATGAAAAAGGGAAGGAACTGGAAGCGTTTGTTTTTTGTGAGCGTAATCAATGTGGACATAATCAATGTTTGAATTGCGATTGTCAATGTTTGAATTAGGGCGGTTAATTTGTAAACCAGTATAGTCAATAATCATGCCTGCCGAAATGCTGCCATAAGAGAGTAGTAGGGAGGTTTTTACGCTAAATGTTTGCCTGGGCGGTGAAAAAGGCTAAATTGCAGCTAAAATCAGTTGAATGCAGGATTATAAAACCGTTGGGAGCTCCCAGACTACACTTACAGAATTAATGATTCCTTCCTATTCCAATTTTGGCGGGAAAATACATGGCGGACATATCCTTAGCTTAATGGATAAGGTAGCCTATGTTTGCGGGGCAAAACATGCAAATGGGTACTGTATTACTGCCTCCATAGACGTCGTGGATTTCCTGGCCCCAGTGGAAGTAGGAGAGCTGGTGTCTCTGATGGCATCGGTAAACTACGTAGGGAAAACCTCTATGATTATTGGAATACGGGTGGTCTCAGAAAACCTGAAAACCCAGGTGATCAAACATACCAATACCAGTTACTTTACCATGGTAGCGATTGGTGATGATAATAAGCCGAAGCAGGTTCCGGGACTGATTCTTAAAAGCCAGGAAGATATCAGGCGTTTCTCACAGGCACTGAACAGAAAAGAACTGAAGAATACGTATAAAAAAGACGAAGCTATGATTAAGACCGTTTACGAGCGCGATAACTTTATGAAGGCTTTACAGCGTGAGCGCTGCATTATAGAATTATAAAAATAAAAGAGGCGATCACCCATTCGATGATCGCCTTGGGAAGTTTATTAAATGCTGGTTAGTTAGTAACCAGCATTTTGAACCAGTTTCTTGTTCGCATCCATTTCTCTTTGTGGAATAGGGAACACCAGCCTGTCCGCCTTCCATTCAATCTTGCCAATGTTGGTCTCTGTCCTTTTTGCATCATGGAGCGCGAAGCCTTCAAATGCAAATTCAAGCTTTCTGTCCTTTAATATGTCGTCCAGAGTAGCTGTTGTTGTTTCCAATCCCGCTCTTGTTCTCACCATCGTAAGATCTGCTAAAGGTGTATCACCAATTGCTGTACCCATACGCACATTGCTTTCAGCTCTGATCAGGTACATTTCTGCAAGCCTGATGACTGGGACATTACCATAGGTGTTAGCGAATTTGGAAGTATACAGGTCACCTCCATCATCATAAAAATAGTCCCTCCGGGTATCATCCTCAGTAAAATTTTCATCAATCCAGTCCTCGTAGATGCTGGCATCACCCCTGCCATTATAGGTTGAAGAGCCATAAAACTCATTAAATCCATTAAATCCAGCCAGTTTAGTCACCTGTATTGCAAAAATATCTTCATCAGTATTTGACCCTGCCTGTGCAGGATTGCCGGCTTTTTGTTTGACAGGGAAGGCACCACTATAGGTTGCCGCAAGCTTATACAGTCCGGAGCTGATCACCCTGTCTGCTGCTGTTGCTGCTGCGGTATAATTACCCATTTGCAGATATATCCTTGCCAGCATGGCTGCAGCTGATGATTTGGTAGCAAAAAAGCCATTTTCATCAGGAAGCAATTCCTCTGCCTCTGTCAGGTCTTTAATTGCCTGAGCATATACATCGGCAACACTGGCACGGGCAACGTAATTTGCATCAGTGATAACGGTAGTTGGGGTAAGGATAATCGGTACGCCTAAATTGGCAGCAGGACTGCCATCGTTATAAGCTTTACCAAATAATCTGACCAGGTTGAAGTAAGCTGCACCTCGTATAAACTTGGATTCGCCTTCTACAGTTCCTTTCCGGTCTTCATCTAATTTATCCAGAGCGGCAAGTACATTGTTTACGTCGTTAATCGTTTTAAAACCATCTCTCCACACGTTATCAACAAAGAGATTGGTCTTCAATAAAGATTTATTAATGGTTTGGGTGAGTTCTTCATAAGTCCCTGTCCAGTTAATGGCTGTGGTGTCTGCAAGGAAGTCGGACATCAAAGCTGCCCTGCCGCCATAAAAATTTCTGCTTCCCAAATCTGAATAGGCACCTATCAATGCAGATTCTACAGCTTTGGGAGTTGTGAGTGCCTGGTCCTGCTCTACGTCGTCTACAGGATTAATATCTAATGGTTTCTTGCAGGAGGAAGCAGCGACCATCAGCATCGAGAGCAATAATAAATTATATATATATGTCTTTTTCATGAGTATGAATTTGAGTTTTAAAGGTCATGAAGCTATCAGCATCATCGTTGCTAATGGTAAGAGGTATGCTGCTGATGGATTCATGATATTTCTTTTTAGGGTTATAAGCCAATGTTTATACCAAGTGATATTACCCGTGCTTGTGGTGCCGAGTAAAAATCAACACCCTGATTGATGTTGGTCGATTGGTAATCCGCATTTACTTCAGGATCCCAGCCTTTATAACCAGTAATGGTAGCCAGGTTTTGTGCTGTAGCAAAAACCTTTAACTTGCTCAGCCTCATTTTTCTCAGTACTGCCGGAGA
>JAATFQ010000013.1 GCA_015655115.1 Sphingobacteriales bacterium
ATTAAAGGGGAAAGTAGTGTAAATCAGGCACCGATCACTGGTGAAAGCATACCTGTCGACAAATCGCCGGTTGCTGATCCGGATCAGGATTATTCGGGCGATGGAGATAAAGCCTTAAAAGCCGAAAACAAGGTTTTTGCGGGAACCATCAATGGGAACCAGGTGCTGGAGGTTAAAGTGATAAAACTGGCAGCCGATTCTACACTATCACGTTTAGTGAAACTCGTCAACGACACCGAGGCGCAAAAATCCCCTACCCAGTTATTTACAGACAAACTTCAAAAAATATATGTTCCTGCCGTTTTAGCGTTGGTAGTCATCCTGCTTTTTGCTTTTTTAGTGATCGATGAGACATTTAGCCAAAGCTTCTATCGTGCCATGGCTGTATTGGTTGCTGCCAGCCCCTGTGCGTTAGCTATTTCTACACCAAGTGCAGTATTAAGCGCCATTGCACGTGCAGCAAGAGGCGGTGTGTTGATTAAGGGTGGCGGACCTCTTGAACAGTTAGGCAGCTTAACAGCTATCGCTTTTGATAAAACCGGCACGCTCACCGAAGGTAAACCTCAATTGACAGGCGTAGTAGCATTAGCCAAACTATCAGAAGATGAGGTTTTAGAAATTGCCATTGCTGTAGAAAAATTAAGTGATCACCCCCTGGCGGCAGCAATCGTTAAAGGCGGACTGGAGCGGTTAAAGCAAAAGGACATATCTTCTGCCAAAGATCTGGAGTCTGTAACCGGCCATGGTGTAAAAGCTACTATCGACGGAAAGAAAATCATTATTGGCAACCGCAGCCTTTTCAAAAATCTTTCAGCAGCCATCAATTCACAGGTTGAAAAGCTCGAAAAAGAAGGAAATACCACAATGCTGGTAGAGCGTGATGGCGAAATCATCGGCTTGGTTTCCTTAATGGATGTACCCAGAAAAGAAGCGAAAAAAACTTTGGCCGAATTAAAGGCGCTGGGCATCAAGCGGATGATCATGCTGACCGGAGATAACCAGCAGGTTGCTGATGCCATTGCCGCACAAATGGGCATTACAGACGCCATGGGAGGCCTGCTTCCCGAGCAAAAAGTAGCCGCAGTTCAGGAGCTGATCAAAAAGGAGAAAAAAGTGGCTATGATTGGTGATGGTGTCAACGACGCCCCTGCTATGGCCAAAAGCACAGTAGGCATTGCAATGGGCGCTGCTGGTTCTGATGTTGCTTTGGAAACAGCAGATATTGCATTAATGGCCGACCGTCTGGATAATTTACCTTTCGCAATAGGATTGAGCCGTCAGTCGCGCAGGATTATCAGGCAAAACCTGGTGATTAGCCTGGGCATGGTTGCTATTCTTATTCCACTGACCATTTTGGGCATCTCCGGTATCGGCCCTGCTGTAATTGGACATGAGGGATCAACACTTGTCGTGGTATTTAATGGTTTACGATTACTGGTTTATCAAAATAGCCGCAAATAAACCAAATTACTATATAAAGTATATAACTAACAGCATACCAACAAGAATAGCATTATTCAAGTAATGGAGATTACTTGAATAATGTCTGGAGTCTGTATCGATTTTGTATTGGAAAATAATCGCTATTGTATGTTACGGCGTACCTCTTACAAGAGATCGCTTTGTTTTCATGCTGATAGCCATAACCTGTTAAATATCACATTGCTATACAATTACTTCGATTTAATAGTTATCGTTCTCTTCAAAACGTTCCCACTTGCTGGATTAGGTTCATCAGCCTGACTTCCGCCAATACTTATTTCTATTTTCCCCTTTAACATTTTTTTATTACCTGAAACGTCTACGTAAGAAAGGTCATCCGGTGTCAGATTGAAGGTAAGCACCTTATTCGCACCCGGTTCAAGACCGATTCGCTGAAATGCCTTCAGTGCTTTTACAGGCATTTTTATGGCGTTATTAGTATTGATAACATATAACTGTACTACTTCTTCTCCAAATCTATTTCCCGTGTTGGTTACTTTCACCGTTACAGGAAAACTTTTTCCCTGAACACTATTTACAGGAATTTTATTCTCAGTGTAACTAAAAGTGGTGTAGCTTAATCCATATCCGAAACCATATAGCGGTTTCTTTTTAAAATACCTGTACGTACGGTTTTCCATTGTATAATTATTGAAATCCGGCAAATCCTGATCACTTTTATAAAAAGTAACAGGCAAACGGCCTGAAGGGTTATAGTCTCCGAAAAGAATATCAGCCACGGCTGTACCAGCAGCCTGTCCGCCGTACCAGGCATTCAGTATTGCAGGAATATTTTCAGATTCCCATGGCGTAGCTATTGCACTGCCCGTCATCATCACAAAAACCACCGGTTTTCCTGAAGCTTTCAGCGCTTTCATCAGTTCAGTCTGAATGGCTGGCAGCAGGATAGAAGTACGGTCACCACCTTCAAAACCAGGCTCGTCCACCCTCATCTGTTCGCCCTCCAACTGAGGTGATATCCCTCCCACAAACACGAATACGTCCGCATCATTATGTTTTTCTATCAGCGCAGAAAAATCCGTATGCACATAATTGCCCACATCCAGTCGCACACGCGCCTGCCCATCACCCTGCCAGAATTCAACTACTAAATTGTATACAGTATCTTTTTTTGTATTGATCTCGAAACGTTTAATCTCGTTCTTTTTATTTACCCATTGATCAATAACAACTTTACCATTGATGATAAATCTATATCCATTGTCAGCTTCCAGCTCAAATGCCAGCGTCTGATCAGCTTTAGCCTTAAAATCCGTCGTATAACGCGCAGAAAAATCATTGGCTCTGGTAGTTCCGGCAACTACCTCCCCTTCCTGCCAGAAATGGTCAATCTTAGCTTCCTGGCGAACAGCAACAGGAGCTCCCGTCAGCGAAATATTATTGAAGTACGCTGCTCTGAAACCTTTTTCACCTCGATAGGTGTACTGGTCTTTTACATCCTGATAAGTAAGAATATTGTTATTAGTGAAGTTAACGGCCTTTTCATACACCACTTCAGTCTTGCTGCCTGCCTTCTTTTTAATGCCATCCAGTACAGTCTGAAGTTCAGACGGATTACCATTGTAATTTCCAAGAATAGAAACAGCATTGTCCGCATTCGGCCCCAGTACTACAATCTTTTGAAGATCCTTTTTAAGAGGCAGCGTATGGTTTTCATTTTTCAGCAGCACCATTGATTGTTGTGCCATTTTTAAAGCATGAGCTTTATGTGCCGGACTTTCCAGTTCAGATGGCGGTACCTGGGCATATTTTACCATTGCTGCCGGATCGAATAAACCCAATCGGAATCTTACCATAAATAAACGGCGCAGAGAAACATCGATCTGTTTCTCGGTTATTTTGCCATCTTTAACCGCCTGAACCAGCGCATAATAGGCCTCCTTACCGCAATCAACATCTGTTCCATGAAAAACAGCATCAACAGCCGCAGACTCTGCATCTTTATGTGTTTTGTGTTTTTTGTAGAAATCGTCTATAGCTCCGCAATCAGATGTTACGTACCCTTTGAATCCCCACTGATTGCGTAAAATATCAACCATCAGCACATCACTTCCACAACATGGCTGGGTTCTGAAAGCATTATATGCACACATTACCCCTGCAACTTTCGAATCCACCACCAGTTTCTTAAAGGCTGGCAAATAGGTATCCCAAAGATCATACGCACTTACATCTACATCAAAAACGTGACGTAATGGTTCTGGCCCGCTATGTACAGCATAATGCTTTGCACAAGCCGCAGCCTTTAAATACTTCGGATCATCACCCTGCAGTCCCCTCACAAAAGCGTCACCCATTGAAGCTGTCAGAAAAGGATCTTCGCCGTATGTTTCCTGCCCTCTTCCCCATCTTGGATCGCGAAAGATATTAATATTCGGCGTCCAATAAGTAAGTCCCACATACTTGGAACCCTCTTTTCCTTCCAAAACTGCTTTATTGTAAACAGCTCTGCCTTCCAGTGCAGAGAAATCAGCCATTTGATATAGGGAATTGACATCGAATGTAGCTGCCATAGCAATGGCCTGCGGAAAAACGGTTACTTTATAAGGTGTCCTGGCCACCCCGTGAAGTACCTCATTCCACCAATCATGTGCAGGCACACCCAGCCTGGTTATTGCAGGAGCAGAATTCAGCATCTGAGATACTTTTTCTTCCAGTGTTAAACGGCCGACGAGGTCATTTACACGTTCTTCAAAACCTAATTTATAGTCCTGAAAAGGATATTTACTTTGAGCCAATGATACAAGTGATAGCTGGGACAAGCAGAGTATAAGTGCTATAACCAATTTAGAGGAGGAGTATTTGATGTTCATTTCAAAAATTATATTTGGTATTATATATGGTGGTATCAAACCTATCAACCCAATCAGAATTAAAGGTCTAAAAATCAATATAACTGGTATAAAATCCGGTATTGAGTAAATTCTATCCTCTCCGGTCCTGTCAAATTTCTGTTTTAGCTATATTCCGTTTCTTCAGGTAATCCGTTGGCGTCAGATTAAACTGTGCTTTAAAACAGGTGCTGAAATACTTTGGATTATTGAATCCTACTGCGTAAGCTACAGTAGATACATTTCCTTCCCCCAGATCGAACATTTTCTTTGCCTTGTTTAAACGCGTTTCCCTCACAAATTCCACCGGTGCCAGGTTAGACAGACTTTTAAATTTTTTGAAAAAAGCCGACCTGCTCATGCCAAGAAAGTCAGCCACATCATCAATATTAAAATCCGTGTCAGAAAGCCGCTGTTCTACCACTCCTATTACTTTTTCCAGAAATGCGGCGTCATGCGAAGTAATAACCAGTTCATTCAGCGCAATATCCTCTATTTTGTCACCTTCAAGTAAAGCCTTAAACAGTTTTTTACGCTGTATAATGAGACTGCTGATCACCGTTTTCAGCAAATCCATTTGAAAAGGTTTACTGATGTAATAATCAGCGCCATAACGGAGCGCCTCAATTTCGCTTTCCACCGCTATTTTTGCGGTGAGCAATACCACGGGAATATGACTGGTAGCCATATCACTTTTAAGGCGGTCGAGCAGCTGAATGCCATCCAGTCCGGGCATCATGATATCAGTAAGAATAAGATCAGGCAGAAACTGCTTTGCCTTTTCCAATCCCTGCAGACCATCAACTGCCATCTCAACATTATAGTCTTTACTCAGCATACCGGCTATAAAATGCCTCAGGTCGTCATTGTCCTCTACCAGAAGAACCTGCGGACGATCTTTTGTTTTAGGATATTGGAGATTCAGCGAGGGCTCAGTATCGCTTCCGGTAACGTCACTCCCGCTCTTATGCTGAATTTCATCTACAAACTGAACTTTATCCGTATGAAAGTGCTCCTTCCCTAACTGCAGCTCCAAACTAACTTTCAGCCCTTCCGGCACATTTCTTTTCGCATAGATTTTGCCCTTATGTATTTCAACAAGCTCTTTTGAAAGCGCCAGGCCGATACCCGTTCCCTTTACAGGTTTATCAGGCCTGTTCTCCCCTTCGTAATACAAGTTAAAAATATCGCTCAGCTCATTTTCAAATACACCAGCCCCTTCATCGGCAACTGTTATCAGGACATGGCCTTCAGCAGTCCGCTCCTCTATATTGATTTGAATCCGTCCATTTTCAGGCGAATATTTGATTGCATTTGACAGCAGATTATAAATGATGATGTCTAATTTGTCCGCGTCTGCCCAGACTGAAATTACTGGCATAGTTGCATCCACCGATACCTTCAGATTTCTTTTTCCAATCGATTCATAAAAATACTCCGTGATTTCTTTAGTGAAGGAAACCAGTTCTATCCTGCTCACTTTCAGGATTACCGTACCGCTTTCCACCTTTCGCAAGTCGAGCAGCTGATTAACAAAACGTACCATGCGACGCGAATTCTTAGAGACGACATTCAGATAGCTTTTACCTTTTTCCGACAGGTTTTCATTTTGAATTACCTCCTCTATAGGATTCATGATCAGCGTTAAAGGCGTCCTCAGCTCATGTGATACCTGAGTAAAGAAACTGGATTTTAAATCTGCCACCTTTCTTTCGATCGCAATTCTCTGCCGCAGTTTAAGCATACCGAAGGCGATCCTTTTGATCAGCAGAAACAAGGCAACAGCCAATAACAAATAGATCAGGTAAGCCCACCATGTTTTCCAGTATGGGGGAGCGATAGTGATCACCAATGACCGCTGAGGAACTTTATCGTACAAATACTCCGTCCGACTTTTCACTTCAAAAACATAATCTCCATGAGGTAAATTGGTGTAGGTAGCCCTGCGCTGACCATGATCAACTTTCCAGTCATTATCGAAACCTTTCAGCCGGTACAGGTAGCTATCCTTCTGTCCCAACCGGTAGTCCAGCACACCGAAGTCTATGCTGATCGTATTTTCATCATGCCTGAGTTTAATTTCCAGCGTGTTATTGATGCTCTGTTTAATCGGGGACTGTTCACCGGGCAGGACATCTTCATTGTTAATCTGAAAATTAGTGAGTGCCAGGTTGGCCCGGCTTTTTTGAACGCCAATTTCCTGAGGATTGATTGACCAGTAGCCTTCTAAAGAGCCAAAAATGAGCATTCCATTTTTTAAACTGGTACTGGCGCCCTCAGAAAAAGCAACTTCAGATAAACCGTCATATAAACCAAAATTGTGGAACTTCCCTGTGTGCACACTAAATTTAGAGATCCCATTCTGTGTGGCAAGCCACAGGTTGCCTTCAGGATCTTCCGAACAGTTTAAGATGTAATCGCTTGGCAGACCATTTTTTGTAGTGAAGCTCCGGAAAGTTAAACCCTTCGATATATTTGCAGATAATGCTTTGTTTAATCCACCCGACGAAGTGCAAATCCACATATTGTTCTTTGAATCCCTGAATATATGCTGTACATCGTCGCCCCCCAGGCTTTCTATTTTACCAGGTTCTTTTTTATACAAAAAAAATCTGTACTGGCCGGCACCAGCGATATTGGGATCGAAAATCACCAGCCCGTCCGTAGTGGCAATCCATATATTTCCATCTTTATCCTCCGCCAGATTTCGTATCTTCTTATAATTTATCTTTGGATAATTTTTAAAAGAGGTCTTGCTGGTTAAAAACTCCATTTTATCGTTTCTTTCCTGAATACGTATTAAGCCATCGCCGTAAGAACCAGCCCACAATCTTCCTTTTTTGTCCTCCAGAATTGAATACACATTATTCGTATTTAAGGCCGCCGGGCCATCACCTGTAGCGTAATGAATAATTTTATAATTGTTTCTTTGCTGGTCAGCCGGCTGTGCCATAAACAATCCATTTCCCTTCGTTCCCAACCAAATCCGTCCCTTGCTATCTTCGAAAATGCAATATATCCCTTCAAATTTTTCCGGTCTGTTGATAAACAAGCCTTTCAGCAGTTTTCCCGCCTTGAAAACAAAAAGATCACCGGCTTTAGTCCCCACCCATAAGCGGTCCTGACGATCGGTAAAAACACTCCTCACCTCATTGTCCGCCTGATAAAAACTAGTGCCGATCAGCAGATTTTGTTTAAAATCACTTCTCTGGAAAACAATTTTCTCCAGTCCCCGCGAGTCAGTACTTAACCACAATACTCCTGCATGATCATAATAAAGAGCAGTCACTGCATTCGAGAATTTGCTGTATATATTTCGGGGATGATTGTGAAAATACGCGATCTGATCCTTTTCCCTTTGATAATAACCGAAACCACAACCTTTCATATAAACCCATACCTGTCCCTTGTTATCCTCATATACCTTATAATCTTCAGCACTATGCAGATAATTGACCGTATTTTCCTGATAGAAATAGCTGGACTTCCTGCTTAAAGGATCAAATTTATAGACGCCGATTTTTTCAGGCTCCAGCCATAATAAACCAGAATGATCCTCATAAATAGAAAACAAGGGCGTTCCGCCGGTAATCCTGATGGTACTCATATCCTTGCCATCAGCTGTCAGAGTAACAAGCTCACCCTTTTTTGTTGTACAATACACCTTTCGTTCTTTTGATATATACAGGTTATTGAGGCCTGTATTACTTACTTTAAAACTGGCCCATTTACCTGAAGCCACCTTGTAATTGACAACATATCCCTGAGCAGTAGTAAACCATAGATCCTGATGGTCATTACAGGCATTGGTGTATACGAAATCTTTATATTTATCTATAATCGTACTTCGGTACGCCTTTCCTTCCTTTTTGGACAGTTTCACCAGTCCGGCGGCAGTACCGGCCCAAAATGAACCGGAATGGTCCGGCCGAAAAAAAAGCACTTTGTTTGAAGGTAATTTAAGCCCCTGGCCAGACGAGACAGAGAAACGGGCAATAGCTGGATTTTTGTCACCAGGACCGGTAACCAGCAAGATACCGTGGTGTAAGCTTTGCAGCCACACATTATTTTTATCGGCAAACAGGATCTTCGTAAAATGTATAGTTTCATTGCGGTTTTTTCCTGCTAAGTCTGAGATAGCCAGAAATTTCTGTGCCCGCTTATCGAACCTGTAAACCTGATTATCGTATGTTCGCACCCATATAAACCCCGCTTTATCATCAACAAGCTCGCTGATCCTATTATTTTTGAGGCTTGAGTTGTCCCCGGGATAAGATTTAAAATTGATAAAATTCCGCCCGTCAAACCGGCTCAGTCCACCCCATGAGCCCACCCACATAAAGCCTTCACTGTCTTTAATAACAGACCGTATCCTGTTATCTGCAAGTCCGTCATTAGTGGAGTAGTGATTGATAATGCTCTTCGGCTGACCGTTTCCTCCGGTAATGAATAATAAGAAAAAACTAATAAATACATTAAGAAACCGAAAAAACATTCTTTTATAATTTACACCTGGTTAAACTCCCGACTACAGAACAATTTAGTAAATTAATTTACATTCAGATAAACCAATTCATATTAATCGGATTATATAGCGCTGATTGGTATGAGCAGCAGGGATTGGGACTTTCCTCATTTTAACCAGATTGGGTATATCTGGCTGATATAACCCGGAGAGATTTGGATTCCGGCTGGTTTTAACCGGATCGCAGACGCCTGATTGAAATAACCAGAAGGGATTTAGACTCCCTTCTGGTTTTAAAAGATTAACATCAATAACTCCAGCGCGGATCTCCAATAGCAGTACCGGCACTGCTTACTGTTCTTAATACAGATCCCTGGGGCAAGGTAAAATTCGTCGTAGTTGCGGTCCAGTTCAGATTAACCGACTGATTACCTATCTGTGTAATATTTGTTGCCGGAAATTTCAGCGGAACACCCGCGGCATTGTTAAAATTGAAAGTATTGTTATTACTGAATACAGTAAAACTTTCTGCAGCAGTGGCACCTACAGCCAGGTCATTCACTGTTCCGGAAGGTCGTGGTACATTGGCTATAATACTGTTAGTCATATTAAACTTAACAGGATTTGCACCTGCACTGATGAGCACATTCATATTATTGGCACCAAAATTATTCAGCGTACAATAATCAAATGTGATAACCGGTGGAGTTGATGTGAGCACTGTAGAGCACGTCAGCATTCCCCGTCCGATGTTATTAAAAGTAGACTTCGTTACATTCAGCACCTTGAATTCCAGCTCATTTAAATGCAGGAAAAGATAATTTGAGCTTGCTGCAACGTCATATATTAAAGTATTCCTGATCACAATCTGGTTCATCTTATAATCGCCTCCTGCAGTTCCCCTGTCTGCTCTCATTAAGCTTGTAGCCACATCATGAATAATACAATTTTCCATAGTAACCTGTGTAAATGTTACCAGTTCAGCATCAGAGCTTGCTCCGCCCAGGTTGATAAAGTATAAAGACGCCGCCGCTTTACCATCAAATTCAATTCCTGAGATATTTATTCCAGCCCCCGTTCCCTTCAAAGTAAACTCCTTAAAGTTTACCCTCGTGTCCGAAGGATTTCCCGATGTAGACTTCAGTGTAACCGTTTTCTGCAAGAGCGTAAAACCGGAATTAGAAGTATTGTACACTCCAGGATTCAGACCGATGATGGCATTGTTGGCAGCAGCACTGATAGCCGAAGCTAGATCATCGCCAGGGTTAAGCACAGTAGTATAAATTGATACCGGAGGTGTTTTGAAAGTCAGATATCCCCTGCTTTTCTTAGCAGAGAATAACTCAGCAGTATAAGTTGTATCGGCAAGAATTCCTGTTACTGTTTTCACACCAGAAATCAGCTCCTGTGCACTAATAGGTATGCTCGTTGTGTTACCCGCTTTCGGCGTCAGGGAAATCGCAGTCAGTTCAGGATTGACAGTCCACCTCAAGACCACACTGTTTTCTTTCAGCTCCAGGTCGCGCAGCGGCAGAAACAACTGCTCACCAGAAATGGAGAACCCTGAACTCACCAGCCATTTAGATTCAGGCTGGTCGCCAAAAGCATTTGCTTTAATTCTCACATAATACTTTGTCCTCACTGCCAGATCCGCATCCGTTACCGTAACTCCCGTAGTATCCGTTTCCTTCGCAAATTCCTTACTGGCAAAAGTAGAGTCCGGAGAAAACTCCGTTGTATAAGTCAGCTGCTGCCCAGCGCTCAATAATGGCGCCTGCCAGGTAATTTTTGCCGATGTCCGCGTAGTCTGAATAGAAAGTCTGCCCGGTTTAAATATCCTCGGATCTTCCAGTCCGCTATTCACGTCATCCTTTTTACAAGAAGGCAAGATGGCCACCATTATCCCTAAAAAGAATAAGGTATACACATTCAATAATTTAGTAAACTTCATACGTTCCCGATTAATAGCCAAAATTCTGTTTAATGTTTGTATTGTATAAAAGGGTATTCTGATGGAAAGGGAAAACCTCCTTTTTATTCGATTCAAAGTAAGTGGCAAAACCTGTAGAATTGCCGGTAATAGATTCCTCATTTATCGATGTTCTCCAATTCTTAGTCGTATATCCCGAGGGAGCCGTCGACGATCCCATACCCGGCTGAAATAAAGTTGCCGAGGGCACTCCGCCATAAGTATCGAGCGTAGCATATTCTTCCTGCGAATTCACCAGCCGGTAAGCTGCCGCCTTCACATACACATATTGCGGGATATTAGCATATGGGCCCAGGCCATCTTTCAGCTGCCTTAATTTTGCCCTGGTCTCCGCGAACTTGCTGCCCATTAAATTCCATCTGATCAAATCATACTTTCTGATCGCCTCCCCGCCAAATTCCAGCAGCCTTTCCTTAACAATAGCCTCGAAGAAAGCAGTGTAACTTTCCGGAATAGCAGGGATACGGATTTCAAAGCCAGTAAACGCCCTCTTTCTTACCTCCAGTAAAGCAGCTTTACCTAAAGCCGTAGGACCGTTATTCAGCTCATTATCGGCTTCAGCAAACATCAGCAGCATATCCGCAAAGCGGAGTACCGGCCAGTTCACACCAAGGTTTTGCGTAGTGCCAAAAACCGTGGTCCATGTTCTTCTGAATTTAGCATCAGTCATATTATTGAGTGTATTCAGGATCTTCTGCCCTGTAGCATCGATCTCGTAAGAACCAATAGTCACATCCCTTCTGGAATCGCCAAGCTGGTCAAATTCATAGAAATAAGTAGGAATAGCACCTATACTTCCGCCACCCTGTCCATATTTTGTGGCACCATTGATCCGCAGACCGTTATAATATCCAAGCTTGGTATCCGTTCTGGAGCCGGCTCCGTAAGCCCCCACTTCAAACATCAGTTCGAAAGTCCCATCGCTTCGGGTACTGGTATGGAGCGATTTAAATATATTTTCATATACCGGGTTCAGGTCATGCTGATCTCTGCGTTCCATCACATCCTTACATGCATCATAAGCAATCTGATAGTATTTTTTATAATCAGCACTACGCTCCATCGTATGCGTCTCCTTGTTCATCATATATCCGCCGCGGAATAAGGCAACCCTGGCAGTGAGCCCTTTAATTGCCCCCTTAGTCCACCGTGTAGAAGTATATCCGGACTCAGATCTCCATTCCACCAATTGCGCAGCTTCCTTCAGGTCGTCCAGCACACGGTCAAGGATCTCCGTACCCGGCGTTACAGGCACATCAAGAATCGGCGTTTGCGCTGCCGGCTGAAATTGTGCAATAACACTCCCCCAGTTCCTGACCAGCACAAAATAAAAATAAGCCCTTAATGTAAGTGCTTCACCCAGGTATCTGCCCATAACGGCCTTCGTAGACGAGCCTTCAGCATACAGCGGGGAAGCTTTTATTCCCTCTATACAAATATTTGCCCGCTCAATTCCAGTGTAAAGCTGATTAAAGCCCTTCTCCAGTTCACTGTTTTCAGCACTAGCACCATACATGGCAATACCACGGCGATCCTGGGCACTATAGCTCCCTGATGTTTTAAAATCATCTGCCATGATAGCCCAGATGGTACCCTCTTTCGTTGTTCCATTGTCGCCGCACAACTGATTGTAAACCCCAATTATGGCCGAATTCGTATATCCTGCACTGGTAAAAGTCACTTCCTGCGAGGTTGTTGAAGGTGATTCAATCTCCAGGTATTTTTTGCATGAACTGCCGGACAGCACTACCTGCAGCGTCAGTACGATGAGTATAATTCTTGTATATTTAGATTTCATTTGAGTAGAATTAAGCATTAAAAACTAATATCCAGGCCTGTTAATATATACCGGCTGCGCGGGTAGGCAGCGTAATCCACCCCTGGCGTAAGTGGATTTCTCCTGGTATTGGCCTCAGGATCATAACCGCTATACTTAGTGAAAGTATATAGATTATTCACCGTACCATAAATCCTTACCCTGGAGAACACCTTCGTTCTTTGCAGCAATTTCTGTGGCAAAGAATAACCCAGTGTAATATTGGAAATGCGTAAAAAAGAGCCATCTTCAATAGCATAAGAAGTAAGAATATATTGTCCGCCCGCAGGTGTCCAGAAAGACGTTCCCTTATTCATCTCCTGCAGCCGTTCCGGATCAGTAACCTTTGCTCCTGTATCATCAAACCATCTCCACCTGTTGGATACATCAGACAGCATATTGTTGTCCTTGTAAAGATATTGCCCGGTAAATTCTGTCTTATTTGCATTATACGTTTCATTGCCATAAGAGAAATTCATGAATACCGTTAAGTCGAAATTCTTATAGCTGAACTGCTGATTAAGTCCGCCGGCAAACTTCGGAAACGCATTTCCCAATACCGTTCTGTCTGCTTCAGTAATCATATCACCAGGCGTGTCAGAAAGTTTTTTCAGCTTCATATCTCCCGGCTGGGGATCTTTGCCGCCCAGTGCAGTCTGCCTGGCATTGGGTACTCCTGGCTTCAGGGTATAAGAATAGCTATTCGCAGTTGCATTATACGTGGTATTAAAGTCACTGATCTCATAGCGTCCATCACTTACATATCCATAAAACTGTCCGATCGGACCTCCTAATTCAGCCAGGAAATCTGCTCCGTTGATACCTCCCGATGACACGGTATAAGATTTGTTCGGGTTTCCATATTGATCCAGCCCAAAGCTGACAATCCTGTTCTGATTATGGGAGATATTAAAGCTTACAGAGTAGTTGAAATTTTTAGTATTTACAACCGAAGCACTAAGCTGTAATTCTATCCCCTTATTTGATGTTTTACCAATATTCTGTACCTGGTCTGTATACCCAGATGTAGCTGCGATCTTTGAAGACAGCAGCAGGTCCTTCGTATTGTTATTGTAATAATCGATAGTCACATTAAACCGGTCTTTTAAAACACCTACATCTAGACCAAGATTCCTGGACACTGTAGTCTCCCATTTAATTTTCGGATTAGCAAATAATGTCGGTGCAAATCCGGGTGTTACAGATTCATCTGTTGCATACCCATTATTACTGCTGGAAGCATACAGCGTTTTAAAAGCATCCACAGGAATCCGGTTATTTCCGCCCACACCATAACTTGCCCTTAGCTTCATGCTGTTAAGCCATTCTATATTATATTTTTTCACAAACTCTTCTTCGGTGATCCTCCAGGCAAATTGTCCGGAAGGAAATACAGCATACCTGTTTTCCGGTGCGAAGAGTGAAGATCCATCACGTCTCACAATAAACGAAGCCAGGTACTTGTCTTTGAATGAATAGGAAGCACGGCCGAAAAGCGAGAACAGCCTGGTGCTCGACTCAGACGTTGTTGGCGGCTCCTGAACGGCTCCCGATGGTGGTGTTGCTTTTTGTATTCCCGCAAAGGCTTGCTCAGCAGTAATATCAACCGGCAGCCATTTGGTGGTCACCGCAAAATTCCTGGTTTTACTCTGATTGATCTCCTGACCTGCCAGCAAGGTAAACTTATGCGATTTCTGAATCTCAAAATCATAAGATAAAGTGTTCGAATTGGTCAGCGTTAACGTAGAGGAGTTGGAAAGGCCCACTACCGGCATATTGGCATTTTGCCTCGCCACACCCGTGATGGCACTGCTAAACTGGTCTGTTCTCTTGTCTGTGTTGGTGATCCCTACTACCGTACGTATTTTTAACTTAGGAAGGATGGAATATTGTGCATTTGCACTTGTGATGATCTGATTGGTATAGTCATATTTTTCTTCAGCGTAAGCACCCAACACCGGACTCGTTAAATTGGTCTGATCGGCGTAATCAGGGTCGAATTCATCAATAGTTGACTCCAGCCCTGCTCCCATATACGGACGGAAACGTACAGCATTTCTCAGCCGGTTATTACTTTGTGAACCAGTACTTGAAGTACCCACCCCCTTTACCCGCTGTCTGCTGTAACGCGTGTTGAAGCCAAACTGGAACTTATCAGATGCCTTATTATCGTAACGGAATGCGGCAAACGTACGCTGAGCACCAGAATTGAGCATAATTCCGTCTTCCTTATAGTTGTTGGCCGTAAAATTAAAGCTCGCACCTTTTGTGCCTCCGTTGATATTCAGATTTTCGGTATGGCCCAGTGCATCACGGCCAAATACCTCGTCCTGCCAATCACGGAAAGGGACATTTTTATAAATATCAAGGTCCTCAAATGCCCCGTAAGCATTTACAAATGCATTTTTTGTCTGCTCGTCTGTATTGTTATTGTACAACTGGTATTGATACATAACATAATCATATGGCTTCATCACATCCAGTTTATTGGTGATCTTCCTGACACCGGCATAGCTGTTAAGCGAGACAATAGTCTTGCCTTCCCTGCCCCCTTTGGTCGTGATCAGCACTACTCCATTGGCACCCCTGGCACCGTATATAGCTGTAGAAGCTACATCTTTCAGCACATCAATCGATTGTATTTCCTGCGGTGAAATCACAGATAAGGCATTTTCTACCTGCACACCATCAACGATATACAAAGGTGAATTATCCTGCGTAATAGAGCCGCCACCCCTCACCCGGATA
>JAATFQ010000234.1 GCA_015655115.1 Sphingobacteriales bacterium
AAGCAGGATGGAACTGAAAAATAACAGCGTCAGTTTCCCTAGTCCATATGCGTGTTCATGGCTGCTAAACGGATCATAGAAAAATGTTAGCAAGCCTAATACTGAGCCTAATATAACTAATGGGTGCAGCCGTATGATCCTTGATTTAAAGAATTCAATAATCCCCATTTTACCTATCCGGTTATCATATGCATATCCAATTACGAATCCTGATAAACAGAAAAAGAAGTCTACCGCCAGAAAGCCATGGCCGATAAAATTTTTACTATAGTCCGATATAGCCACTTCCATGAAATGGAAAACCACAATTGTCAAAGCGGCTATTCCCCTGAGTCCGTCGAGGATTTCGAAATGTTGCCTGGATTTTAGGATATCGGGACTAAGTGCTTTCATGTGTATTATTTGATCGGGCTAAATTAATTGGTGTTTCACCAATTGTAATGATGCAAGCTTTAAGGTTACGCAATAATAATAGCTATGCCAAATTTTTTAAATTAATAGGATATTTATCGGGTGCAAGCATACATCAATTTTGTTATCAGCGTTCATAAAGTATTGAATCTGTACATTTGTAATATCATCTGCTGATCTTAAAACGTAAATGAAACCATCATGATTTTTCAAATCACATAACGAACCGAGCTTGCGAGTTCTTGAATTGAAATAAAGAATAATAAGAGCTTATGAGAAAATTAATATAAAATCATGATAGCTTCATCACCTTTAAAAAACAATTATATTCTGATGAAAACACCTTACACACGAAAACAGGAACTCATACACGGGCTTATTCACGGCCTCGGTGTGATATTTGGCGTCAGTGCATTGCCAGTACTTACCGGACTGGCTACAGCGCACCATAACATTCCAGGAATCATTGGTGCCGGGATTTATGGTTTTTGTTTTCTGCTGCTCTTCACCTCATCCATGGTTTATCACCTGCTGGAAAACGAGCAGGTTAAAAAGCTATTTGAGATTTTTGACCACATCAGTATTTATTTCCTTATAGCCGGCACCTACACACCATTCTTACTTGTGTATGTAAACAGTAGCTTTGGGATTAGCCTGCTGGCGATATTATGGGTGCTCACAGTTGCAGGTATGTTTTTCAAGATCTGGTTTACCGGGAGATTTGAGGCGGTATCTACCATTATCTATATTCTGATGGGATGGGCCCTGGTAGTCGGGGGTAAACGCTTCTTCGCCGACCTTCCGGCATCTGCCATTATCATGATTTTTGCCGGTGCGGCTTTCTACTCTGTTGGCGTCGCTTTTTATGCATGGGGCAGGCGCTATTATACACACGCCCTATGGCATGGCCTTGTGCTGGTCGCTGCCATTTGTCATTATGTTGCTGTATTGCTCGTAGTCTAAAATAGCAAGGTAGAAAATTGCCTCTTTCAATCTTTATGTCCGCGGGTTTCTGGTTTTTACACAAGAAGATTAATTCTTATTTATAATAGTTAGCTTTTCTCTTTTTACCTATATTGACAAAATTTTATTTAAATAATGAAATGGAGAGCTAGGTTTATATTTAAATGTCGGCAATGGACAACAGAAGGGTTTTTATAAAGAATATCGCTATAGCAGGCGCGGCTGCTATGCTAATGCCAGACCTGACAAGGGCGGCAGAACAGACAGACGGCCATTTCGCAGCTGATCCCTCTAAAACATATCTTTTTCAGGGCGATTCTATCACTGATGGAGGGCGCAGCTTCGATAAGGATTGGAACCATGTTTACGGGCAGGGGTATGCCTATCTGATCACGAGCAGGCTGACGTATGATCATCCTGGAAGGACTGATCAGTATTTTAACCGTGGTAAAAGTGGCAATACCGTTGCAGATCTGACCAGTCGCTGGCAAAAGGATACGCTGGATATCAGGCCGGATGTATTGAGTATTTTAATTGGGGTCAATGATGTTCATGCCATAGTTGAAAAAGGAGAGAAAGCCTCAGCAGTAGATTTTAATACCGCTTATGATGCTTTGTTGGCACAGACTATTAAGGCACTGCCGGGAATTAAGCTGATACTCTGTGAGCCTTTTATTTTACCGGTAGGAATGGTCAGTAAAAAATTGACAGCATGGACAACAGAGCTAAAACAAAGGCAGGAAATAGTAGCGCAATTGGCAGTAAAATATAATACGGTGTATGTGCCTTTGCAGAAGGCGTTTGACAGGGCATTGTTAAAAGCTCCTGCGGAGCATTGGATTTGGGATGGTGTACACCCGATGCCTGCCGGACATGAATTAATTGCCAGAGAATGGCTTAAAAGGGTGAAATAATTCCCCTTTTAAGCCATCATCTTTTTTGGTGTTTTTGAGCTTATTTTACACGCTCTAAATATTCTCCTGTACGGGTATCTACTTTTACCTTGTCGCCCTGGTTCACAAACAACGGGACTTTTATTTCTACACCAATCTCTGTTGTAGCATATTTCTGAGCACCAGAAGAGGTATCGCCTTTAACAGCTGGCTCAGCATAGGTAATTTCCAGTTCTACGAAATTTGGTGCCTGCGCCATAATAGGCTCTTCACTTTCAAAAGAAACAATCACATCCATGCCTTCTTTAACAAACTTTGCAGAAGCACCGAATAATGATTTAGGGATGTTGAACTGATCAAAAGTAACATTGTCCATTACTACAAAATAATCACCTTCTTCATATAAATATTGGAAATCATTTGTTTCTACACGGCAAATTTCAACCTGCTCGTCAGTTGCTAAACGTGCTTCCACAATTTTTCCGCTTTTAATATTACGGAATTTGCCTAAGTAGAAAGCTCCGCCTTTACCTGGTGTACGATGTAAAATTTCTGTAACTGTCACCAGTTCGCCGTTGAAACGTAAGATATTTCCTACTTTAATTTCAGATGCCTTTGCCATAAAAGATTTTAATTGTAAAAATTTGATCTCAAATATATGGGCTTTTTTGTATTTATACTCGAATTTGATTACTTATTGTATTTTTTGTCCGCGCAAGATCTGTTAAGCTGATAGGTATACTACCGTTTTATCTATGTTGAGTTATAAAATAATACTACCAAATTAGTAGATTATGGTATATTTGAAAAACAATATATAACAAAGATGAAAACGATAATCCTGACACTCTCTATCTTCCTTGCTGCACTTGTTTCATCAGCACAGCAAAGTAAATCTTCGGCACAGCAAAGTAAATTTGATAATCCTGACAGCGATAGCAGGGGATACCTGGTTAAAATCGGCGATAAGGCACCAGACAAATTTTTGCTCCTTCTTCAGGATGGCTCACGGACTTCTCTGAAGGAGCTAAAAGGTAAGATTGTCATCCTGCAGTTCACAGCCTCCTGGTGCGAAGTCTGCCGTGAAGAAATGCCCTATCTTGAACGTGACATCTGGCAGGCTTATAAAGATAAGGGTGTAGTTTTAATTGGGGTAGACCGTGATGAACCTATTGAGGTTGTACAGAAGTTCCATAAAGATATGAAAATCAGTTACCCGTTGGCATTGGATCCTGGGGCGGCTATATTTCAGCAGTTCGCTGATAAAAAAGCCGGGGTAACACGTAATGTTGTTATTGACCGCGATGGCCATATCAGGTTTTTAACGCGGTTGTATAATAAGGATGAATTTGCAAAACTTGTTGCGGTAGTTGATGAACTCAGTAAGAATTAAGATAAATTGCGTACCAGCAGATCTGCATATATAAGGTTCTAAAAAGATTATAATGGATACAAGAATTCTGATCCTCCCTGGCCTCGGCGGCTCGGGAGAGCGCCACTGGCAAAGCTTTTGGTCGGGCAGTATGGACCGTGCCATAAAATTGGAGCAGGACAACTGGGACGAGCCGGAACTTGATCTTTGGGTGCAACGGCTGCAGGAAACCCTGTTAAAACTGGATGGCCCTGTTGTTTTTGTTGCACATAGTCTTGCTGTATCATTGGTAGCCCATTGGGCTGAAAGATATGATAACCCCAATGTAAAAGGGGCTTTGCTTGTTGCTCCGGCGGATGTAGATTCTCCGGAACATACTCCCGAACTGGTCAGAGGCTTTTCGCCGATGCCTGTTACAAAACTCAATTTTCCTACAATAGTAGTTGCAAGTGAAGACGACCCGTATATCAGCCTGAGCAAAGCCATGCACTTCGCCGGACAATGGGGAAGTGCGTTTGTGAATATAGGTTTCAAAGGACATATTAATTCTGATTCCAACCTGGGCTTTTGGGAAGAAGGACAGTTGATTTTCCAGGAATTGAAAAAAAAGATACCACACTCAACTGATAAATGAGCGCAGGACTGATATCTTGCTGATCAGTATCAGTTTATGATAATCAGTGGAAAAATCATTGGGTTTTTCAATTCATAGTTTTGTAAAATTATTGATGAGTTGTTCTTTATAATATTTATAAATTTGTCAACATTTTGAATAAATGATAAATGTAATAATTTGTTAGTCAGTGATATATAATAAATTATGTAAAACTTTATAAAATAATATGGCAGATTAAGTTTTCAAATTTGTAGTTTTGGAGCAAGCCAGATGGCTTTATTTATTTCAAAAAACAAGATGAAAGTCGCAGATAAATCAACTTCAAAAACTACTTATACTTCTGAGGAAGCCTATCAAAAATCACTTGAATATTTTAAAGGTGACGACCTGGCGGCCAGGGTATGGGTGAATAAATATGCACTCAAAGATTCTTACGGATACATTTACGAGTGCAGCCCGGACGACATGCACCGAAGGATTGCCGGAGAAATTGCCCGTATCGAAGAGCGTTACCCAAACCCCATGGGCGAAGACGAGATTTTTGAACTGATCAGAGATTTTAAATACATCATTCCGCAAGGAAGCCCAATGACCGGAATTGGTAATCCTTATCAGATTGCTTCTCTTTCCAACTGTTTTGTGATTGGAAATGAAGGTGACTCTGATTCCTACGGTGGTATCATGAAAATCGATCAGGAACAGGTACAGCTCATGAAACGCAGAGGGGGTGTTGGCCACGATCTATCGCATATCCGCCCTAAAGGATCTCCTGTAAAGAACTCAGCACTGACCTCTACAGGTATTGTCCCTTTTATGGAGCGTTATTCTAATTCTACACGTGAAGTAGCGCAAGACGGCAGGAGAGGTGCCTTAATGCTGTCTGTAGCCATTAAACACCCCGACTCTGAAGATTTTATATATGCGAAAATGGAGCAGGGGAAAGTTACTGGTGCCAATGTTTATGTCCGTATTGATGATGAGTTTATGAGAGCTGTTGAAGCCGGAGAATCTTATCAGCAGCAATACCCTATTGACAGTAAAGACCCGCTTTATAAAAAAGAAATCGATCCGCTGTTACTCTGGAAAAAAATAGTGCACAATGCATGGCGCTCTGCGGAACCGGGTATCTTATTCTGGGATACCATTATCCGTGAGTCGGTTCCTGATTGTTATGCGGATCTGGGTTATAAAACCGTGTCTACCAACCCATGCGGAGAAATACCTCTTTGTCCGTATGACTCCTGCAGGCTGCTGGCTATCAACCTTTTCTC
The DNA here is from genome assembly GCA_015655115.1 of Sphingobacteriales bacterium. Classification (GTDB taxonomy): domain Bacteria; phylum Bacteroidota; class Bacteroidia; order Sphingobacteriales; family Sphingobacteriaceae; genus Pedobacter. The sequence goes on from JAATFQ010000234.1 coordinate 5,527, forward strand.
TTACGTTGAAAATCCTTTTACTGCCAAAGCTGCTTTTAACTGGGAACTGTTTAAAAAACATATTCATGCTGCTCAGCGCATGATGGATGATATTATTGACCTTGAGCTTGAAAAAATCTATGCTATCCTGCAAAAGATAGATGAAGATCCCGAAGGCGATGAGTTGAAACGTATAGAAAAGAATTTATGGATCAACATACAGACTAAAGCCAATGAAGGCAGAAGGACTGGTATCGGCATTACTGCTGAGGGCGATATGCTTGCTGCAATGGGGCTGCGCTACGGTAGTGATGAAGGATCTGAGTTTGCTGTAGAAATACACAAGACTATTGCAATCGAGGCTTACAGGGCTTCTGTTTCAGCAGCAAAAGAAAGAGGCCCCTTCACTATATTTGATGCAGAACGCGAAAAAAACAATCCTTTTATTCAGCGTTTAAAAACAGCTGATGCAGGTTTGTACAATGATATGATGGAATATGGCAGACGGAATATTGCACTGCTGACGATTGCGCCTACGGGCACAACAAGCCTGATGTCGCAAACGAGCTCTGGAATTGAACCGGTGTTTATGCCGGTCTATAAAAGGAGAAGGAAAGTAAATCCTGGTGATAAAGATGCCAGGGTCGACTTTGTAGATGAAGTGGGCGACTCATGGGAAGAATATGTGGTTTTCCACCATCGCTTTAAGCAATGGATGGAAGTTAATGGCCACGATTTAACAAAGAATTATGCACAAAAGGAATTGGACGACCTGGTAGCACAATCCCCTTATTATAAGGCTACTTCCAACGATGTAGACTACCTGAAAAAAGTGCAGATGCAGGGAGATATTCAGAAATGGATAGACCACTCTATCAGTGTGACGATCAATATGCCTGGCGATGTTACAGAGGAAGTTGTTGGGCAATTGTATATGGCAGCATGGAAAGCCGGATGTAAAGGCGTTACGGTGTACCGGGATGGCTCACGTTCGGGAGTGCTGATTGCCAATACGGAAACTAAACCTGCAGAAGGTGCAGAGGTGCCCCTCGCTTTCCCGACAATAAGGCCTGCAGTGCTGGATGCTGAAATTGTCCGTTTTCAAAACAGCAGGGACAAATGGATCGCCTTTATCGGACTGATTGATGGTAAGCCTTATGAAATCTTTACCGGGCTTGCTGATGATGAAGATGGTATTCCGGTGCCAAGATGGGTAAATGATGGTTCAATTATCAAAAGCCGCGAGGCGGATGGCGGTTCGAGATACGACTTTCAGTACAAGAATAAACGTGGGCATAAAACCACTATTGAAGGCTTATCTTATAAGTTTAACCCTGAATACTGGAACTATGCGAAATTGATTTCCAGTACCCTGAGACATGGTATGCCTATCGAAAAGGTGGTAGACCTGATCAATAGCCTGCAGCTGGATGAATCTATCAATACATGGAAAAACGGTGTTGCCCGTGCATTGAAAAGGTATGTTCCAGATGGTACAGAAGCAAAAAAACAAAAATGCCAGAATTGCGGTTCTACAAACCTGCACTACCAGGAAGGTTGCCTGACCTGTACGGATTGCGGTTCTTCAAAATGCGGATAAGCAGGCTGTAATATATTTATTTTTAAAACCTGAAGAGGCTGGGTCATGACCAATGAACCAGCCTCTTTTTTTCGGGTTGCCTTCAGCTTATTTTATAGTTTAGTTAAGGAACGATTATCACTTTGCGCTCTGAAGTATGTGCGCTGAAATAACCCAGAGCAGTGGGAGAGATGTTATTGGGAGGATCGGCTGATGATACACCTGTTCCATTGCTTTCATCCTGCTGCATCAAGGTATGCCAGTAGGTATACATTGCCTGATCAACACACTGCATTTCAACAATTACGGTGTCACCACTTAAGATATCAATATCATCCTGCATTAGTGTTGCCGTTATATAATTTCCGTCATTCAGCTGGTCATTATAAGCGAAAATGCTTTTCACCTGTACTCCATTTACATACATCAGGAAATTGTATTGGTTAACCGTTACAGAGGGATCATGATAAGAAACGGTGATCTCTTGCTGGTTGTTCGTATTAGCTATGCTCCGGTTTTTTGCTGCAAGCGCTTCTATCCAGATCTTCTGTGGAAGACTGGATGCCGCAGTGTAAGTTTTCCCTTCAACTCCCACCTGAAGCGTATAGGTATGTCCGGAAATTCCCGCATAGCCTTCCATTACGTAAGTGCCTGCCACCGTTTCCTGTAAGTCGTATGTTTTATTACTGTCGTCAGTTAACGTAACAATAGCACCACTTACTGCAGCGTAGGTATTGGTATTCGCAAATGCGGTGCTTTTACTCAATTTCACGTACTGCAACCCATTTTCGTCGGTCAGGTTCCCCTCAATAACCAGTTGATCTGTGCCGGTTTCTAAATCCAGGTCCACCACTTTATCACAGGCAGCAGCAAGAAGAGCAACAGCTATACAGCATACTGTTAGTTTGGACCTGTTGATCAGTATCGATAAATTCTGCCGGTGAAAAAGATGCATATGCCTAAATATTAAAATTTGAAGTTCCAGGTTACAGAAGGCATAGGGTCAGGGAAGATGCTTGTCTGTACCGCCTCTGTAGTATTCGGAAGCGTCTCACTGTCACGAAAGGTAATCGCATAAGGATTGTCATTTCCATACACATTGTAGACCCCGAATGTCCAGCTTGAATGATATTTCCGATGTGCTTTACCTTCAAGTGTAGCACCTATATCAAGCCTGTGTGTGGCAGGCATCCTATATCCGTTACGTGCTGAGTAGGAAAAAGTAGTTAAGCCACCAACATTATATTTTCCGGTAGGATAAGTTACCGCATTTCCGGTGCCGTAAAGGAAAGTGGCAGAGAAAGTCCAGCTCTTATTGAATTTATATATGCCGGCAATAGAAAAATCATGTCTGCGGTCATAGCTGGCCGGAAAATAATTCCCATCATTAATCTCATTGAATTTCCGCTCGGTCTTTGATAAGGTATAGCCCAGCCACCCATTAAAACGTCCGTATTTTTTCTTTAAGAAAAGCTCCAGCCCATACGCCCTGCCAGAACCATATAGCAATTGCGATTCCACATCCTGGTTAGCAATCAGTTCCGCTCCGTTTTTATAATCTATTTGATTTTGCAGCTGCTTATAATACAGCTCAGCAGAAAATTCGTAATTATTCTCCCTGAAACTTCTGAAATAACCCGCAGATATCTCGTCATTAATTTCCGGCTTAATATTAGTACTGCTCATCACATAAATATCCGTCGGTGTACCGCCGTTTGTATTGCTTAACAGATGGATATTCTGGGTATTCCTGTGATATGATAGCTTTAGCGAACTCCCTGTACTGAGCAGATAACTAGCTGAAAAGCGGGGTTCCAGGTTTAAATAGCTTTTCACATTAGCTCCAGAGCTATAGGTATCGCTTGTCAGGCTGTTTCCTTCCGCATCGTAGGTTTTAAATGTTCCTGGCCCCCGCAGCAGCATACTGCTGAGCCTGAGGCCATATAAAAGATTCAATTTGCTGGTCGGCCGCCAGCTGTCACTCGCATATAAAGCACTTTCGTACCCATATCTTTTTTCAATTGTGGTAACCGAGGACAATGAAACTGAAATGTTGCCGGGAGTGATGGCATGATGCAGTACATTTAAACCAAATTTGAAAGTATGTGCATCATCAAATGTAAATTGTACATCTTCTTTGAAATTCAGATCGGTGATTTTAGTCGTCGCCTTAAAATCGCTGGCCGCACTAAGGCTCTCTATAGTATATTTATAATTGCTGTATATCAGCGATGTGTTGGCAAACAGCCTGCTGCTGAATAAATGATTGAACCTGAGCGTGCCTGTAGTATTGCCCCAGTTGGTTCCGAAATTGTCTTTCAGGCCCAATACATCTTTCCCCAGATACCCTGAAATGTAGACCGCATTTTTATCATTAAAGTGGTAATTGGCTTTACCGTTGAGGTCGTAGAAATACAAGCTGCTGCCGCGGATGGAAGAATCTGCTGACGCCTTTAAAAACAGGTCAAAATAAGTGCGGCGTGCGCTGAGCATGAAAGAACCCTTACCTTTTTGCAATGGTCCCTCTAATTTTAAGCGTGACGAGATCAGCCCGATACCACCCTGAACGCCGAAATTCTGGTTGTTGCCCTCCTGCATGCTCACATTGACAACCGATGAAAGTCGCCCCCCGTATTCTGCAGGTATCCCCCCTTTAAGCACACTTATCTCCTTAATAGCATCTGTATTGAAGATAGAGAAGAAGCCATATAAATGCGATGCATTGTATACTGTTGCTTCATCAAGAAGAATAAGATTCTGATCAGATCCGCCGCCGCGCACATAAAAGCCAGTATTGCTCTCCCCGGAGGATTTTATACCCGGTAGCAGGGTAATTGTTTTGAGTATGTCTTTTTCGCCCATCATCACCGGAATAGCATTAATCTGTGCCATCGAGATCTTTTCCAGGCCCATCTGTGGGGAACCTACATCTGCGTTAGCTGCATGTACTACTACCTCTTTCATTTCTGTTCCTGGTGTCATAGAAATATTCAGGTGCTGATCCTCTTTCAGGCACACTTTAAGCGTTTCTGTCTGGAAGCCGACATAAGTAATAATTACTGTGTAGCTTCCTTCAGGAACAAGGAGCACATAATAGCCATAATTGTTTGCAGCAGTATATACGGAAGGTAGTTCCAGGATTTTTACTGTTGCGCCAATGAGTTGTTCGCCTGTTGCCTGGTCAGTTATGCTGCCACTCAGTGTATATTTTTTTTGCGCAAAACACGATACCACAGCTGTAAGCAAAATACCTGTAAGAGATAACCTCATCTGAAATAATTTTTTGAATCCTTGATATAAGAGGTATATGGAGGATGAAATCTCCTGTATCAATATTCAAATAACTGCTTTGCTGCTTTGCAAATAAAGTACTATAGATATAAAGCGATGAACTATCGATAGAATCAGGTTTACAATAGATCATGTGCAGAAATGGTGCTGATTCTGCTTTAATTTGTGTCCCGTCTATTCAGGTATGTGTTCTGTCTATGTTTTTTAGTTATGTATCCACTATTCTTGATATGTTTTTTCTTTAAGCGGTTATTTGATGCTTATTCAACCAGAGCTAAAAAGATCAATGCCACTAAACAGCCAGTATTTACAAGAAAAAAATCGATTGTTAAGCTTATCTATAAATTGGGAAATTTGTCTGCGCCGTGCATCGGGCATCTGTAAGTTAATATTCATTGTTGGCTGTTGTGCTGCCATCAGCAGCTGCCAGAAATCATCAACCATAGGTTTTGGCGTAGCAGACGCTATTGATGTAGCGATATTGGATACCTTCGAGGTAAGTTCATCGACAGTTTTAATCGATTCATTGCCTACATCAGGCACAGGGGTAATTATGGTCGGCAATACAGCCGATGCTGAATTGGGAAATTCACAGGCCTCTTCTTACTTCCACCTGTCTATCCCTGCTGCTACCACAGTGGATAAAAATGCAGTGTTCGACTCTGTCCTGGTAAATTTAGATTACTCTGGTTACTATAGTGGTGATACCACCCAATACAGTACTATCGAAGTGCATCAGCTATCCCATATTCTGGAACTGGAAGACAATAAAAAATACGGTGATGCTGATGAACAATCTGTCTTTATCCGCTCTGCTGCTTTATATAATAACAGTAACGTCAGTTATAACAGTACCATACTGGGAAGCAGGACGTTTAAGCCGCGGCCAAATTCCAATGATTCAATAACGGTGAAAATTGACAATACACTGGGGCAGACTTTATTTACTTTACTAAAGGATGCATCGACAAAAGTAACCGACCAGACCAAGTTTACGGATTATATCAAAGGACTTGCCATCATTCCTAAAAGCGGAGGCAATGCAATTGTGGGCTATAAGACGAGTACTGCAGGCCTGCAGCTCTATTATTCTGAGTATTCAAATGCTGGGGTGAAAGAGTCGAGAATGGTACAATTTAGCCTGGCCGACTCCACGCTGCAGTATAATAAAATTACGACAGACCGTTCTGCAAGCACTTTGAAAAATCTAAGCAGTACTCAGACGGAGCTGGTGTCGACGGTAACGGCAGACAAGTGTTATGTACAGGGAGGAACAGGAATACTGACAAAAATACAATTCCCCGGAATAATGACTTTTCTGCAGGATAAAAAATACATTATCAATAAGGCGACACTCTATATCCGGCCTGTTAAGAACAGCGGCACTGTTTTCCCTTTTCCACAAACCCTGATACTGTATCATGGTGATAAAAATAATAAACCTCAGTCCGTCCTTGCTAAATCTTACGACGATGGCGACCAGACGGCGACTTTGCAAACCAGCTATGATAATATTGGCAGCTCGGTTTATATGTTTTATTTAACTGAATATCTATCACAACTCAAATCAACTACTAACGGTGCCGAACTCTCTCTGATGCTGAGCTTGCCAACAGCAGACCTGTTGAATTCTGTAAACAGGTTAGTAGTTGGTGGTGCAGGCTCTTCTTCTAAACAAGAGATCAGCCTGGAAATTTTATATACTAAATACGATTATTAATTATGAAACCATCATAAGCTTACCTCTTACAAACAGAAATGCAGAAGCTTGTGATAGCTTCATAACAATTAAAAAAACACTTATAATCTAATGAAACCATCATGATTTTTCAAATCACATAACGAACCGAGCTTGCGAGTTCATGAATGCAAATAATAAACAATAAAAGCTAATGAATAAAAAATCATGATAGCTTCATAACCCTTAAAAACAATTATATTCTAATGAAAAAAATCAACCTTTATTTTTTGCTGGTATTGCTGGCGCTTTTTGCAGGATGCAAAAAAAGTGATGATGATGATGACAGAACAGGTGACTGGACCAGAAAAGCTGATTTTGAGGGGGTTCCCAGAAATGCGGCATTTTCATTCACTATCGGTACCTATTCTTATGTGGGTACTGGTTATGACGGTGATGATCGTTTGACGGATATGTGGATGTATGACAGTACTAAAAATACCTGGTATCAGATGGCTGCCTTTCCTGGTAAAGCACGTAGTAATGCCGTAGCATTTGCCGTTAATGGAAAAGGATATGTGGGAACAGGTTATGATGGTGATAACGCGCTGAATGACTTTTATGAATACGATCCTACGACAAACACATGGAAGCAGGTTGCCGATATGCCAATTGCCGGCCGTTATAACGCTGTAGCTTTTACCATTGGTAATATGGGCTATGTGGGTACAGGCAGAGATGGTGATGATAAAGATCAGGCAGATTTTTATTCCTACGATCCTACGTCTAATGCATGGACCAAGACGGTGAGTATCGGTGTAAAAAGATCAGGTGCTTTCGCTTTTGTGATAGACGGCAAAGCTTATGTTGGCGGAGGGATAAACAATGGCTCGTATGAGACTCAGTTTTATGAATTTGAACCAGCAAGAGGTACATGGATAGAAAAACGCGACCTGAACAGGTCTGACGACGATGACAATGACGACGATAATGACGACGACGACTACAACTTGTCACGTGCTTATGCTTCATGTTTTGTGATTGGCAGTAACGGATATTTAACTGGGGGTACCAATGGTGGTTCTATCTTAAATACCTACAGGTATGACGTGGCCGACGATTTCTGGGTAGAGGTTGATGCCTTTGAAGGTTCAGCACGCCAGTATGCGGCTTCATTTACAGCAGGAGGAAAAGGCTTCGTGGTAACAGGCAGTAATGGCGCATCGCGCTACGATGACAACTGGATGTTTGATCCTACTGTTTCGGATGACGAAGATTAATAATGGAAAAGGCTATGAACACGATTGAGGTTCATAGCCTTCTTTCTATAATTTATAGCTTTTCATTATTAAATGATAATAAATTGAAAGCTCAGACAACATAATGTCTGGGCTTTTATGATGTCCAGCTAGTCAGGAAGGTCTGAAAAACCTCCTGATATTGCTTGGTTACCTGGATAATACAATCTGCAATGGTTAGTGAATTCCTTGTGATGGAATCAATATGATCTAAAGAAACAATATAAGAGCGGTGTATGCGCATAAAATGCTGCGGAGGGAGTTTCTCTTCCAGCCGCTTTAAACTGGTCAGCGTTAAAACAGGTTTAGGCTTATCCTTCAGGTATACTTTAACATAGTCTTTCAGTCCTTCGATGTAAAGGATATCCGTCAGCTTAACTTTTACCAGCTGGTATTCAACTTTTAAAAAGATATACTCCGGCTCTGTGTGTTTAAGCGTTAAAGCTGTATTTTCTGATGCGGCATGGGTAGCATAAATATCGAAATATTCCTGAGCTCTGGATACTGATCTCAAAAAAGTAGCGAAGTCAAATGGCTTAAGCAGATAATCCAGCGCACCTAATTTATAGCTTTCGAGTGCATATTGATCGAATGCTGTGGTAAAGATGATCCGGGTATGATTGGTCTGTGATGAGGCAATTATTTTGGCGAGGTCAATTCCGCTCAGCTCCGGCATCCTGATGTCCAAAAATATGATATGAATGTCTTCTGTCTGCAGGGTATTAAGGGCTGCAATAGCATTAGAATAACTACCTTTTAATTTAAGAAATGGAAGTTGACTGATGTAAGAACATAAAAGGTTAAGTGCTAAAGGTTCGTCATCGACAGCAATGCAATTAATGAATTTGGGTGAGCCGCTCATTTGAATCATTTATAGAAATTGACCGAATTTACTTCATATGTCCCTCTTTTGCCGGAATTTAACATTCAATAACATAAAACCGTACTAATGTTAAATCTTATTTAACAAAAAAATAACTGCCATGGGGGTATTATAAAAATGAAATATTTCGTCACCAGTGAGAATGGAACTATATTTACCGGCGTGGCAGGCTGACCCATTAAAAAATAAGACCTGATTACATTTACAAAGAATATAACCCATTATTAATGATACAAAAGAGCTACCTCTGCTTTATTCTTCTTTTTTGCTTACTCTCCACCTCCTTTGCTCAGCAAAGATTTACCATCAGCGGCACCATCAGAGATGCCGCAACAGGTGAAACCCTGATCGGTGCTACGGTCAAACTACAAAATGGAACGCAAACTTCCGGCACTTCCAGTAATGCTTACGGTTTCTACTCGTTATCGGGCATCAGCGGTGAGTATAGTATGACGATAAGTTATACTGGTTACGAAGCCTCCACCCGAAAGATCAGCCTTAAATCGTCACTGAAGATCAATGTTGATCTGGGGACCGACAAAGGGCAGTTGCAGGAAGTGGTGATCACCTCCGCCGGGCGGCGGGAGGAAAATGTACGCAGTCCGCAGATGGGACTGAACAAAATCGACATGAAGGCGCTGGACAATGTGCCTGTGCTGTTCGGTGAAAAAGATATTCTGAAAACTATCCAGATGCTGCCCGGTGTAAAATCCGGAGGAGAGGGGAATACAGGTTTCTTTGTACGTGGCGGCGCTGCGGATCAGAACCTGATCTTACTGGATGAGGCTACGGTATACAATTCGTCGCACCTGCTGGGATTCTTTTCTACTTTTAATGCCGATGCAATTAAAGATGTAAGCCTTTACAAAGGCGGAATGCCAGCGCAGTACGGAGGCAGGTTATCGTCTGTGCTGGATGTGAAAATGCAGGATGGTAACAATAAAGAATATGGTGTTGAAGGCGGAATAGGCCTGATCGCCTCCCGTATCAAAGTAGAAGGGCCCATCGTGAAAAATAAAGGGTCGTTTATGGTGAGTGCCAGGCGTACTTATATAGATTTGCTGCTGAAAGCCTCTCCGGATTCAACATTAAGTGGCAATACGCTCAATTTTTATGATATCAATGCGAAGATGAACTACCAGTTTGACGATAAAAATACACTGTTTGTATCTGGCTATTTTGGGCAGGATAATATCGGTATTAAAGATCTTTTTGCGAACGACTGGGGCAATACCACTGCGGCAATCCGGCTGAACCATGTTTTTAATGATAAGCTGTTCTCTAATACCTCTTTTATCTTCAATAAATATAATTATGCAATAGAACTGCTTGATGCTGATAACAATGCGCGTGTTACGTCGCTCATCAGGGATTTTAACCTGAAGGAAGATCTGCAATATTACCTCAACAAGCATATTATCCGCTTTGGTGTACAGGCTACGCATCACCGTATTGCTCCGTCGGACATTACTACGTCTGGCAATTCCAGCTTTAATCCTTTATCTATAGAGAACAGGTACGGACTGGAGCTCGCGGGATACCTTTCTGATGAATGGGCGGTGACAGATAAACTGAACATTCTGTATGGGATGCGGTTAAGTGCTTTTTCTTTACTTGGGCCGGGCACTTTCAGTACTTATGACAGTGATGGTGAAATCAATTCCTCCTCAACACATGGCAGCGGCGATTTCGTGAAGACGTATATTTATCCGGAGCCTCGTTTCTCGGCTAGCTATAGCTTTAATGAAGAGAACTCTTTAAAGGCTTCCTATAACCGCAATACACAGAATATCCATATCCTTACCAATGCCAATACGGGATCGCCGACAGATCAGTATGTAATGAGCAGTAACAATATCAAGCCCGAGCTTGCCGATCAGGTGGCGATGGGCTATTTCAGGAATAGTAAAGACAACTCATTTGAATTCTCGGCAGAGGTATATTATAAATGGCTTCAGAACCAGATCGACTATAAAGATGGGGCAGAGCTGACGGCCAATGCTAATGTAGAATCAGAATTGTTGTATGGCACAGGCCGCGCCTACGGACTTGAATTATATGCTAAAAAGACAAAAGGTAAATTGACAGGCTGGATAAGCTATACTTTGTCAAAAACAGAACGCAGGTTTGATGGGATCAACAATGGCAGCTACTATCCGGCCAAGCAGGACCGTACGCATGACCTTGCATTAGTAGGGATCTATAACTTTAACCCAAGGTGGACCTTCTCTGCCAATTACATTTATAGTACGGGGAATGCGGTTACTTACCCGGCGGGGAAATATAATGTCGGCGGACTCACTACTTATTATTATACCGACCGCAATGCTAACAGGATGCCTTATACTTCAAGGTTAGACTTGAGTGCTACCCTTAAAGCGAAGAAAACTGCGAAGTATGAATCCAGCTGGAGCTTTGGCCTGTACAATGCGCTGAACCGTAAAAACCCTTATTCAATCACCTTCAGGGATAAAAAGAGCGATCCTACCCAAACCGAAGCTGTACAAACAAGCCTTTTCGGGATTATTCCATCTATCACTTATAACTTTAAATTCTAAACGCCATGTTTCAATATTTAAATTCCATGTTCCAATATTTAAATGCCGGGCTTCAGTATAACATTTTGCCAGAATATCGTTTACTATCTAAATCTCATCTGTTATCTGATAATATCCTGCGCTTTTGCGTTATTGTTTTCATGACGCTGGGGCTTAGCTCCTGTGAAAAGGTAATCGATGTAAAGCTGAATACTTCTGCCAGTAAACTGGTTATTGAAGGAACAATTACCGATCAGGCGGTTCAGCAGGTGATTACGCTGAGCGAATCTGTACCTTATACCAATAGCAACACCTATCCTGCAGTAACAGGCGCAACGGTGACTGTTACGGATGACAATAACCATTCATGGCTTTTTACCGAAACCAAACCTGGTACTTATACTTCCAGTTCATTAAAAGGAGAAACGGGACGTACCTATAATATGAATGTAAATGCAAATAACAGCACGTATAACGCATCGTCCACTATGCAGCCACTGGTGCATCTGGACTCGCTAAGCATTAAGGTGATTACATTTGGAGGAGATGATTTTAAGGCTGTAGAGGTACATTATAAAGACCCTTCAGCTGTTGTAAACCAGTACCGCTGGGTGCTGAAAGTAAATGGAGTGCAGATTAAGGTGGTATATGCAGATAATGACAGGCTGAGCAATGGAAATGACGTTACCAATGTGCTTTTCTACAGTGACGATGACAATGAGAAACTTAAAGCAGGCGATACGGTAGATGTGGAAATGCAGTGTATAGATAAAAACGTATTCAACTATTGGTTCACCTTAAGTCAGCAGTCGCAGAATGGCCCCGGCGGAGGGGTAACGCCAGGTAATCCTCCTTCAAACATTAATAACAGCGCATTAGGATATTTTAGCGCCCACACCACTGAAACAAAACGTATTGTTGTGCAATAGACGCTTACTGGAAGGATTGAAATTCAGCGCGGAAGTATAAAACTGTCCCTGGCTAAAGTAGAAAAAAATGATTATTTGATATTTGCAAACATCTGATTGATGTTCGCAAATCTTGTAAATGGTATTATACTCATATTTGTATTATCAAATAAGAACGATATGACAACGAATAATAAAATTGCAATAGTTACCGGCGGAAGCAGGGGTTTAGGCAAAAACATGGCATTGAGCCTTGCGAATGAAGGCATCGATGTAATCCTTACCTATAACAGTAAAAAAGACGAAGCCCTGGCTGTAGTAGCCGAAATTGAGCAGGCGGGACAAAAAGCAGCGGCCTTACAATTAAATACAGCAGAGGTCAAAGGGTTTGAAAAGTTTTTTGCAGAGCTGACAGCTGTATTAAAAGATACTTTCCAGTCCGACAAATTCGATTTCCTGGTCAACAATGCAGGAGTAGGAATAGGCTCGTCCTTTGCCGAAACTTCAGAAGAAATATTTGATCAGCTCATGAACATTCATTTCAAAGGTGTGTTCTTTTTGGCACAGAAGGCTTTGCCATACATGAACGATGGTGGTGGCATTGTCAATATTTCTACAGGTCTTGCCCGTTTCACCTCACCGGGTTACAGCACTTATGCAAGTATGAAAGGAGCAATAGAAACGCTTACTATCTATCAGGCAAAAGAATTGGGCAGCCGTGGCATCAGGGTCAATGTTGTTGCTCCCGGAGCAATTGAAACCGACTTTGGTGGTGGTGTGGTAAGGGATAATGAGCATGTAAATCAGCATATCGCTTCTGTTACTGCTTTAGGCCGTGTTGGCCGTCCGGATGATATTGGCAGTGTAGTTGCATTTTTATGTACGGATAAGGGTAAATGGGTAAATGCTCAGCGGATAGAAGTTTCTGGTGGGATGAACTTATAGCCAGAAGGAAGTAAATATTTATTTCAAGACTTATATTTACAAGGCCGTATCACATTTTGTGATACGGCCTGTTTTTTAACAGGGTATTTTGCAGTCCACAGATCTTTAAATTTATTAAACAGACATTAGAAATATAAAACAAATCGTTATTATTGTTAATATATTACACATGGAAGCTACCTCACTCGAAGAATTTTATAAAAGCACATCAGGTAACGCACCTTCAGATATTCATAAGGAAATCGGCCATTTCGACATTTTCAAAGTCGAAGAGCTGAGAGCGAAGGCCAGAGCAGGCGAAATAGGCGAGATGGTATACAACCGCAGAGCTTATTATAAAATCAGTATTATCAGGGGCCGCAATAAGGCGGAGTATGCTGACAAAGAAATACACATTGAGAAAAACGCATTGCTGTTTGCAACCCCTTTAATTCCATACAACTGGTTGCCGCAGGATGACAACCAGTTTGGTTATTTCTGCATTTTTACAGCCGAATTTCTAATACAATCCAAAAGCGGCGTGGTGCTCGATGATCTTCCTATTTTTCAGCCCGGGGGCTATCCGGTATTTCAAGTGTCTGATGAGGAGGCTTCGGCCATTGAGGGGATCTTCATTAAAATGTATAATGAGCTGAAATCAGATTACGCCTACAAATATGATCTGCTGCGCAACTATCTGCTGGAGCTTATTCACTATGGGCAGAAGCTCCAGCCTGCAACGTTAAGCCATCCTGCTCATACAGCATCTGCCAGGGTTTTGTCGCTTTTTGTCGAACTGCTGGAGCGCCAGTTCCCAATTGCGTCTCCGCAACATAAACTGAACCTGCGCACAGCGAAAGATTATGCCGACAGGCTGTCCATACACGTTAACCACCTCAACAAGGTCCTGAAGGAAAATACCGGGAAAACTACTACAGATATGATCAGCGGCAGGATTATCCAGGAAGCCAAAATTATGCTCAAACAAACATACTGGAATATCTCTGAGATCTCCAACTGTTTGGGCTTTGAACAGGTTGCGCACTTCTCTAATTTCTTTAAAAAGCAGACCGACTTATCGCCATTGAACTTTCGTTCATAAACGACAGCTGATTACTACTTGTAAATAGGGTAAGCTAAAGTTGAGCTTGCATCCACCAGTGTGAATGGGGTAGGATGCTATCCAGGATACCTGTTCTCCAATCTGGGGAGTAATAGTCTTTATGTTTAAGATCGCAGCTTCTTTCACTACCCGGTTTATAGATTCATCCCATGGATGAGTGGCGAGGGAGAACTTTCCCCAATGAACAGGAAGAAGAACTTTAGCCTTCAGGTCTTTTGCTGCCTTAGCAGTTTCCTCTGGCATCATGTGGATGTTAGCCCAGAAGGCATTATACTGTCCATCTTCCAGGATCGCTAAGTCGAACGGGCCGTATTCTTCGCCGATCTTTGCAAAATGCTTGTCATACCCTGAGTCGCCCCCAAGATAAATACTGTATCCTTTGGATTTAAAAATGAAAGAAGACCACAGTGTTTTATTTCTTACTAACCCCCGGCCCGAAAAATGCCTGGCCGGCGCAGCAGTAAACTCAGTGTCTGCACTGATTGCGGCAGTTTCCCACCAGTCCAGCTCTTTTATTTGAGCTGCTGGTACGCCCCAGTACTCCAGGTGGGAGCCTACCCCTAAAGAAGTGACAAATACGCCTACGCGGTCTTTTAGTTTTAGAATGGTTGCATAATCAAGATGGTCGTAATGATCATGCGTAATCAGCAGCACATCTATGCGCGGCATATCTTCGGCTTTGTAAACATCGGCACCGTCAAATGCTTTGGTTCCCGCATAACTTACTGGTGAGGTACGTCCGCTAAATACAGGGTCTACCAGCACATTAAGGCCGTTGACCTGGACGAGATAGGAAGAGTGGCCAAACCAGGTGATCTGGGGTTTTGATGAAGGCTGCAGTTTAAGGTCGCGCTTTACAGAGGGCAATTTATAATCCGGTGACTTACGTTCATGTTTGCCGAATATGAAATCGGACATAACGCTTAAAAATGTACCTCCACCAGTAAAAGTAGGGGTGGGCGACTGGTTCTGGAAGGCGCCATCGCTATATTGCGGAGATTTTTTTATCCTTTCCAGCCTCAGTCCGGCGGGAGCTTTACCAAAAGAAGCTTGTTGCATAAACAGAAAAATGGCTAAAGCCATAATTCCAAGGGTGATGGGAATGATTATCATAGTTCGTTTCAGTATTCTTTTTAAGCGCATACAAATCATCATAAAAATATGATCGGGGCAAAAGTACAGTAATTTACTTGATGACCGCTTTGTTAAAAAGTTCTTTTTTGTTTGTTGGGAAGTCCAGGCTGCTGTTTAGCTGAAAAATTCAGTCCGCTATTCAGGTTAACTATTATAATAATCCACAAGCGAAATTTACTATTTACTATTATTTTACAATATTGGAGGAAGATTATTACTACTTTTAAAATCTGGATAATCAAACATTCCGCCTAATAATTAAACAATAAAATATATACATGAAACTAAGTTTGTTATTCGTCGTACCGCTATTGCTATCA
>JAATFQ010000014.1 GCA_015655115.1 Sphingobacteriales bacterium
GGAAACACCGCCAGAAGAAACCTTTTGCCCTGCTCTATCCCGGTCTTTCTGAAGTCCAAAAGGATTTTCATATAAACATCCAGGAAAGGGAAATACTGGAAAGTCCGGCTGCACCAATCGTTTTGCTGCATCCCAAAGCTGCGACATTTACGGCGATTGCTGTTAATGATATTGCCCCGGATTTAGACAAATTAGGTGTAATGATACCATATAATCCTTTATTTGATTTAATTGCGCATGATTTTGGTAAGCCTTTAATTGCAACCAGTGCTAATATTTCGGGTTCTCCAATTATTTTTCGGGACGCGGATGCGTACAACTACTTATTTGATATCGCTGATTATGTGATTAGCCATAATCGTGAAATCAGTATCCCACAGGATGACAGTGTTGTCGTGATTTCAAAATATTCAGGTCAGCAGATCATTATACGAAGATCAAGAGGGTACGCGCCTTCCTTGTTCAGTTATCAATCCACCAGTACTAAATGTATTTTAGCTACAGGTGCATTTTTAAAAAGTACTTTCAGCATGGCTATTAACGGGAATGTATTTGTAAGCCAATTTTTAGGAAGTGCCGAAAGCTATGAGTCGCAGTTGATGTATACTGATGCCGTTAACCATTGGCTTCAACTATATGCTATTCAGCCACAGCTGATTATTGCGGATTTACACACTGGTTATTTCTCGCACCAGTTTGCGTTAGCGTTTGCCAAAAAGCTTAGAATTAAGCTGAAGCTTGTACAGCATCATGAAGCGCATTTTGCTGCGGTACTGGCAGAAAATAATCTCTTGCACAAGAAGTCCGAACCTGTAAAACACGGCCTATCGGAAACATCTGGACTAAAAGTAAATAGTCTATATGAAAAAGATGCTGTTTTAGGGGTAATATGGGACGGCACAGGTTTAGGCCATGATGGCCATATCTGGGGTGGTGAATTTTTTAAATATACATGCAATGAGATGCAGCGCTGTGGGCATTTCGACTACTTCCCCGTTGTTGCGGGAGATAAAATGGCTGTAGAACCGCGCATTGCCGCACTTTGTGCTACCAAAAATGTTTGGCCGTTACCTGCTGCGCTTCATGAGGGGGCATACGTTCAGCTAAAAGAGAAATTTACTGATGCTGAATGGAACAACTATCAGTCGCTTATGAACAGTACAAATCTATTTACATCCTCTGTAGGACGGATCTTTGATGCGGTAGCATCATTGCTGGGCAAGGGCGACAAGCAAAGCTATGAAGGCGAGGCCGCCATGTATTTACAGTGTATGGCGGAAGAATATGTCGCTGAAAATGGCTTTTTACGCGAAGACTCTTATCTGGAAGAGGAATTTATTGGTCATACTTTATCCACGGCTGTCATGATGCGGGGGGTACTGGTAGATATAGAAATGGGTAAAGACGTAAAATATATCGCTGCCAGGTTCCATTACAGTATGGTCTGTATAATTGGTGCGGTAGCCAGAAAAATGAATATTGATCATATCTGTTTCAGCGGAGGTGTTTTTCAAAACTCTTTGCTGGTTGACTGGATAAAATACAAATACGCAAGTAAATATCAATTGTATTTCCATATAAGCCTCTCACCTAATGATGAGAACATTTCCTTTGGCCAGCTGGTATACGAGGAAAACAATATACAAAGTAATTATCACCCTACGCTATGAAATATGTATCAGAATTCCGTTCACCGGAAATAGTGGATGCCCTCTTAAAACAAATCAGGCAAATTGCAAAAGGCAACTGGAATATCATGGAAGTGTGCGGTGGGCAGACACATTCATTGGTTAAGAATGGCTTGCTCAGTATGCTGCCTTCAAATATTCAGATGGTACATGGCCCCGGGTGCCCGGTATGTGTTACACCAGTTAATCTGATTGACAAGGCCGTTCATCTGGCCATGGAGCACAAAGTGATTTTGTGTTCTTACGGAGACATTATAAGGGTGCCCGGCAGCAGCATGAGCCTGCTGGAAGCAAAATCAAAAGGAGCAGATGTGCGTATTTTGTACTCCCCTTTGGAAGCTGTTAAGATAGCAAAGGAAAACCCGGAAAGGGAAGTCGTCTTTTTCGCCGTCGGTTTTGAAACAACTGCCCCGGCAAACGCACTTTCCGTTATACATGCACACCGGGAAGGGGTCAGCAATTATTCTATCCTAACTTCGCATGTGCTGGTACCGCCAGCCATGGGTGCCATTATGAGCGATAGTGATTGCAGGGTCGATGCTTTTTTGGGTGCAGGACATGTTTGTGCTATTATGGGTATGCAGGAATATTATCCGATAGTTGAAAAATATAAAATACCTATTGTCATTACTGGTTTTGAACCAGTTGATCTGCTGGAGGGGATCCTGATGACTGTAAGGCAATTGGAATCAGGCCAGTATAAACTGGAAAACCAATATGCCCGTGTGGTGGAAGCAAATGGGAATAAACCAGCCATAGATGCCATTGAGGAAATATTCGAAGTGACTAATCGTGAATGGCGTGGTATAGGTGAAATACCTGACAGTGGTTATGGTGTAAAATCAAAGTACAGCGATTACGATGCCGCTCAAAAATTCAATATAGATATTTCCGGATCGCATGAAGATCTTACCTGCTTATCGGGTGATATAATGAAGGGGAAAATTAAGCCGTGCAATTGCCCCAATTTTGGAGAGAAGTGTACTCCTGTGCATCCTTTGGGTGCTCCAATGGTAAGTAGTGAAGGTGCCTGTGCTGCGTATTACCATTTCA
>JAATFQ010000031.1 GCA_015655115.1 Sphingobacteriales bacterium
GTGTAAAAAAAACGTTTGCGAGAAGAGTGATAAAAACCAGTGAAGAAGAAAAAAAATTAAAATGATCATAAATTGTAAAGCGTACTAACGTAAACAGTTTTAAGTTAGATGTTCAAATAAAAAAATTGAAGAAAGCCATGAGCAACAGCGAACTTAATTTGCCTGTATAAGCCTGCCCTGTTAAGTTGGTGATTGATATCAATGATGACAAAGAGAAGACGGGAGCATCATCTGTACAAAAAGATAATTATATTCAAATGATAGTATCTTTGAGATAACATATAATTTAACAGCAATAAAAGATTTGCGCCCTGCATAGTTAGCAGGGCACAGAAATAAATATTTAAAAGTTTAACTACCTGCCGAAATCGTCTGATACACGTACGATATCTGATTCATCGGATGGATTTGACGGATCAGTATGTTGCCAGATTTCAGAAACAATACCCCAGTCATCTAAACCTACCAGACGGTGTCTTTCCCCTTGTTTCAGTTTAATAGTATGTGAAGGCGGCAATTGCTGTACATCACCCTGCTCATCGGTTTCACTGGTGATCACACCAACGGTACCGCTTACTACACGCCATATTTCAGCACGACGGTGATGGTATTGCCATGAAAGACGTGTGTTCGGTGCTACGATTAAAATTTTCGGGCTCAATTTTCCCGAAATCTTTAAATCCTCTACATTTAAGCCATCAAAATAAACATTTGCAAATTGCTGTGCCTGCTCTTCATCGATAACAAAAAAACCTCCCCACGGGCGGGTCTCATCACGATTCACAACATTAAACCCCTCAATTTTAAGTCTTTGCGCTACACTATCGAATATTTCTTTTTTCTGATCTGACATTATATTAATATTATGGTCCCCAAATATAATCATATCCACTTAAATCTTTTCATACACGATAAATATCCTGAGCTATTTATACACAACAAATTACATCATTCCATCTGCACATTCTAGCTGATTGATTATTTATATTCGTATTTTCGCAGGAAATAATAAAATTGAAAGGTTTATACCAAATGGTATAAAATGCTTATTTTTGAATCTTAATCAGTATGCATAAAAGCGCTGATCAAAATTAATTATAAATGAATATGTTAAAAAGAGTTGTTATCACAGGAATCGGGGCTTTAACGCCACTCGGAAATGATGTAAATACTTTCTGGAGCAATACTGTAGCCGGCAAAAGCGGCGCAGCAAAGATTACACGTTTTGATGCTTCCCTATTCCGCACACAGTTCGCATGTGAACTGAAAGATTATGACGTTACAAAATATTTAGACAGGTCGGATATCAAAAGAACAGACCGGTTTACCCAGTATGCACTTGTTGCTTCGGATGAAGCTATCAAGGACTCTGGCTTTGAATTCGATAAAATGGACCCTTTTGATGTAGGGGTAATCTGGGGATCCGGACAGGGTGGAATGGATACTTTTGAGCAACAGGCATCGGAATTTGCATTAGGAAACGGAACGCCGCGTTACAGCCCTTTCTTTGTACCTAAACTGATTGCCAATATGGCTTCCGGAATGATCTCTATCCGTAATGGCTATATGGGCATTAACTATACCACGGTTTCTGCCTGCGCTACCTCTAATACAGCGATCATGGATGCCTTTACCTATATCCGTATGGGAAAAGCAAAGATCATCGTAACAGGAGGCTCTGAAGCACCGATATCGGCATCTTCTGTGGGGGGCTTCTGCGCCATGAAAGCAATGTCTGCACAGAATGATACACCTGAAACAGCCTCTAAACCTTTTGACGTAAACCGTGATGGCTTCGTAATGGGCGAAGGTGCAGGTGCACTGATCCTGGAAGAATATGAACATGCTGTGAAACGTGGTGCCAAAATTTATGGCGAGGTTGGTGGCGCAGCGATGACTGCCGATGCTTACCATATGACAGCCACACATCCTGAAGGCCTTGGCGCCTCACATGCCATGAGGCTTGCGCTTGAAGAAGCAGGACTGACTATATTTGATGTGGACTATTTAAATACACATGCTACTTCTACTCCGGTGGGCGATCTTTCGGAAACTAAAGCGGTAACGAACCTGCTGGGCACAGAAAAAAACAACCTGCTGATCAGCGCTACGAAATCAATGACTGGCCATTTATTAGGTGCAGCCGGCGCCATTGAAGCTATTATATGTTTGCTGTCAATGAGAGATGGTGTGGTACCCCCTACGATTAATACAACTGAGCTTGACCCTGCAATTCCTGGCCACCTTAATATTGTGATTAAAGAGGCTGTTCAGGCGAAAGTTAAAAATACAATGAGCAATACCTTTGGATTTGGCGGCCATAACGGTATCGTAGTATTTAAGTCTGTATAACCAATATCAGATACCAATTATCAAATAAAAAGCTCAGCACCGTAATTCCGGCACTGAGCTTTTTATTTATTGTACAGCCCCATATGGATTGATCGGTTTGATACTTCCGTCTGCCTCGTGTTTTAAACTGGTTACTTTGATGTTTCTTAAATAGGTTTCACCTCCTGAAACTTCTGTATCGTGATAAAAAAGCAACCACTGACCCTTGTATTCAACAATAGAATGGTGCGTAGTCCAGCCTACAACGGGTAAAAGTAACACTCCCTGGTAAGTAAATGGTCCGTAAGGACTTTCTCCTATCGCATAAACCAGCTTATGTGTATCTCCTGTAGAATAGGAAAAGTAGTATTTGCCATTATACTTGTGCATCCATGCGCCCTCAAAAAAACGCCTGTCGTGATCGCCACCCATTAATGGGTTCCCTTCTTTGTCTATAATTACCACATCTTTCACTTCTTCGGCAAGGTGTTTCATATCAGAGCTCAGCTTAGCAATTTTGGCTGTTAATGCCGGGGCGGCATCATCTTTTCGATCAGTCTTCGACCCGTTCTCCACATATTTCCCTTCGTGCCACTGCTGCAGCTGTCCTCCCCAGATGCCCCCGAAGTATAGATAAAAGTTGCCATCACTATCCGGAAATACAGCGGGATCAATGCTAAAGCTCCCTTCGATAGGCAATGCCTCCGGTATAAACGGTCCGGCTGGAGAAGCTGATGTGGCTACGCCAATCCTGAACACGTCTTTTTTATCTTTTACCGGGAAATAGAGGTAGTACTTACCGTCTTTAAATGCTGCATCTGGTGCCCATAGCTGCCTGCCCGCCCAGGGAATATCTTTTACCTGGAGGGCTACCCCATGATCCTTTACTGTGCCACCAATACTGTCCATAGAAAAGATATGGTAGTCGCGCATATCGAAATGATCGCCATTATCATTCTCAGGGATGCCTGATTCAATATCATGTGAAGGGTAGATATAGATTCTACCTTCAAACACATGTGCAGAAGGATCTGCCGTATACAGTTTAGTAATCAGGGGCTTTGAAATCGCTCCTTTGAAAGCATTGCTTTCTTCTGCTTTGTTTTTGGTCTGGCAGGCACCCAGTACAAGCATCAGCCCCACCACCGGGAAAGCGCCCATATTCATCAGTCTGTTTATCATATTTGGTTGGTTTTATGGTTTTACGTTGATCACATGGACCTGCTGATGCCTAGCTCAAGGCCCCGCAGTTCTGCCAGTCCCTTTAACCGCCCGATTGCAGAATATCCGGGGTAGGTTTTTTTATGGAGATCGTCTAGCAGCTGATGTCCATGATCAGGCCTTAAAGGCAAAGAAATCCCTGTCTCCTGCATCACTGTAATGAGCTTCTTCATGACTGCATACATATCTACATCTCCATCTAAATGTGCTGCTTCATGGAAATTACCATCCTTGTCTTTCCTGGTGTTCCTTAAATGTACAAAGTGGATCAGCTCCCCATATCTATCTATAATTCCACACAGGTTATTCTCAGGCTGCACGCTCAGCGAGCCTGTACAGTAACAAAATCCATTTGCCGGAGAAGGGCAGCTTGCGGCAATGAAGGCAAGATCGGCCTCTGTGCTTACAATACGCGGTAAACCGAGAATCGGATATGGCGGGTCGTCGGGATGAATTGCCATTTTTATACCTGCCGCAGCAGCTACAGGAATAATTTCGAGGAGAAAAGCACGCAGATTGCATCTCAACTGTTCAGCATCAATAGCGGCATAGGTTTTCAGCGCTGCTAAAATGATAGCTGGAGTAAACGCCTCATCTGCACCTGGCAAACCCAATAAAGCACTGTTGTACAGGTAAGTCTTCTCTGCATCAGACATTGACCTGAAACGTGCCGCTGCTGCTGTTAACTCTGCCTGGGTATATTCTTTTTCAGCATCAGGCCTTTTCAGCAGAAAAAGGTCAAACACAATAAATGCAATTCGCTCAAAGCGCAAAGCTTTGCCCCCATCGGGCAGTGTAAATTCCGGATCAGTCCGCATCCAGTCGAGCACAGGCATAAAGTTGTAGGTTACAACCCTGATATGACATGCAGCCAGATTGCGCAGGCTCTGTTTATAGTTTTCTATCAGCTGCACATAATTTCCGCTACGGGTTTTGAGGTCTTCATGTACGGGCAGGCTTTCCACCACGGTCCATGCCATCCCTGCTTTTTCTATCACCGATTTGCGGGCACAGATCTCAGCGACACTCCATACTTCCCCCACCGGGATATGATGGAGGGCTGTAACTACCGCTGTGCACCCCCCCTGCCGGATGTCCCGAAGGCTTACAGGATCCTGATCCCCAAACCAGCGCATGCTTTGTTCAAATTGTATCATAGCATTTCAATCGATTGTATCTTTATTTAAAAACCTATGGAATTACCACCATCAACAGGCATGATTACCCCTGTAATATATTTGGAACCGTCAGAACTGAGGTAGTAAACAGCGCTGGCAATATCTTCCGGCAGACCTAAATGCCCCATGGGGGTCCTGGAAAGTACTTTATTCTTCCTTGCCGGATCATTGTCTAATGCTTTGGCCGACATATCTGTTTTAATAAATCCTGGTGCAACGCAATTTACGCGGATACCCAGGGGTGATAATTCTACGGCCATGGCTTTTGTCATCCCTTCTATGGCAGATTTTGCTGCTGTATAGGCAATAACCAACGGGATGCCATATTGTGCAGCCATAGAGCTGATATTGACGATAGAACCGCTTCCTTCCGCTATCATCACCCGGCTGACCTCCCTGCTGATGGCAAATACGGCCAGCACATTTGTTTGGATGATCGTATAAAAATCAGCATCTGTAACCTCCAGAAATGGTTTTTTCTGGTTGATACCTGCGTTATTGACCAAAATATCAATATGGCCGAATTCTTTTACAATGTCCTCAACAAGTGCCGGGATTGCCGAAATATGCTGCAGGTCTAAAACCTTATAACTGCACAGCTCACCTAACTCCCTGCAGGTCTCTTGCAGGGTATTTTCATTTCTGCCAATAATGATAGTCCGTATTTTTTCTTCCACGAGTTTTCGGGAGATCGCTAAGCCTAATCCTGCTCCGCCACCTGTAACTATAGCCACTTTTGTCTTCATATACCTATATTAATTGCCGGCACCGGGCACGGCAGATTCCTTTTTCAGTGATGATTCCCTGATGATTAACTGGGATTTTAAGATGATGGTATTCGTCAGCATTCCATCGCTGTCACCATCGATCTGGCTGATCAGATGTCTGGCAGCAAGCTTTCCCATCTCTTCCCCGGGATAGTTGACGGTAGTTAACATAGGCTCGGCAAGACGCGAGATGATATCATTGTTAAATCCTGCAATAGCAATATCGGCGGGAATCCTGAGTCCTGCATCTTTAAACACCTTCATACAGATCAATGCCGATAAATCATTCGCTACAAATAAACCATCCGGCCTGTTCTTCATGGCCAGGATCTGCTGTGCTGCTTTGATAGACGAGCCTTCTGTGAGGTCTGTTTCAAGTACCAGTTCCGGCAGGTAGGGGATATTGTTCTCTGCCAGTGCTTTCTGATAACCGGATTTCCTGTCTTCATAAACATTCCGCATTAAACTTCCCGTTAAATGGATAATACGCTTACATCCCTGCTCAATCAGATGCGAGGTGAGCTCATACCCTGCCTTAGTATTATTGATTACTACTTTATTGAAATCGTCATTCTCAATAACCCTGTCTACAAACAACAGGGGAATATGATGACGTGTATATTCATTAAAATGATCGAGATTTCTCGTATTTGCCGCCAGATTGACAATTAAACCGTCTACCCTGTTATGGAGCATTGCCTTGGCATATTTAATTTCATTATCCTCCAGCTCGAGCGACTGGCTGATGAGCATATTATAGCCTGCTCCGTTAATTTCTTTTTCTATTCCGGCGAGTATATCCGAAATAAAATAGCTGTTTAAGCGCGGAACAATTACACCAATCGTATTTGTTTTCTGACTGCGCAGGTTCCGTGCGAAAGTATTGAAACGGTAACCCATTTCATTTGCCGTATCAAAGATCTTCTTCCTTGTCCTTGGATTAACAGCAGGATTATCCTGTAAACCTCTGCTGATGGTAGACGGCGCCAGGTTTAAACGCTCAGCGATATCATAAATAGTAACAACTTTGTCGGTCTTCATACTTTAGCTACCTTTACGGGAGACCAAAGTAATGATTTTTTAACAAAATGCAATCCGCTGCATTATTTAATATTTATTAAATAATAAGCGCTGGAGCTTTAAAAAGCTATATTTTCTGTGTAGACTTTCTGATGATCAGTTTGGGCTTAATACTGACAATTTTAGGCTCTATATTCAGGTCGAAAACCTCCATTTCCTGGAAGTAAAGATTTGCAATGGTTTTGCCCATGCTCATGCTGTACTGATCTATAGTAGTAATAGAGGGACTGGTGATTTCTGTAAAAGGTTCATTTGAGTAGCCGCAGATACCCAGGCTTTCTGGTACCGTAATCCCTTTAGCCGTTGCAGCCTCCAAAACACCGAGGGCAGAGAAATCCGATGTTGAGGCAAATATAGCGTCTGGCGGTTCCGGCAGTTCCAGCAATTGCGCTGTCCCTTCAGCACCCAGCTCCTTTGTCCATGCATTTTCGATCATCAGCTCCTGCAATATCGGGAAGCCATGCTTTTGGAGTGCTGTAATATAGCCATCTTTCCGCTGCCTGAAAATATCGAGATGCTGTGGACCTTCTAGAAGTGCTATTCTTTTATATCCCTGGCTAATCAAATGTGTTACGGCCTCATAAGAAGCACGCTCATTATCGTTGATAACTTTAAATGTATCCAGCTCTTCTACTACCCTGTCAAATTGTATTAAACGGATTTGCCGGTCGAGCACCTGCTGCAAATGATCATAACTGCCCGTTTCGGCAGCAATAGAAATCACAATACAACTTACATGCTGGTTGATCAGTGCATTTACACAATCTACCTCACGGGCATGCAGTTCATTGGACTGACAGATAATTAAATTATAACCTTTTTTATAGGTTATCTCCTCCAGCCCGGCAATAACATTGGAGAAGAATCCCTGATTAATTCGCGGTACCACGACACCAATAGTGGGATTATTGCCTTTTCTCAGATTTGCAGCCATTGCATTCTGCTGGTAATTCATTTCCGCAGCTGTTTTAAGCACTAATGCTTTAGTAGCTGCGTTTACTTTATTGCTATTGCTCAAAGCTCTGGATACCGATGAAGCGGCTATATTAAGCCTCTGGGCAATGTCATATATCGTTGTTCTTTTCTGGCGTTTCATTTATTTTATATTGTTTTCATTTGTTGGATGGAGCCTTTGATGATTAAAAATAGAATCACTACTATTAAGTTTAATACTATTTTTAATCATGCCGGGTTCATCTATTTTATATTGTTTTAACCGCAATGAAGCTACCACAGCCATCATTCATTCGTTTTTATTTTTTTATCTGAATTCATGAGTCCACAACCCCGGCACTCAATCTGTTTGCAGATAGTATGCTCTTGGTGGCTTTTATTATCTCTGATACAGATTAAATGTAAAAATGCAAAAAAATAATTGGGCAATCGATTGCGTAATAAAATTAATAACTTAAATTCGTTCCCGATAAAGCTATAGAATTACGAATGCAATAACACAAAATATTATGCTGTTACTAGGAATAGATATTGGAACATCCTCAATAAAAGTAGCCGTTGTGGATGCGGAAAGTCAGCAAGTAGTGAGTCAGGCTCAGTACCCTGATGAGGAAAGCTTAATTACAGCCCGGCAGCCCGGCTGGGCAGAACAGTCGCCCGAAATGTGGTGGCAGCACGTTCTGTTAGCGTTCGATGCATGTAAAAAAACAGGGAAATTTAATGCACATGACATATCCGCTATCGGTATAGCCTATCAGATGCACGGACTGGTGCTGGTAGATCAGGAACAGCAATTGCTGCGTGACAGTATCATTTGGTGCGACAGCAGGGCTGTGGAATTGGGAAATGGTGCTTTTGAAGCTTTAGGTGAAGAGTTTTGTCTTTCTCACCTGCTCAACTCACCTGGTAACTTTACAGCATCCAAACTGGCGTGGGTGAAGCAATATGAACCTGAAATCTATGCGCGTATAGATAAATTTATGCTGCCTGGAGATTTTATTGCTATGAAACTGACAGCGGCTATCACGACAAGTATCTCCGCTTTATCTGAGGGTATATTCTGGGACTTTAAAACGAATAGTGTGTCAGCAGAGCTAATGGACTATTATGATTTCGACAGCTCTCTGATCCCTGAGATTAAACCTGTTTTTGCGGAACATGGTCGTGTAACGCATCAGATCGCTGCGCTGACAGGACTGAAAGAAGGTACTCCTGTTACCTATAAAGCAGGCGACCAGCCCAATAATGCGCTTTCTTTAAATGTGCTGCAGCCAGGCGAAGTGGCCGCTACTGCCGGTACCTCTGGTGTGATTTATGGGGTAAGTGACCAGCTGGCATACGATCCGCAATCGCGCGTCAATACTTTTGCCCATGTCAATTATACAGAAGCAGAGAAACGGCTGGGCGTACTGCTCTGCATCAATGGAACAGGCAGCCTGAACAGGTGGACGAAGAATCTTTTCGGCGCTGCCATCAGCTATGCGCAAATGAATGCGGAGGCCGCGAAAGTAAAAATAGGTGCTGAAGGTTTGCGGATTCTCCCTTTTGGAAATGGGGCCGAAAGGATGCTGAATAACAGGCTGGTAGGCGTACATCTCCATAATATAGACCTGAACGTACATACACAAGCTCATATTTTCCGTGCTGTGCAGGAAGGAATAGCTTTCTCTTTCCGCTATGGCCTGGATATTATGCGTTCTAACGGATTAAATCCAACGGTAATCCGTGCCGGAAAAGCGAACTTATTTCTCAGTAACCTTTTCCTTGAAGCGTTTGTGAACAGTACAGGCGTACCTGTAGAGCTTTATGAAAACGATGGTAGTGTAGGTGCGGCATTAGGTGCAGGTATAGGTGCGCATACATTCTCCAGTCCCGCAGAAGCTTTTAGCAATATCAAAGCGATCCAGCTGGTAGAGCCAAATCTGACTACAGTTTATGAGCCTGCCTATCAGGACTGGCTAAGCCTGCTCAACAAACAATTGAAATGAACATAACGAATCTATTCAATCCTATATAAATTTTAAACCATAATTATAAAATATATCAAATGACAAATGTAATTACAGGAGAAAAAGAATTCTTCAAAGGAATCGGACAAGTAAAATTTGAAGGCCTGGGTTCAGACAATCCGCTGGCTTTTCGCTGGTATGATGAAAACAGGGTGATTGCAGGAAAAACCATGAAAGATCACCTGCGCTTTGCAGGTGCTTACTGGCATTCCTTTGTGGCTACTGGTGGTGATCAGTTTGGCGAAGGTACACTGATCCATCCATGGAATGAAAAATCTGATGCAGTAGAACGTGCTAAGGATAAAATGGATGCTGCTTTCGAATTCCTTACCAAAATGAACCTTCCATTTTACTGTTTCCATGATGTGGATCTGGTAGATTTCACAAATGACGTAAAAGACAATGAGAAACGATTACAGGCAATAGTTGAATATGCAAAACAGAAACAAGAAGCCAGCGGTGTAGAGTTGCTCTGGGGCACAGCCAACCTGTTTTCTAACCGCCGGTATATGAACGGTGCTTCTACGAACCCGAATTTCCACGTGCTTGCACATGGCGCCGCACAGGTAAAGGCTGCTCTGGATGCGACGATAGCATTAGGTGGTGAAAATTATGTATTCTGGGGTGGCCGTGAGGGGTATATGAGCCTGCTGAACACCAATATGAAGCGCGAAAAAGAACACCTGGCAAAATTCCTGCATGCTTCAAAAGATTATGCACGCGGCCAGGGCTTTAAAGGTACTTTCCTTATTGAGCCAAAACCATGTGAACCTACAAAACATCAGTATGACTATGATGCTTCTACGGTGATCAGCTTTCTCCGTCAGTATGATCTGCTGGAAGATTTTAAACTGAACCTTGAGGTAAACCATGCTACACTGGCCGGACATACTTTTACGCATGAGTTGCAGGTAGCTGCAGATGCAGGCTTACTGGGTTCTATGGATGCCAACAGGGGTGATTACCAGAATGGATGGGATACAGATCAGTTCCCTAATGATATCAATGAGGTTACTGAAGCGATGCTGATTGTTCTGGAAGCTAATGGCTTACAAGGTGGCGGGGTAAACTTCGATGCGAAGATCAGAAGAAATTCCACAGACCCTGCAGATCTTTTTTATGCACATGTGGGTGGTATGGATACTTTTGCCAGAGCACTGGTTACGGCAGATAATATCCTTCAGCATTCTGATTATAAAAAGATCCGCACCAACAGGTATGCTTCTTTTGACAGTGGCGCAGGTAAAGATTTTGAAGATGGCAAGCTTAACCTGGTAGACCTGCGTAATTATGCTGTTGAAAAGGGAGAACCACAGACATTAAGTGGTCAGCAGGAGCTACTTGAAAATATAATCAACAGGTTTATTTAGTACCCCAGATTCTTTTAATATGGAGATGAATTCAGGGCTAGTTGTATTACTGATTTTATTATAGGTAATTAGCCTTCTGATCTGATACGATAAAACAATATGAGGCTAATCATGATTTATGATTCAGCCTCATA
Organism: Sphingobacteriales bacterium; assembly: GCA_015655115.1. Classification (GTDB taxonomy): domain Bacteria; phylum Bacteroidota; class Bacteroidia; order Sphingobacteriales; family Sphingobacteriaceae; genus Pedobacter. Next base: position 11,045 of record JAATFQ010000031.1, read on the forward strand.
TTGTTAATACAATCGATTGCATAAATTAAAAAACGCTGTGCTAATTCAATATAAAGATGGCCATCAAGGTAGCGTTGCCATCCAAAAACAAAGCCCCTCAGTATAAAAACTGAGAGGCCATTGCTTCATTTGCGCGTAAATTCTTCTATTCCTGTTATAAACAATAATACTAACAGAACACACCAAATATTGAGGCAGTAAAAGATTTATAAGAACAAAGAATCCCGCAAAAGATCCATATTTTTGCAACTAATAAGTCTATAACGTACATTTTAGAATAAACGCTACAGTTACAAAAAATTTAATTTTATTTAGCAGGTACAGGTTAGCTTGCTGCCTAACCTCCTTAAAGCAAAACAAAGAACTAAGAATCAAATGATTATATATTATACTTTATAATCTTGATTGCACCTGGAGGATGAATAAATTATTATTATAATCCGTTGTGGCAGGCACATTCTTTTTGTACCTGTCTATTGTAACCCCCAATTGGATCCTTGCACTATAAGCCTTTAAAAACTCAGCACTTACCATTGGTGTATAAGTTTGTCGCGGATTAGAAAAGTGCTTAAAATCCTTATCAAAATATTCATATCTGCAGGAGAATTCTAACGAGCTTAAACGGTGATAATTGATAGCATAGCGCAGGTTAGGCAAAAAATAAATCCCACGCATCTGGTACGTGCTGATGCTGCCTTCCAGCTTTGCTGTGTCTATCCCATAATACAGCACATGATTATTTCCCTGCTTAGCCTCAGTTTCAATTTCAAGTGTCCATTTTTTTATGATTGGTATCTTCGCTGTAAGGTCTACCCCTGTAGCAAATATGCTTTTCTTGTATACCCTGGCCAAGCCTCCGTTCAATCCAAGTTTGATATTCATGCTTTTCTGCAACCCAAGTTCAATACGTGAAGAAAAATGCTTCCCGTTATCGCTGTCCATTATCTGATTACGATTGTTCCCATTTGTTACAGAGAACTCATAACTTACAGGTATCAGTGTTTTGAGTGCTCCATAAATACTTCCTCCAGCCTGAAAACTTTGCCATCCATTATTCCCGAATATGGTATACTGATTGGAATAATCCAGTGATTTGGTAATATCAGCAGGATACATATCCTCCAAGCCAAACGCAGGTCTGAACTGTCCCATTTTGAAGTTCAGGTAAGAATTAAGCCGGTAAGTGATATATGCATTCTCCAGCACTTTATTCTTAGGATCTGACTTAAAATCGGCCAGGTTAATTAAGATAAAAACCTCAGTACGGTCAGATATATGGGAAGAAAACTGCAGCCTCACCCTTTTGAGGTCAAAATCGTTATAAACAGCCTTACCATCAGTATGATGTAACCCGTTTAAATCGACATCTTTATTAGTCCCATAAGAATAACGTGCCTGAAATAAACCCTTCATCATAATCTTTATTTTTGCTGAATCATTGAGTAGTGTAACCTGACCTTTAACAGTTAAGACAAGCAGGAATATAAAAAGAAATAAAATAGAGGATTTACGCATTATTGGAGCCATTTTCAACCCCAAAGATCAGTTATGAACAGGCCTAACATGGTGCTAAACATCACGTAATTAAGTGATTTACATCATTTAGGCGATTGAGACTATTTTTATTTCCAATCCATTATGGCAACAGATAATTGCGTTCAGGCTCCTTCATACAGGCTTCTATTTGCAGCATGAGGTCCTCAAGATTAAAAGGTTTTGAAATAAATGCATTACAGCCATAATCCCCCAGTGCTAACATCACCTTTGGAAATGCAGAATATATGATAACAGGTATATTTTTTAATTTTTCACTCCGCTTAATTTGTAAGCACAACTCTCCCCCATTTACCCCCGGAAGCAGAAAATCCAGCAATACCAAATCTGCCTTAAACTCTTTAACCAGAGGACGGATGTCGTACGCCTGTGGCAAAACCTTGAGGTTATACCCATATGCTGAGAAAAATTCTCTCAAAACCTCTACCAGCTTTTCGTCATTTTCAACGATTAAAATATTCTTTGCCACTATTCCTAATTCATGTTGCCAACTGATATTTATGATCAGCTCATCCGATTGAATGATATATCATAAAAATACATATATGTGTTATCACCCATATTGTGATAAATACGGGTTAATCAGGGAGTAAATACGCATTATGTAGCTGAAACTATTGAACAGGTTATTTTTTTACAGGATAAGGAATGTTTTTCCCATAATAAACATCGGTTGGTATATGGTGCCCGGGGTATATCTGATCCAATATTGAATAGAGTTGAGGATCGTATTTTTTTAAATCATCAGGAGATTGGAGCAGTGCATCTCCATTATTTATGTCTATGAATTCATAGTTGCTCCAGAACCACCATTGAGTGCCTTCTGCCCAGTATTCATACATTGTATTAATAGCATACTGCCCCTTATAGAGTCCCTTCGCTTTCGCTGCAAGGTATGCCACCTCGATCTTTGCATATAGAACAGGATCTACCTTTTTTAATGCGCCCATAATATTATGACTGAACTCATGAACAGCAATATTCTCACCGTAATATTTTGTACCAGGATAACCTAAAAGATTTTCCTCTGCACAGGAGGTCTGTATACCGCCCATGCCTCTGGCGCGCTGATTCCAGTATCCTTTATCGGTCATACTACCCACTCCGCCAGGTCGATTATATTCTGCACTCTCCTTATCTGTTAAACGCTTGTCTTCCAGAGCAGGTTTCTTCCAGTCGCGGCATTCTGGCAAATCGGTCTGCATTTCATCTTTGCCGAGTATAGATAAAC
>JAATFQ010000073.1 GCA_015655115.1 Sphingobacteriales bacterium
AGGATTACTGCTACAATGATGTAAAGCCGGAAGAGGATTACGTAAAAAGTCAATGTAAACCCTGAACCGGACGAAATAACAATTGTAAAGAATACTTAGTATTAACAGCTCCCAACTGTAAAGACTTTTCCGGACGAGACAGGTGTATATATTTATATAGTTGTTTATTATTTCAGTTTTAAACTGCTCAAGTGGTTTCAATGCAGGTTCCTTAAGCACTTTTCCATCAAAATCAAACTGGCTTCCATGGGCATTGCATACGATCTTAGTATCAGTAGCTGTTAGCGGGAGCCCTTCGTGGGTGCATGACATGAACAGGGCTTTGTAACCGTCTTTTCCCTTTACTAAAAGGATGTCACTGTCCAGCTTGTCATCCCTTACTATAACTACATGAATTGAGGAGGTAAACTTGCTTTCAGATACAGAGAGTATATTTGGCAGATCAGAGTTACTGCTTTTTACTACCTGCATAGGAGCAGAGCAGGCCTCTATTAAGGTCGCAATAGATGTGAGCCCCATGCATGCGATGCATCCTGATTTAATAAAATGCCTTCTGTTTCCCATATAATTAGAAGTTGTAAGCTATGCCCAGATTAACAAATCCATTGTTTTTATAATAGAATACCTGTCTTGGAAATGGCGTAACAATCAGCGCCTGATTAAAATCCCCTGTCATCAATCTGGTATAGTCTCCTTTAATTGCCACCCCTCTGATCGGTTTGTAGGTTAGCCCTGCAATCAGATAATTTTTGCGGTTAGCATCATTCTCAATACCATTGACAGGAATTTTAGCATTCATATCGACCAACTCGTAGCGGCAAAAGAAGATCAAAGCTTTAGCGTTATGATATTTGTTATAAAATACATCGTATCCAAGTTCTCCATAGCCACCGTACATTGTCTCCGGTGTGTTATTTGCATAGGCCCGGTTGATTTCGCTGGCATTTTTAATATTCACTATAGTTCCAATTGCCCTTGCTGACAGGCCATTTTTAGAATAAGAAACGTTGGCTTCTCCTAGTATAACGGGGTTGCCGAAGGGGCCAGAGTTTAACTGCAGACTATCTGCTACTCTTTTTTCTTCACCTGTAGAACCTCCCATATATCCTGATACCTGAATTCTGAAATCATCAATATAATAGAGCAAAGCAGCGCTTAAGCCAAGATTCAACCCCTGTGACGCCTGTCCTAGTTGTCTTCCACCAGCAATACCATCTGCACTGCTGAAGTTAGCTGATTTTAACCCGTTAGTCAGGGAAACGCTGTAGTTTAGGCCCTGTACATTCCGTACCTGTCCATACAGGCCTACCCCTACTTCCCGCCATGTAGATGGAATGATCTGTTCTTCCAGATATGGCCTGTCTACACCATTAAAAGTTGTAGGTAAGTGGTTTTCATTGATAAAACCGATACGTGGAATGAATAATCCGGCCACAATATATGTTGTGGGATTAATGTTGAACTTTAAAAATGCCTGTTCCATAGAGACACTGCCTGTGCCATTGGTAGTTTCGTCAGAATTGCTGCCTGTTACCAATGCATTCTCTACCTCCAGTTCACTAAAAAAGGAAATGTTTTTGCTGAATTTATGGCCTACAAAAAGAACGATACGCTTCAGATTGGCCTCAGCACTTTTACGCTTAGTGTCGATGCTGTATTTTGCTTCACCATATCCCGAAATAACGGTCGTCTGTTGTTTGTTGACCAATCCCACCTGAAGAGAATCTTCTGGAGTAAGTACCTGGCAATAGCTATGTAATGTGCTTAAAAATAGGAAAGCAATAAAAATGATTGAGTAGAGTTTAGGTCTCATAAAAATGATTAGGTTATGCAAAGCTAAACCATTTTATTTATTTATACTAATTATAGATAGTGATATGAATCATTTTTTGTAACCTATATAGTGTTGATTTATAACTAGTAATGATTTTACTATAATTGAATAAAAATCAACACTGGATTTTTCGCGTGTCTTTCAATTATTATATGATGGCTATTTGAGGAAGGATTACCGGGAACGATTGCACAGATTTTATTAGCGAAATCGTTACAAAGTAGCTAAATTGTTATTACCAAATAATTATTGTATGAAAAGTTTTATCACCTGCGGCAATCGATTGCCTCTTCCCAGATCAATTCCTTGTTTTTTAATATTTGTTAATGGACTAAACCAGCTCTGAATAACATCTTGTTTTACCATTACAGCACCTGAAAGCAGGGCTTATTAAATATTAACTAGAATTTACTTAATTGAATATCATGAATAAATTTTATTATTCACTGGTCATGCTATGCTTTTTCAGTAGCGTACTTATGGCTCAAAATCGAACTATTTCTGGTCGTATAACGGATGCAAAAACCGGAGAAACATTAATTGGTGCGAGTGTACATATCAAAGGTACTACTCTCGGAGCCAGTACCGATGCCAATGGCAAATTTTCACTCAACATTTCCGGAAACAATGTGGTGCTGCTTATCAATTCTGTAGGCTACATTAAACAAGAAATCAATGTTGGCAACCAGGCTCAGATTAACGTTAAATTATCACCAGATGAAACTGCATTAAACGAAGTCATCGTTATTGGCTATGGCACCGTAAAGAAAAGGGATCTCACCGGTTCTGTAGTTTCTGTTAAGGGCGCGGATATCGCCAAGGTTCCATCATCAAATCCATTGGAATCTATTCAGGGAAAAGTCCCAGGGGTAGATATCACCAGGACCAATGGCTCGGCATCTTCGGGGGTCAACATCACCATCAGGGGCAACAGATCTATCACCGCCAACAATGGTCCGCTGATCATTGTGGATGGAGTACAGTATTCAACTTTGCAAGATTTAAGTCCGAATGATATTGCTTCAATGGAGATCCTGAAGGATGCTTCTTCAACAGCAATATATGGATCCAGAGGTGCAAATGGGGTAATTCTGATTACCACTAAAAAAGGTATTACAGGTGAAGCCACTGTTTCCTTAAATTCCTATTTTGGTATCTCGCAGGTTGCAAAATATCCCGATGTGCTTAATGGAGCTCAATTTTTGCAACTGAGACGTGAGGCTAACCGAGCTACAGGCGTTTGGGCCAGTCCGGCCGATGACAGTAAGATCTTTAATTCAGCAGAGTACGCTGCGGTGCAAAGTAACCAGTCGGTGGATTACCGCGACCTGCTCATTCATGATGGTCATCAGCAGGATTATCAACTGGGTGTAAGGGCAGGGACAGAAAATACCAAGGTATATTTCTCGTTGGATTACCTGAGCGAAAAAGGAATATTAAAACTTGACGGCTCTTCCCGTTATACAGCCCGTTTGAACCTCGATCAAAATATCGGTAAATATTTCAAAACAGGAATGCAGGGACAGTTTACACATTTTGATCAAAATAACCGTAGAGACCCTTTGAATCAGGCAAATAAGATATCTCCATTGGGTAGTGCTTTTGATGATCAGGGAAATTTTATCATTTACCCCCTTAACGGTACTTTTGTAAATCCGTTAGCGGATGAACAACCTGATGTGTTTACCAATGAAACGCTGATCAACCGCACGTTATTGTCGGCCTATATGGAGTTTAAACCTATTAATGGATTGGTTGCGCGTACAAATGTGGGAGTAAATCTCAATCACGACCGTAATGGTACTTATTCCGGACGTTATTCGTTAGACCGCAATGGCTCTAACCCTAAAGCCACTTACACGGCAACGAACAGCCAATTGATCAATATTGAAAATTATGTTACCTATAATAAAGATATCAATGACCATTCCTTTACCTTAACAGGAATTAATAGTTTACTGTACAACAGGTACGATGATGTGTCTGCTTCCGGAGAAAACCAATTGTTGAAATCCCAGCTTTTCTATGGTCTGGGAAATACTCAGAACCAGGCGGTAATCAGCAGTTATACCATGAGTAATATGGTGTCTTTTGCCGGCAGGATAAATTATGCTTTTAAAGGCAAGTATTTATTAACGGCTACCGGTCGTACAGATGGTTCTTCAAAGCTGGCTGAAGGTAATAAATGGGCATTTTTTCCCTCTGCTGCAGTAGCCTGGAGGGTAAGTGATGAGGCCTTTTTAAAGGAAAATAAAGTAATCAGCGAATTGAAGCTAAAATACAGTTATGGTGTTGCCGGTAGCGATAATATCAATGCTTATTCTACTCAAAGTTCACTTTCTAAAATCGCACTTGCCTATGATGACGCATCCGCATTGGCGTATGGTTACTCTCCAAGAATGGGTAATACAGACCTGACCTGGGAGAAGACAAAAACCAGTGACTTTGGATTAGAAATGGGCTTATTTAAGAATAGGATTAGTGCGACAGTAGACTATTATACTTCTAATACTTACGACTTGTTGTTGGACAGGAAATTACCGCCAACAACAGGCTTTACAAGCATTATTCAAAATGTAGCCAAGACCAGGAATAAAGGGCTGGAGATCTATTTGTCTTCTAAAAATATAATTAGTACTGATATTAACTGGACTACCAACTTAAGTTTCAGTAGGAATAAAGAGAAGATTATTGAGCTAGCTGGTGGAACACAATCGGATGTGCTTAGTAATTTGTTTGTAGGATCGCCAGTGCAAGCTTTTTATAATTACGAGATGATCGGTATCTGGCAAACTGCAGATGCTGTGGAAGCAGCTAAATATGGACAGAAACCAGGAGATATCAGGGTTAGGGATTTAAATAATGACGGTAAAATTGATGCTAACAATGACCGCAAGATTATCGGGACGGACAGGCCTAAATGGAGCGGTGGGCTAGAAAATACTTTCAGCTATAAAGCCTGGGATCTGAATGTCTATATTTTTGCGAGGATCGGACAAACTATTTATCCCGATTTTTTAAGAAGGTATGATCCCCAGGGTGTTGAAAACAGTGGGACAATTATCGATTATTGGACACCCGAAAACCCTAGTAATTTATATCCAAGGCCAAATAAAAATACATCTCTTGCTTCTACTTTATATTCGGGCAGCTTGGGATATACTGATGGGTCTTTTGTTCGACTCCGTAATATTACCCTGGGTTACAACATTCCAAAGCCTGTGTTGGAGAAGACTTTTATCAAAAGCGTACGTGTTTATGCGACAGCAAGGAATCCATTTACTTATACAAAGTCCAGCCTGCTAAAAGATTATGATCCCGAAAGAGGTGGATCGGAAAATGCTCCTATGACTAAACTATATCTATTCGGATTAAGTGCAACATTTTAAATTATTAAAATAGAATTGACATGAAACATTTTATATATAAAGGACTACTTATTTTAGCTGCATTGACGCTGTCGGTATCTTGTAAAAAAGCTTTAGAAGAGAAAAACTATACGGGCATAACTCCCGAAAGCGTATTTACTACGCCAGAAGGTTTTGAAACGCTGGTGAACGGTGCTTATGCTTATCAACGCTGGTGGTACGGTAAGGAAGAAGGATACAGTGTTTCTGAAATGGGCACTGACTTGTGGATGAGTGGTGCAGGGGATGTATATACCGATTTGACGCAATATCTCAATTTGCAGTCGTCCAATACTGCGCTTACTACAGAGTGGCAGCAGTTATATGCGGTTATCAATTTATGTAATACAGGGATCAACAGAATTGATGGTGCCGGACTTGCTGCTAACGTGAGGCCAATTCGGGAAGCCGAATTAAAGTTTCTGAGAGCCTTCTATTATTGGCATATTGTTGAAACCTGGGGAGGTGTACATTTTTCAATTGAGGAAACTAAAGCCTTGATAACTACGGCTAATAGAACACCTGTTGAAACTTTCAATAAGCAGATTATAGACGACCTTGTTTTTGCTGTCGCTAATCTACCTGTGACTACCGGTGATTACGGCAGAGTAACGAAGCCTGCTGCACAGGCTTTCCTGGCAAGGATGTATCTGACTCAAAAGAAATATACTGAAGCGAGAGATATGGCTCTAGCTGTAATAAATGGAGGCTACGGCTTTGCTTTACTGCCTAATTACGCTGACTTGTGGAAAATGTCCAACCTCAAGAATAAAGAAGTAGTCTATGCTGTCAATTATTCAACGAATCTTGTCCTGAATGACCTGGTTGATAAAATTCTAAATCCTTTAGGCCACAGTCGCGGAAGTAACAATGGGCACTTGCTCTTTGCAATGAAATATGATGACCAGGCTGGGATGACACGTGATATCGCCAATGGACGGCCTTTTGACCGCTACATGCCCACGCGTTATCTATTGGACTTATATAGTGATGATGATTCCAGATATGAAGGTAGCTTCAAGACGGTGTGGTATGCAAATAAAGCGGCAACAGGGTTAAAGATAGGGGATACTGCTATTTTCACAACTAAGAAAGTATATGCTCCGGCAGGTAAAGCGTATAAAATTTTTGACCGTAATACGGTATATAATACTGATGGTACAGTGAAAGACCAGTTACATTATGTGTCTTTGAATAAATTTGATGATCCTACAAGGGCTAGCGCTAATGAAGCTCAGAGTGCAAGAGACGTCTTTGTAATACGTTTTGCTGAATTATATCTGATCGCTGCTGAGGCTGAATTTAATTTAGGAAATTCTGCTCAGGCCGCAACCTATTTGAATGTAATCCGTACCAGGGCTGCGAAAGCGAATAAGGTTGCTGAAATGCAGATAACAGCAAGTCAGGTAACGCTTGATTTTATTTTAGATGAGCGCGCCAGAGAGTTTGCCGGCGAGCAAATCAGATGGTTTGATCTGAAGAGATCGGGTAAATTGTTAGAACGTGTTAAAGCCCATAATCCTAATGTCACAGGTATTCAGGATTTTCATACGGTCAGACCTATTCCAAGAGCACAGATGGACGCAGTAACGAATCCGGAAGAATTTAGACAAAATCCGGGATATCAGTAATATTCGACTTATAATTATTAATACGCTTCAGTTTCTGTTTAGCATGTATAAGGCTTCTTTTATACATGCTAAACAGATTCTTTTGTCGTAGTCAGTTTAGGGTATTATATTTAATCGTAATAATTATCATTGAACAATTTATCTCGCTACCTTCAAATCGGGCAGATCCCATTTAACATAAAATTTTAAGCATGTATCCAGGAAACAAATTAATTGCCTACAATACTTTTACCATAACAGCCTTACTATTAACAAACTTTTTGTTCTCTGCCGAAGCACAGACGAACTCTTCCTATTCCGCGACACAGGTATCCAAAGTCTGGGTGTCTGATCTTGGGAATGGAAAGTACAAAAATCCAGTTCTGGATGCTGATTATTCAGATCCTGATGCCATTCGTGTTGGTGATGACTTTTATATGGTGGCCTCCAGTTTTGACGCCATACCCGGGCTGCCTATTCTGCATTCAAAAGATCTGGTGAATTGGACAATTATAAATCACGCGTTGCTGCGGCAGCCACCTTTTGATCATTTTTCTAAAACGCAGCATGGCAATGGTGTCTGGGCACCTGCTATACGCTTTCATAAAGGCGAGTTTTATATTTATTATCCTGACCCTGATTTTGGAATTTATTTAGTTAAAGCAAAAGACCCCGCCGGAGTATGGTCTTTACCTGTGCTGGTCGAAGCGGGGAAAGGATTGATTGATCCCTGTCCTTTATGGGATGATAATGGCAAGGTTTATCTGGCATATGCATATGCAGGAAGCCGGGCAGGGATAAAAAGTGTGATAGCACTTAAAGAATTGAATAGTGAGGGCGACAAAACAATCACTACAGGTACGATTGTATACGATGGACATGAAACAGACCCAACGATTGAAGGACCTAAGCTTTATAAGCGGAATGGTTATTATTATATTTTTGCACCCGCAGGAGGCGTATCTACTGGCTGGCAGCTGATATTGAGGTCGAAGGATATTTACGGCCCTTACGAGCGCAAAGTAGTTATGGATCAGGGTAAGAGTACCGTAAATGGTCCTCATCAGGGTGCATGGATAAATACGCAGACTGGTGAAGATTGGTTTTTGCATTTTCAGGATAAAGGTGTGTATGGCCGTGTTACACACTTGCAGCCTATGAAATGGATAAAGGATTGGCCTGTGATTGGTGTTGATCAGGATGGTGACGGTAAAGGTGAGCCGGTAATGCAATATAAGAAACCTGATGTAGGTAAGGTATGGCCAATAAGCACGCCTGCAGAAAGCGACGAATTTAACGATGGAAAATTAGGACTGCAATGGCAATGGCAGGCAAATCCGAAGGCTACCTGGTCTTTCTTAAATCCTGCGACTGGCACCTTACGTCTTTATACAGATCAAATTCCTGACAGTGCAAGTAATTACTGGGATGTACCTCATGTTTTACTGCAGAAGTTTCCCACAGAAGTATTCACTGCAACTACAAAATTAAAATTCATGCCTAATTTAAAACTGGAAAATGAAAAAACAGGACTGATTGTGATGGGCATGAGTTATGCCAGCCTTGCACTGAAAAGCGACCGTACTGGCATCTCTATTGTTTCTGCGGTTTGTAAAGGCGCAAACAAAGGAAAGGGAGAGAGTGAAAAAGTTATTGCCCGGCTAAAAGGGAATGAAGTCTATTTTAGGGTTACTGTTAAAAAGGGTGGGTTGTGCCAGTTTAGCTACAGTATTGATGGCGTTAATTTTACAAATGCAGCTGAGGTTTTTGAAGCGGAGCCTGGACAATGGATTGGGGCGAAACTTGGTTTGTTTGCAACGAGAACAAATAAAACCAATGATTCTGGTTATGCTAACTATGATTGGTTCAGAATAAATTAACACAGGCAATTTTTAAAAACCTAAGCAGGTACATTAGCCCTGCTTAGGTTTTTAAATTGCTGAAGCTAAAAATTTGTATCTTGGGCAATCGATGGCCACTTCCACAAATTCACTTAACTTAATTGAGTCTGAACTGATCAGTAAGCTCCGGAATGGTGATCAATTGGCATTTGAACAATTATATCATCGCTACAGCCCGCCTTTATACATCAACATTTTAAAGATGGTGAAAGATGAGCTCGCTACGGAAGAACTTATTCAGGAACTCTTTACAAGGATATGGCAGAAAAGGGAGTCTTTATATATTGAATCTGATTTTAAGGGGTATTTATATAGAGTAGCACAGAATCTCGTCCATGATTTTTATAGGAATCTACAGAGGGATAGAAAAATGCTCGATCATTTTAAAAGTATTGCCACTGAAAACTATGAACATATTGAGAAGGGACTATATTATAAGGAAAGTGAGCAGTTGCTGAAGCTGGCATTAGATCAGCTCACCCCACAACAACGGAATGTCTATCAATTTTGTAAGATAGATGGTTATACCTATAAACAAGCGGCAGAAAAAATGGGAATATCTTCCCATACAGTGAAAGAATATCTGAGCAAAGCAAATATTTCCGTAAAACTTTACTTGCTTTCTAATCTTGACCTTGTTATTGGTATTATTCTGTTGGTTTCGTTAAGGTAAGATTCTTTTTTATAGAATATATTTTGAATTCTATCCCCCCGTTTTAATTTTCTAAGCGTCTTTAGTGAAATTAGCAGGGGATATGGATGAAGTTTCAAACTTATTATTTAGAAAACTGATAAATAATGAGTGTTCTAGCGAAGAAATAGATGAGATTATAGCTCTTCTGGCTATGAATGACGATAAATCTGTATTTGATGATCTCATTCTTGCTCAGCTTACTCAAAGAGTAAATTCTGTTGACCTTTCAGAAGATGTGCGTCTGGCATTGAATGAGCGTTTTAAAAATATCGTTAATGCAGACTACAATCAACCCTTTTATCCTATAATTCGTAAGAAATCATCCCTGCTTACTATGCTGCGGATTTCTGCTGTTGCAGCGGCTATTATGGTCATATTTGCAATAGCACTGTTGTTCAACAAGACTTCCGGCATAAATCAAAAATTAATTCATCAAACAGCTAAGGATGCCGCTCCAGGGAAAGACGCTGCGGTGTTGACCCTCGCTAACGGAAGGAAAATAATATTGAATGAAAGTGCTAATGGGGAGCTTGCCAAACAAGCAGGGATTCGCATCACCAAAGCTGCTGATGGGAAGCTTATCTATCATATTGATAACACGAATACAACATCGGCTAAGGCCAGCGAACTTTATAATACGATATCTACACCCCGGGGAGGTCAATACCAGGTGAACTTACCAGACGGTAGCCAGGTCTGGCTGAATTCAGCTTCTTCTATAAAATTTCCGATGTTATTCACTACCGTTGGCAGGCGTAATATCAGGCTTACAGGGGAAGCCTATTTCGAGGTGGCTAAAGATAAAAAGCGTCCTTTTGTTGTTACCACAGACAAACAATCCATTGAGGTATTGGGTACTCATTTCGATGTCTCTTCTTATGATGATGACGCATTTACCAGAACTACCTTGCTGGAAGGAACTGTTAAAATCACTGCTGGCGTGCATACTTCAGTTCTGAAGCCCGGACAACAGGCAGATGTATCAGCATCCATCAGTGTTTCGAATGTGGACACTGAAATTGCTGTAGCCTGGAAAAACGGCTATTTTCATTTCGACGATGAAAAGCTGGAAAGTGTAATGAAGAAAATTTCACGGTGGTACGACCTGGATGTAGAATATAAAGACCCTTCCTTAAAAAATGAACTTTTTGCAGCTTATAGTACCCGTTTCGCAAATGTTTCTAAACTATTAAAACTGATGAACCAGGTTGGGGATATGTCCTTTGAACTGGACGGCAAGACCATATTGATCTCAAGAAAGAAATAGTCAGTGACAGTTTGTATTTAACTTTTAAATAGTATAAAAAACGAATCAAAACTAAACCGATAATCAAAACCTAAATTCTTATGAACCAGCAACAGAATTCCACGTAACGGTACAAAAAAGGGTTTGCAATGAAAATCAGGAACACTCGCGATGTCCCTGATTCAATCTGATCAACCTAAATGCAAAATTGTCCTCCACATTATTAAATTTTAACAGACATATAAATGTATAAAAATTTTACAATAAACTTTTGTAAGCCTTCTGGCTACGTAAAGAAATTCCTGCTCGTTATGAAGCTTATTACATTGTTCCTCTTTGCTGTATTTATGCAGGTGAGTGCCGCTGGTTTTGGCCAGCGGATTAACTTCACTCAGAAAAATGCAAGTCTGAAACAGGTATTTAAAGAAATTAATAAACAAACGGGTTACAGTGTGTTCTGGTCTCCGGAACTGATCAAAAACTTAAAAGGCAAAGACGTCAGTTTCATTAATACTCCTATTGATGAAGTGCTCGATATCTGCTTTAAGAACCTTCCGCTGAGTTATATTATTGATGATAAAAATGTCATCATTAAAGATAAACCTGCAGCATTTACTCCTATTCATAAAGTGACTGTGAAAGGCAAAATCACAGACGAAAAAGGATTGCCAATTCCGGGTGCAGGTATTAATCTGAAAGGTTCTACAACCGGAACTGCTTCAGACACAAATGGTAACTATGCGATTGTAGTGCCCGATGGTGGCGGTACACTGGTATTTACATTTGTGGGATATACCACGCAGGAATTAGTAATTAACAACCGTACACAGATCGATGTGAGTATGAAGCCTGATGTTAAAGCATTAAGCGAGGTTGTTGTGATAGCTTACGGAACACAAAAAAAGGCAAATCTTACAGGCGCTATCAGTTCTATAAAGGGCGATGATCTTATATCGAAGCCAGTAGGGCAAGTTTCAGCAGCCTTACAGGGAGCGGCTTCAGGAGTTACCGTAGTACAGAGTGGGGGTCAGCCGGGAAAAGATATGGCAACGATCCGTATTCGTGGAATTGGTACATTAAATAACAACAATCCACTGGTTTTAGTAGATGGAGTACAAACAGACATGAATAATGTTGATGCTAATGATATTGCATCAATGTCTGTGTTAAAAGATGCTGCAGCTTCATCAATTTATGGCGTTCGTGCTGCAAATGGGGTAGTATTGATTACAACTAAAAGAGGAACAACAGAAAAAACAAGTGTTTCTTATTCTAATTACTTTGGCTGGCAAAATCCAGCACGCTTGTCGCAGTATGTCGGTGCACAGAAGTTTATGAATCTTGCAAATTTGTTGTATACCAATTCGGGTGGGGGTGCAGTTTATTCTGATGCACAAATTGCCCAGTATGATAATCCGAATCGTGACCTCAATGAATATCCTGATAATTATTGGTTAGATAAAGTGTTGACCGGTAGTGGTTTTCAGCAGCAACATAGTGTAGCAATAGCGGGGGGGACAGAGAAAAATCAATATCGCTTCTCTACCAATTATTTCGATCAGTCCGGACTGGTTAAAAATATGGACTTCGACCGCTTAACTGTCCGTTTGAATACAGACTCCAAAATCAGTAATAAGTTGGATTTCAGTGCAGATATATCAGCTAATATTTCGGGACAGAAAGAGCCTGAAGGTACCGATGGATCGGCCTGGTATCAATTTAGTCAGGCTGCAATAGCTAATCCTTTGAGTGTTGACAAATATACGGATGGCACCTGGGCTACTTTACGCGGTGATCAGAATCCTGTACGTTTACAGCAAGAAGGTGGTTTGTATGACAATAAGAAGAACCTCTTTATCGGTAACTTTAAACTCACCTATAAGGTTATAGATGGCTTAACAATTTCCGCCCTGGCTTCGGATAATTATCAGACTACAAATAATAGCGCTAACAGAAAAGCATTGGATTATATTAATTATGGTTCAGCTGATAAGGAAATAATTACGAAAGGAACAAACAGTATAGCTAAAGAACAGACCAGTTACTGGATGCAAAATTATCAGGCACTGGTAAATTATAAGAAAACTTTTGGTAAACATGCCCTTGCTTTCCTTGGCGGTGCATCCAGGCTAAGTGAAGACTATGATTATCTGTATGCCTACCGCAATAACATTACCGATGGTAGCTTAACTGAAATTGATGCTGGACAATCAAGTACTGCAACCAACAGAGGTAACTCCACCAGCTATTTGCTTTTATCTTATTTTGGAAGGTTTAACTATTCTTACGACGATAAATATCTGTTTGAAGCCAATATTCGTCGCGACGGTTCTTCTCGTTTTCCTAAAGGGTCCAACTGGGGATGGTTCCCTTCATTCTCTGCAGGATGGAACATTGCGAAGGAAGATTTTATGAAAAATACTTCGTGGATACAGGAACTGAAATTAAGAGGGTCCTGGGGTAAGTTAGGAAATGATAATCCTTTGGTCGGTCAATCGGCAACAGTTGCAAATTATCCCTACCAGTCTACCTTCGGTTACAATAACAATTACCCATTTGGCGGTTCCCTGGTATCTGTCGCAGGTCAGTCACAATATACAAACTCCGGCTTAGGATGGGAAACTACAACCATGGCAGATGTAGGATTAGACCTGACAGTACTACAGAACAAATTGAGGTTCACATTTGATTACTATAACAAAACTACAGACGATATGCTGTATATGCTGAAAATTCCTGCAACGGTAGGTTTTGATCCCTCCTACCAGAATGCAGGGAGTATGCAAAATAAAGGTTTTGAGTTTAGTGTAAACTATTCAGGAAGTATTGGTACTGATTTTAAATATACTGTTGGTGGTAATATCTCTGACGTGAAAAGTAAAGTGAAGGATATTAGAAGTGCTGATCTACTGAGTACTGACAATAATCTCAATACTACAGGTATTATTGCCGGGTATCCAATCAATGGTTACTTTGGTTACCAAACAGAAGGCATCTTTCAATCTGCTGCGGAAGTAGCTGCACATGCTACGCAAACAGCAGGTGTAACTTCTGCAGGTGATTTGATTTACAAAGATCAAAATGGCGATGGAGTAATTAATTCGCTGGATAGAGTTTATCTGGGTAGTGATATCCCACGTTATACCTATGGATTTAATCTTGGGGCCAGTTATAAAGGATTTGATTTTTCTGCCTTACTACAGGGGGTAGCAAAAGTAGATATCAGTACATTGGCTATTGAAAAAGCACCTTTAAGCTCAGATGGTAATTTTAAAGCAATTCATGAAGATAGCTGGACGCCAACAAATACAGATGCAGCATTCCCAAGATTAATCAGGACTAACCTGAATTATGTGTCTTCCTCCTACTGGGTAAAAAGCGGAGCTTATATGCGACTTAAGAATGTACAGTTAGGCTATACTATTCAACCATCTATTATCAGTAAAATAGGGTTGTCTAAACTCAGAATATATGCATCCGGACAAAATCTCCTCACTTTCAGTAAGCTTGCCAGCGACATCGATCCAGAGTCGCCCAATGACAATCGTTACTATCCGCAAGTGAAGACTTATACCATTGGTTTAAATGCAAATTTTTAAAAGTAAAGACATGAAAAGAATTCAATATATAATTGTAGCAGTAGCATTTATGACTATCAGCTTCTCTGCATGTAAAAAAGATGCATTAGATAAACAGCCGACCGATGGTACATCTAGCGCTAACTATTGGAAGACAGAGGAGAATGCCGTGCAGGCTACAAGTAATGTGTACCGTTATCTGGGCGACTTTTGGGACAGAATATTTTTATCTGGTGGCACTGATGATACTTTCTCCTGGAGCAATTGGCCTTCTGACATTTTGTATGCCGCAAATGGTACAGCCACTGCCAGCACTGGAGTTTTTAATCACTACTGGACAAATTTTTATAAGATGATCGGAGCCGCAAACAACGTACTTGATAATATTAACAAAGTAAGCGGGATGTCTGACGAGATGAGAAACAGGCTGAGTGGTGAGGCCCGGTTCTTGCGTGCCTACGCTTATCAGCAACTTATCGGTATGTACGGTGATGTTCCCCTAGTTACCCATGTACAGAAAGTTGAAGAATTTATGGTTGTGCGCACACCACGCGCGCAGGTAGCAGATTTTATTGTTAAAGAACTGGATACAATAGCCAATTATTTACCGGTAACTTACGAAGCTGCGGATGCAGGCAGGGTTACTAAAGGTGCCGCTTTGGCTTTAAAAGCAAGAACCTATTTATATGAAAATGATTGGGCAAATGCCGCTACCGCTGCTAAGGCAGTAATGGATATGTCTAAATATACGATTGATAACAATTATTTAAGCTTATTCAATGGTGACAATAAGAATAGTTCGGAGATTATTCTCTCAGGGCGCTATATTGCTAATACTTATACTAATGGTACTGCTACATGGGTAGGAGGGCCATCTCTTGGAGGATGGTCGCAAGTAGTACCTTTGCAAAGTCTTGTAGATGAGTATGAATGTACTGATGGAAATACGATTGATACATCTCCTTTGTATAATGCCAGCACTCCCTTCAATAACCGTGATCCACGATTAAAATTAACTATTGTTGTTCCTGGAACTGTTGTAAATGGAATCACTATTGACGTTACGGCTAAGAATTCAATTGATGGATTAGGAAAAAATAACGGTTCGTTTAGTGGATATTATTATAAAAAATATATCCCTACGGTGATCTCTGGAAATTATGATAATAACTCATACAATGATATCGTTCTGATCCGTTATGCAGAAATCTTACTGACCTATGCAGAAGCTAAAGTTGAAGCCGGACAAATTGATCAGTCTGTATATGATGCAATTAACCAGGTAAGAGGTCGTACAGGAGTCAACATGCCTGCAATTACTTCAGCCAAAGCATCCACTCAGGCAGCATTGAGAGCAATCATACACAGAGAAAGACGTGTTGAGTTCCCGCTTGAAGATAATCGCTTATTTGATATCCGCAGATGGAAAATCGCCGAAACAGTGATGCCTGGTAATGTATATGGAATCTTAAATAATTTCGATAGCGGGAGGGCAGATTTTGGTTCCCATGTCCTGGTAGAAAAACGCTCATTTAATGTGAAGCGCGATTACTTGTGGGCAATTCCGCAAAATGATATGGACCTTAATAAAAACCTGGTTCAGAATCCAGGCTGGTAATCCGTAAAAAAATTAATATCCGCGGGTAAAGGTTTATAACGTTAATTATTTTATGTCGAATAATAACAATTAAATCTTTATCCGCTTTTTTATAAAAAGACAACCTATTTTTATTTAACGAACCTGACAGGACTAATAAATACGATGTACATGGATAATACTAATTCTCAAAGGCTCATCCAACAATAGAAAACGAAAATAAATGAAACTACCTGCTGTAACTTTCCACAAAGGCCTCTGCGCTGCACTTTATAATGCGGTATATAACGCACTCTTTAATGCCTTTCAAAAGGTTCTATATGTTGCTCCGTTCTATATTGCTCTGCTATCCTTAAATATGAACCTGTATGCACAGAAAGCTACCCATAAATTTGAATTGGGCGATTCTACCTTTATGCTGGATGGTAAGCCTTTACAGATGATATCTGGAGAAATGCATTGCGCACGAATTCCTAAAGAATACTGGCGTGACCGTATGAAGATGGCAAAAGCGATGGGTCTAAATACCATCGGGACTTATGTGTTCTGGAATGCCCATGAGGCCATACAGGGGAAATACGATTTCAGCGGCAACAATAACATCGCTGAGTTTGTGAAGATCGCGCAGGAAGAAGGCTTATGGGTAGTGATGAGGCCCAGCCCTTATGCATGTGCAGAATGGGAATTTGGTGGTTATCCATGGTGGCTGTTAAAAGACAGTACGCTGAAAGTACGCAGCAAGGATCCCAAATTTATTGATGCCTATAAAAAATACATCGGCCAGCTGGCAAAACAATTAGTGCCCTTGCAGGTTACCCATGGTGGCAATATCCTTATGGTACAGATAGAGAACGAGTATGGTTCTTATAGTGACGATAAGAGTTATATGGATCTTAACCGCAAGATCTTCCGCGACGCCGGTTTTGACGGTGTGCTGTTCACCTGCGATGGTGCAGACCAGATGCCTAAAGGTTACCTGCCCGGATATCTGCCTGCCGTAAATGGGTTAGAAGACCCTGTGCAGGTGAAAAGCCTGATCAATAAATATCATGAAGGTAAAGGACCTTATTATGTGGCCGAATGGTACCCAGGTTGGTTTGACCATTGGGGCGAGAAACATGCACACGTGTCTGCAGATGAATCGGCAAAAAAACTGGATGCCATTTTAGGCGCAGGCATTTCGATAAACATGTATATGTTCCATGGCGGTACAACGCGTGATTTCATGAATGGTGCCAATATGAATAAGACCGAAGCTTACGCCCCGCAGGTATCAAGTTATGATTATGACTCCCCACTAGACGAAGCAGGCAATCCTACAGAAAAATTCCTCAGGTTCAGGGAAGTGATTGCTAAACATCTGCCCTCCGGTTTTAAGCTGCCCGCTGTTCCTGTGAAGAAAAGGACGGTAGCCATTAAAGATATTCAGCTGGACAGCTTTAGTCCTGTGTTTAGTCAATTGCCGAAGGCCATAATTTCGAAAAGGCCCCTCAGTTTTGAAGAGATCAACCAGGCTTACGGTTTTGTATTATATAGGACCCATATCTCTAAAGCTGGGCTACTTAAAGTTAAAGAGCTCAGAGATTATGCAACTATTTATATCAATGGAAAGCAGGTGGGTACCTTAGACAGAAGGATGGCTAAAGATTCACTGGTATTACAGGGTATTGCTAAAGATGCTGTCCTTGATATCCTGGTAGAAAATAATGGCAGGATTAATTATGGTCCCTATCTCACTGACAACAGGCATGGCATCACTAAAGAGGTGTTATTGGATGGAACCGGTGTTGAGAATTGGGAAATCTATAGTTTGCCGTTCACAAATTTAGATAGATGGAAGTTTTCTGCTGATAATAGCGCTGCTGCTCACACCAATGCCTCTGCTCGTAACAATTCTTCTGCTCTTACCATTTCTGCAAATTCAGCGATTGCTGTACAACCTGCATTATACAAGGGTACATTTAAATTAACTGATGTTGCAGACACCTACCTGGATATGCGACCCTTTGGTAAAGGATTTGTCTTTTTAAATGGCCATAATCTTGGAAAATATTGGCAGATAGGAGCACAGCAGACCATTTATGTACCTGCTGTATGGCTTAATAAAGGAAAAAATGAAATTGTGGTGTTTGATCAGTTGAAATCCGGACATAGGCAGATTTCTACATTGAGCGATCCAATTCTTGACAGTGTTGCAGTGGTAAAATAGATTCGAAACAAAATCCATGGAACAGAAATCATACAGAATGACAATATTGCTTTTGTTACTGCTCTGCTGTGGCAGTTTAAGCAGCCTGAAAGCACAGGAAACAGATACTAAATTTTCTTTAATCCCTTACCCTTCAATGCTTAGTGCTGGTGAAGGTACTTTTAATATCAATACAAACACCTTCATACAGACTGAAGGCCATCTGTTTGATAATGAAGCAGGGCAATTGAATTTACTTTTGGCACAATACCTGGGAAAGCCGTTGAGAATAGTCGCATATAAAGCCATAGCAGTAAAAAAAAATAAAACTGGAAAAATAGCTGAAGCGGTAATCACAAAAGGAGCAAATATTAGCGGGCCTGCAACTTATATCACCTTAATTTACAGCAATACTATTGATGCTCCTGAAGGTTATGAACTTCAGATTGACACTAATGGTGTAGTGGCTAAAGCAAAAGAACCCGCCGGAATGTTCAGGGCAATAGAAACCATCAGGCAATTGCTGCCAGCAGAAGAGCATATTGCCGTATCTCCTAAGCAACTCAGCTTGCCGGCATTAACAATTTCGGACCATCCTGCTTATGCATGGCGTGGCATGCACCTGGATGTTTCCAGGCATTTTTTCTCTGTTGAATATCTAAAGAAGTTTATTGACCTGCTCGCCTTGTATAAGTTCAATAAGCTCCATCTTCATTTAACAGACGATCAGGGATGGAGAATAGAAATTAAGAAGTATCCAAAGCTTACTGAAGAAGGTGCATGGCGGACATTTAATAACCAGGATTCCGCATGTATGGTGAAGGCTAAAGAGAATCCTGATTTTGTAATCGACCCTAAACATATTATTGTTAAAAATGGGAAAACCCTGTATGGCGGATATTATACTCAGGCAGAGATGAAGGGTATCGTTGCTTATGCTATGGCCCGTCATATTGATATTATACCAGAAATTGATATGCCAGGCCATATGATGTCGGCCATTAACAGTTATCCTTTTTTAACCTGCAATGGAGAGAATAAATGGGGTAAATTGTTTACTACACCTATTTGCCCCTGCAATGAAGCTACCTTTTCTTTCGCCCAGGATATCTTCACAGAGATCATGGACATTTTTCCAGGTAAATATATCCACATTGGCGGCGATGAAGTCGACCGCTCCAGCTGGGCGAAGTCTGAAGAGTGCAAAGCGTTCATGCTGAAGAATAACCTCAAAACCACAGCAGAGCTCCAGAGCTATTTCATTAACAGGATGGAGCAATTCTTCAACTCCAAAAACAGGAAACTCATTGGCTGGGATGAAATTCTCGAAAATGGTATCAGTCCCACTGCCATGGTGATGTACTGGCGCTCCTGGGTGCCCGATGCACCGGTTAAAGCTGCTGTCAACGGCAACCAGGTAATCATGTCGCCAGGCAATCCTCTTTATTTTGATAATGAGCCCGACCAGAATTCCATTTATAATGTATACCATTTTAATCCCGTGCCCCCAGGTTTAACGGCTAAACAGGTTCATGGGATTATCGGTGCTCAGGCAAATACATGGACAGAAATGATCCCTACAGAAGACCGTGCCGAGTATATGATCTTCCCGCGTATGACCGCTTTGGCAGAACGGCTATGGTCTGATGGTAACCGCTATAATTCTTACCTGAAAAGGCTGAATGCGCACTATGAGCGGCTGAATGCACTAAAGGTGAACTACAGGCTTCCCGATTTCTCCGGCCTGGTAGAGCAGAATGTATTTACCAGTCAGGTGATGTTAAATCCGGCAAAGCCGCTGCCAGATATAACAATTCATTATACCTTAGATGGCAGTACGCCTGATAGTCATGCTCAAACATTAAGTGCTCCTTTGCTGATCAATAAAGATACATTTGTCCGCCTTGCTGCCATTACCGCGAGTGGCCGGCGCGGTAATGTTTATAATCTGCATTATAAACAACAGAATATGGCCGGAGCTGTGCAATTACCTTCTGTAAAAAAAGGGCTTCAATGTGATTATTTTCCCGGAGCGTATAAAAGTTCAACCTTAATGAAAGGAAAGCCTGCAGCTGTTTTTATAGCCGACAGTGTAGCCGTTCCTGTTAAAGCAAATTCTCCGTCCTTCGGCTTAAAATATCATGGATATTTGGATATACCCGAAAATGGAATTTATAGCTTCTTCTTAACTTGTGATGATGGCGGCATATTGAAAATTGCAGGCCATGAAGTAGTAAATAATGATGGCTGGCATGGTCCCTTTGAGAAAAGTGGACAAGCTGCATTAATGAAAGGCCTACAGCCGCTGGAGCTCGACTTTGTGGAAGGCGGCGGCGGATATACGCTGAAACTGAAATATAGCCTTAATGGCTCTCCTTTGCTGGCAGTTCCATCAGGTTGGTTAAAACATTAAAATATGAAAAAGTTTATTCTTACGTTTTTTTCATTGATAAATATCGCAGCAGCATTCTGTCAGCCTGCCCCGGCACCATATGGTGCATTGCCTTCTAAAGCACAGCTCAACTGGCATGAAATGGCCATGTATTGTATTATTCACTTCGGCGTTGATACTTATACAGATAAAGAATGGGGATTTGGCAACGAAGATCCCGCTATATTTAATCCTTCAGATTTTGATGCCAGCCAGATTATTGGTGCCGCTAAGGCAGGCGGTTTCAAAGGAGTTGTAATTGTTGCAAAACATCATGACGGACTGTGTCTCTGGCCCACAAAAACCACTGAACACAATATCAGCCGGACCAAATGGAAAATTGGTAAAGGTGATATGGTAAAGGAATACCAGCAGGCATGTGAGAAATTAGGTATGCAAATGGGGCTATATTGCTCCCCATGGGATAGAAACAGCCCTTATTACGGACAAAAAGAGTATGTAGAAATTTACCGTAATCAAATCAAGGAGTTGTATGCCAACTATGGGAAGCTATTTATTTCCTGGCACGATGGAGCCAATGGGGGTGACGGTTATTACGGAGGAGCAAATGAAGCGCGCAAAATTGACCGTAGTACCTATTATGGATGGGATACTACCTGGGATATCATCCGTAAGCTGCAGCCTTCTGCCGCCATTTTTGGCGATGTAGGCCCTGATGTGCGCTGGGTAGGTAACGAAGAAGGATTCGCCGGGGAAACCTGCTGGGCAACTTATACGCCACAGGCACCTGATGAAGGGAAGAAACCCGCTAACGGTTATGTGAAGTACTGGGAGGGCACCGAAGGTACGCGCAATGGTAAATTCTGGATGCCTGCAGAATGTGATGTCTCTTTACGCCCCGGCTGGTTCTATCATCAGCAGCAGAATAACCAGATCAAATCACCTTATACATTACTCGATCTGTATTATAAGAGTGTTGGCCGTGGAGCTAATCTTGATTTGGGACTGTCTCCCAATAAACAAGGGCAGCTGGATAGAGAAGATGTGGCTGCATTAAAACAGTTTGGCGATCTCTTGCGGCAGACTTTTGCTGAAAATGTAGCTAAAGGCGCTACATTCACGGCCAGCAATATCCGCGGGAAAAACAGTGCTAAATATGGCCCGCAATTCCTGGTAGATAATAATCGCTATAGTTATTGGAGTACAGACGATGCTGTTCATACCCCCTCATTAACCCTGTCAATGGCAACAGAGAAAAGCTTTAATGTAATCCGTTTACGCGAAAATATAAAATTAGGTCAGCGTATATCCGCATTTGAAGTGGAGGCTTTTATAGCTGGGCGCTGGAAAAAAATTGCTGCGGCAACCAGTATTGGTGCTAACCGTTTAATCCGGCTGCCACAAACTGTACATACCCGTAAAGTGAGGCTGATTATTACAGATTCTCCTGTAGCTATTGCTTTGAGCGATTTCGGGTTGTATAATGAACCAGAGCATTTAAGCGCACCCGTGATTTCACGTGACAAGACTGGAAAAGTATTTATTCAGACAGCAGCACCCGTATCCGCTTTGCACTATACCCTTGATGGAAGTATACCTACACTGAAGTCTGCCATTTATAGTGAACCTTTTCTGCTGCCAGATGGAGGTACCGTTAGGGCAATAGCCACGGTAGGCAATAAAAGCAGTGAAGCCGTTGTCAGACAGCTGGCGGTAAGCAAGTCAGGATGGTCGGTAATGGCAGGCAATGCCGGAGATCACACGGGAGCAGCAATAGATGAAAATGAATCGACATTCTGGAGCACACTGAAAAAAGACAGTACCCAGAAATTTAGTGCAGACAGTATCAGTATTGATTTGAATAAATTGCTTACCGTATCTTCATTTAGTTATCTGCCGCGGCAGGATAAGTTGTTGGATGGTATTGTAGACCAATATGCTTTCTATGTGAGTGTCGACGGATTGCAATGGCAGGAAGTAGCTGCGGGCGAGTTTTCTAATATTCGTGCTAATCCAATTAATCAGGTTGTTAAACTGAAAACTCCTTCTAAGACCCGCTATATTCGTTTTGTAGGTCGCAGAAGCGTAAAAGGCAACGGAATAACAGCTGCGGAAATAGGTATAAGCATTCTCTATTGAGGCCCTGCCTGATATTTTCTTATACCCTGAAAACGCTGACAAAATCAACACTTGTCAGCGTTTACATAAAAAAACTGATCTTTTATTGCACCAATATTTGATGCCGGATTTTATAGCAGGTGCATTTTTTGCTTTAATTGCTTAATGAAGTATCCTGTGGTTATATTTCATTTATGAATTGGAACTTTAAACCTGTTACTTTCTAGAAGTAAATCAATTACGCGGTGTAAAGGAATAGATCATTTAACTGAAGTTCTGACTTAAAACCAATTAATATGACTAATTTTGGGGATGATTATTAAACACGAGTTAACTAAGGACCAGGAAAGCTTTATAAAAAAACACAAAATCTCTGATGATTTATTGATTGATGCGCAGGGAGAAGAGATGACGGCAGATTTTATACAGAAAATGTCTGACACGGATAAGGTCATTGCATACAATACTGGGCCTTGCAGCGAGGATGATAATCATAATTTTAAAACTATCGCAGGTTTTTGTCCGCAATGTGATACAGGTAAAATCGCATTTGCATTAAGAGAGAACAAACCTGGTTATCTTTATCTTGCCGGATCCAGAAAAGGCGAGTTGATTAAAGTTGGTTCGACCAGTGATTCAAAAGACAGGATCAAGAACTTAAATATTACCAAATCTAAATGTGCCGGGTTTGATGATTGGGAGCTTTTATATGAAGCAAGGACAATCGCATTAGGCAAGGCTGAAAGAATCATTCAACAAAAACTGAGCGAATATAAAGCTGCATATCAACATGAGAAGATAGGCAAATTGCAGAATGGCAGTGAGTTGTACAGATGCTCATATACTAAAGCCAAAGATGCTGTTGCAGCCCTTGAAAGTGAAAGCGAAATGGAATTTACGCAGATAAATGAACGTAAATACCTTTTAACAGAATATAATTTTAAAAATTTAAAAGCAACAGTATCCAGAGCTTTTGTAGAAGCTTAAACTTTATAACGGCAACAAATAGCACCAATTAACAACGGCTATTGGATGTTCGTGATTCAGAGTAGAGCTATATTTAAAATAAGGGATTGAAAAGAGAGGAATAACCGCTAAATGAAATATTCATTGGTGGTTATTCCTCTCTTTTTTTATTCACTTATTTCCACTGGTAATTATCAGTCTTTTTTCAGTTTAAAATTTATGGTAACCAGCAGATTTTAAGTTTTTAAAGATGTAAGTTTACTGCACGCTTGCGAGTTTATGCGTACCGGTAACGTTCAATTGGGAATACATCATCAATAGGGGGGCTGGGTTAATTAAACAGACAGCAATTAAGCAAAAACTCATGCGCTGATGAACAGGTTATTTCTGCGGCTAAATGCTTTTACTACTGTATTTATTTTATGTTTATTTCTTCTGGTACCTCGTAGTGCCATGGCACAGTTATGCACTGGCAGCCTTGGTGATGCAGTGGTTAATATCAACTTCGGTGCAGGCACTTCTACCTTTGGTCCTGAACTGGCAAATGGAATTACCAACTATACTTATGTAGCAAGGAGCTTTCCGCAGGATGGATATTACAGTATTTTAAAAACTACTGCTGGCTCAACAAATACCTGGTGGACAACTACGGATCATACTGGTAATACTAATGGATACATGATGCTTGTCAATTCGAGTACTTCTCTAACTGATTACTTTTATAAAGAGACTGTAGGCGGTTTATGTGGAAATACAACTTACGAATTTGCAGCCTGGATCATGAACCTGCTGAATATAACTGATGTCAATCCGCCAAATATGACTTTTAGTATCGAAAGAACAACGGGCGAAGTCTTAGGCACCTATACTACAGGTTCCATTCCAACAACAAGCAGCCCTACCTGGAAGCAGTTTGGCTTTTTCTTCACTACCCCTGCAGGAGTCACTGATGTGGTTGTCAGGCTTAAGAATAATAGCCCGGGAGGATCGCCAGCAAATGATCTGGTATTGGATGATATTACTTTCCGCCCATGCGGGCCAATTATTGAGGCAAACATTGATGTTGCAGGTACACCTACAACGCTCAATGTTTGTGAAGGAACAGCTACTACACATCATCTTATGGCTACGGTATCAGCCGGATATACCGCGCCAACTTACCAGTGGCAGCTGAATACGAATGGCCTGGGGTGGATTGACATAGCTGGTGCCACTTCAAATTCGTATCTGGCTAGCCAGTCGGCAGCAGGAGTATATCAATACCGGTTATCTGTGGGAGAGGGGGCGGTAAGCTCAAACTGCCGTGTAGTATCGGCAGTGTTAACCCTGGCTGTGAATGCCTTGCCAGTGATAGCCATTGCCAGCAACAGTCCGCTTTGTCTGGGTGAGCAGCTGCAGCTTACAGCATCCGGAGGGGCTACCTACAGATGGTCTGGTCCGGATAGCTATACGTCCGACCTTCAGAACCCTGTTATCAGTCAGATTACCTTGGCACAGGCAGGAACTTATAAAGTTGTAGTCACAACCGCCGCAGGCTGTACCAGTACTGCATCAACAACGGTTGCTGTGGGCAGCAGGCCTGCTGTTATCATAAGCAGTGATGTTGAGCTTTGCGAAGGACGAAGTACTATCCTGCATGCATCTGCATCTGGTGGAGTAAGCTACCGCTGGTCGCCCGCAGCAGGCCTTTCCGATGCAACCAGTGCCAGTCCTGTTGCCAGTCCCGAGGTAACCACAACCTATACCGTTGCTGTCAGCGACCAGTCTTCTGCCTGTCCTGCTTATGATAGTGTTAAGGTGACCATTTTAAAAAAGGCAATAGTAGACGCCGGGCCTGATAAATCTCTTGTCAGGGATAATAGTGTAAAGCTGGAAGGCGCTGTTTCCGGCGATAAGATCAGCTATTACTGGCTGCCTGCAGATTACCTCGATGATGCTCGCCTGCTGCAGCCTACCGCTACGCCCGACAGGGATATGACTTATACCCTGTATGCTATATCAGATTCGGGATGCGATTATGTACTCGATGAAATGAACATAAAAGTTTATGACAAAGTTTTAATTCCCAATACCTTTTCACCAAATGGTGATGGTATAAACGACATCTGGAACGTTAAAGCACTGGACAGTTATATTCATCCTACGGTAGCAGTTTTTAACAGGAATGGTAGTCTGGTTTATAAAAGTACAGGATATAAGCAGCCCTGGGATGGGACACGGAACGGAAGTCCGCTACCTGTCGGTACTTACTATTACAGCATAGACCTGAAGAACAATAAACCACCTTTAAGCGGATGGATATGGCTGACACGCTAATTCTTTTGCGCTCTGTTCCAATGGTTCGCCGATATAAAAACCCTATACTCCGATACTTTCCCTGCTTTTCAGTTTTTAAAAAATAAGTTTATGTACTACATCATTAGCCGATGCGCATTTAGCAATATGAAGGTCCTACTAAAAATTATTATCCTCTTATTTTTAAGTATAAACTCTTCATTTGCGCAACAGCTTCCTCAATATTCACAATACATATTTAATAGTTTTCTGATCAATCCGGCAGTAGCGGGGATTGAAAACTATACCGATGTGAAGATGGGTTACCGTAAACAATGGAGCGGTATAAACGGGGCACCTACAACAAGTTTTTTTTCTGCGAATATGCCATTGGGCAAAAATTACCTGTATGGTAATGCTAATTCTTTTTCTGGTGCAGGAAACAATCCCCTGGGCAGAAGCTATGTGCAGGAATATAGAGCTGCAGAGCCGCACCATGGTATTGGCATGTCGGTATTAACAGACCAGGCAGGGCCACTGCGGCAAACGAATGTTTCACTGGCTTATGCTTATCATATTGGGATCAGCAGCGACTTTAATCTTGCTTTGGGGATCAATGCAGGTATAACCAGGTTCAGCTTAAACAGTTCATTGCTGGAAACTGAAGAAACCGACCCGACACTGGTACAGGTTATCAACGGACAGGCAAAACCTTTTCTGGGTGCCGGACTATGGCTGTACGGGCCCCGATTCTTCGCCGGGCTGTCTGGCCAGCAGATCTATCCCCAGCAGATCAGTTATACGACCAATACCCTGTACAATGATGGCAAGCTGGTAAATCACTTTTTTGCTACTGCCGGGTATAAGATTTATCTGGATGATAACTTTGCTATGATACCTTCAGTCATGCTGAAGTACAGTTCACCTTCACCGCTTACGTTTGACCTGAATGCAAAGGTTGCTTATCAGGATAAGTTCTGGCTAGGTGCAGGTTACCGTCACAAAGATGCCATTTCTGGCATGGCTGGGTTTAATATCAGCAGCCTGCTCACCTTAAGCTATTCCTACGACGCAACAACTTCAGCACTTCAGTCAGTTTCCAATGGCAGCCACGAGATTATACTGGGGATTTTATTAAATAACAGGTATAGGGTAAAATGCCCGCAACGACAGTTTTGACATACATCTTTAGGACTATGAAAGCTTTATCTCTATGGCTTAATGCTATTGCAAGGACAATGATTGCTGGGCTGATACTTTTCATCCCATATACTGCCGCTGCGCAGTTGTGTACCGGAAGCCTTGGCGATGCCGTAGTGAACATCAACTTCGGTGCTGGCACTGCCTTATTTGGCGGTGCATTGGCCAGTGGCGTCACCAATTACTCATACGTAGCACAGAGTTTTCCAAATGATGGCTCATACACAGTGATCAATACTACTGCCGGATCTGGAAGCGTATGGTGGTCAACAACAGACCATACCGGCAATACCGGCGGTTATATGATGGTTGTAAATGCAAGTACCTCGCTGAGCGATTATTTCTATAAACAGACGGTTACAGGATTATGTGGAAATACCACTTATGAATTTGCCTCATGGATCATGAACCTGCTGAGATCGAGTGATACCAATCCACCAAATGTCACTTTTACCATAGAAAGTACCACAGGTACAGTGTTAGGCACTTATACCACTGGTGCTATTCCTAAAGCCAGCTCAGCTGTCTGGACGCAGTATGGGTTCTTTTTTACCACTCCTGCGGGTGTTACCGATGTAGTGATCAGGATGAAAAACAATAGCCCTGGTGGTGCACCAGCTAATGATCTTGCACTGGATGATATTACTTTCCGCCCATGTGGTCCTATTATTAATGCCAGTATAGATGTTTCGGGTACACCAACAACTCTTGATATTTGTGAGGGCAGTACAGCTAGTTATAAGCTTCAGGCCACAGTTTCCGCAGGGTATACCACACCTACCTATCAGTGGCAGGTAAACGCCAACAGTCAGGGGTGGACAGATATTGCCGGGGCTACCTCAAGTTCGTACCTGGCCAGTCAATCTGTTGCGGGGATATATCAATATCGTCTATCTGTAGGGGAGGGAGCAGTATCATCAAACTGCCGGATTGTCTCCGGTCTGCTCACAATCACTATCAATGCGTTACCAGCAGTTGCTATAACTAATAATAGTCCGCTTTGTCTGGGTGAAGAGCTTAAGCTGACGGCTGGCGGCGGAGCTACCTACCAATGGTCAGGCCCTGATAATTATACCTCAGCCCTTCAGAATCCCGTGATCAGTAATGTGGCTTTAGCGCAGGCAGGCACCTATACTGTTGTGGTAACTTCTGCAGCCGGCTGTACTAATACGGCTACTACAACGGTTACAATTGGCAGCAGGCCTGCTGTAACCATAAGTGGCAATGTGGAAATTTGTGAGGGCAGTACAACTACACTACAGGCATCTGGCGGATTAAACTACCTATGGTCACCTGCAGCAGGCTTGTCTGATGCAACCAGCGCCAGTCCGGTGGCTAACCCTACCGCAACTACAACCTATACCGTTGCTGTGAGCGATCAGACTTCCGCCTGTCCTGCTTACGATAGTGTTAAGGTCACGGTATTAAAAAAAGCTGAGGCTAATGCAGGACCAGATAAGGAACTTGTAGCTGGTAATTCTGTGCAGCTGGAAGGAGCTGTTTCGGGGACAAATGTGAGCTATTATTGGCTGCCGGTAGATTATCTTGATAATGCTACTTTGTTAAAGCCTACAGCAACACCAGATAAAGACATCACTTATACTTTGTATGCAGTGTCTGCCACAGGATGTAACACTGCGCAGGATGCTATGACCATAACTGTTTATGGGAAAATTATCATACCCAATACCTTCTCGCCAAACGGTGATGGTATAAATGATGTATGGAATATTACAGCATTAGACAGTTATGGTAAATCAACCATTTCCATATTTAACAGGAATGGCAGCCTGGTATATAAAAGTACAGGATATAAAAAGCCCTGGGATGGTACCTATAGCGGTAGTCCGCTGCCTGTCGGCACTTACTATTATTTGATAGATCTGAAGCAGAATATGCCTGCTTTAAGTGGCTGGATCTGGTTAACACGTTAGCTAACCGGGGCCACTTACTATCCGGGTATTCCCGTTACCTAGATATCCACGCCTCCGGGTTTTGCGGGGCTGTTCCACGCCTGATCTGGAATTGCAGCTGTGGCCTGCCATCCTCACTGGCCACAACACCAATAGTCTGCCTTGTGGTCACCGCCTGGCCGCTTGCAACATTCACAGAACTCAAGTTCTGGTAAACTGTATAATATCCGCCATGTTTAATCAATACAAAATATCTGCCATATTGATTGCTCACCACGCTCACCGTTCCATTGAATATCGCGCGCACTGCCGCACCGGCAGCAGTTTCAATATTTATACCATCATTAGTATAATAGGCTTCACCTTCCTTATGGCGGCCAAACCTTTCAATAATTGCTCCACTGCTTACCGGCCATGATAAAGAGCCGCGGTTACTTTCAAATGCAGATGAAAGCTTTGCTGATTCTGGTGTCGCGGTTAAATAATTGCCGGTTTTTTTGACTACTGCTACTGCAGGCTCTTCTTTTTCAGCAGCTACCGGAACAGCTTTCTTCCCTGCCAGCGCTCTGCTCTTTGCAAGTGCTTCCGCACGCCTTGCCGCTGCTGCCCGTGCTGCTGCCAATTTTGCTGCTGCCGCCCGTGCCGCTTCCAGTTCTCTTTTCTTTGCAAGGGCAATATCACGTGCTATGGCATCACGGATATCTCTATCCAGCTTAGCCTGCTTTTTTTTCCGTACTTCAATATCCTGTTTATATCGTGTTTCCTGTTTGCTGTATTTATTCAGTATAACCGACTGTTGGGATTTACTTTCCCCTAACTTATTTTTTTCCTGTTCCTGTTCCTGTGCCAGGCTGCTTTTTTCCTTCAGGCTTTTATCAAGAATAACGATTTTGTATTTCAGGTCTTTTTGTTTGCCAGAGATGTAATCGGCTTGTTTCATCCGGTACTGGCTAAATTGCTGCAAATACTTCATTCTTTTATAGGCCTGATTGAAGCTTCCCGACGAGAAAATAAACATCATCTTATTATAAGCGTTCTGATTTCTCTGTGCAAACCTCATCATTCCCGCATAGGATGCTTTCAACTGGTTAAGCTGTCCTTTTAAATTCTGGACCGTATGCGTATTTTCATTGATTTCCTCATCCAGGTTTTTTATCTCCGAATTGATAACCGTTATCTTGTCCTGCATTAAATTAATCTTTGCACTTAGCGCATTGATCTGCGTTAATGTCAGCTGCTTATTTTTCGCCGCTTTATTGGCATTTTGCTGCAGTAAATTAATTTCGCGCTGTAACGCCTGTTTCTTTTTCTTCAGGGCATAACTGCTTTGTGAATAGACGGCAGACGTACTTATCGTCAGAAATAGCAATAGAAATAACTTATATAATCTCATTTCCCGCAAGGTAAGAAAAAATATTTTCACAGTATTTCTTGCTGTGTAGGAAAGACACCTATCCTCCAGGAAATGATGGCTGAGTACCAGGAATAAATAGAGGGAACCACTCAATCAAGATCTTAATATGCGAAGCCAATCGCAATCTATGGTAATATCAAAAAAAAATGAAGAGGCAATTTATCTGATGGAGATTATCTGTGTATTAACTTGTTTATAAGTGGTAACATACGATTGTTGTAATTTAAAGGCTAGATATTGTTTTTATAATATTAAAGTTTATTTATTTTTATTCTTTACGAATAAAAAATGATCTTTATTTGTATGTTTAATGTTTTATATAGTGCTATAGATTAAACCTCGGAGGGAATTTTCTTTTGTTAAAACCTCTCGTATTATTGCTAATATGTTTTATCTGTTTAGTATAGCATCTGATATATTATTTTTTATATAAAGAATTGAACGGGATAAAAATGATCCTGCAATAGCATTATAAACTTATTTTTATAAATCACTGATTAATAATGTTATGATGTGTTTTTCTTAATTTTTATATATTCTTATCTAAGCTAAATCAGCCTGATTATTATTATAAAATATCCAGCGTTATATTAAAAATTAATTCATTTCAAATCAAATATAATATTGAATATGTAATAATTTAATATTATGTAAGCTACAGTACGATTTATATGGATGGTATTTTTTGACTTAGTTATAGTTTCTTCTATTGGTGACGATAATTCTTGCTTACTATTATAAATGGTTTCATTTTTTTAATAAATACTCGTTTTAACGAAAGAATTATAAATATTTTAAGGTATCATTATTTGATACTGATTAGTATTATATTTTGTTATTTGTATTTAAATGAAATATTATTTTGATAAATATTAAAACTCATATAAAATACTATGTATTAATCTATTTTCACATTCATTAATTTTGGATTATTGTTCCCGTTACTGTTACCTTGCATCTTAAATTATACTATTAATTACCTAAAGATCAGTTCATGAGAAAAGTTCTACAAATTTTATTTGTGTTGTTTTTTGTTGCCTCAAATGTTTTGGCGCAGGAACGTACAATTACTGGAATCATCACAGGAGGTGATGATGGAAAGCCACTTCCCGGAGTTACAGTCAGAGTACAGGGAAGCAAAATAGGGGCACAGACAGATGCTAACGGTAAATTCTCTATAGCAGTACCTGGAAGATTAAATGTGCTTCAGATCTCTTCATTAGGTTATACTACCCAGACCATTACTATTGGTTCGGGCAACACCATTAATGTTTCCCTCGCACCAGACACTAAGTTACTTAATGACGTTGTTGTTATTGCTTATGGTACTGCCAGAAAAGAAGCCTTTACCGGTTCTGCCAGCGTAGTTAAAGCTGCGGTTTTAGCTGATCGTCCTGTTACTTCATTCGATAAGGCATTACAGGGCGCTGTTTCTGGTGTCACTGTTTCCAGCGTATCCGGTCAGCCTGGTGCTGCATCACAAGTGCGTATCCGGGGCGTTGGTTCGCTTGACGCAAGTAGCCAGCCATTATATGTTATTGATGGTATTGCCATAAATAGTGGTGAATTTTCCAGCGTTGCTGAGTCTTCAGATATTTTGTCTACCATAAATTCGGCTGACATTGAATCTGTAACAGTATTGAAAGATGCGTCTGCAGCTTCATTGTATGGGTCACGTGGTGCAAACGGCGTAATTATGATCACAACTAAAAAAGGGCGTAACGGAGTTACTCAGTTTAATGCTTCCATTACTGGTGGTTATCAAGGTATAGCAGTTAAAAAGCATGAGACATTAAACGCATCTGATTATTTCAAGCAATATTTCAATTCGTATTATAAAACAAATATTGCGGCTGGGCTGGCACCTGCGCTTGCAGCTACGAGAGCTAATGCATCTACCATTAGTACTTTGGCTGTCAATCCATTTAATACAACTACACCATTTGGTGCCGATGGCGTTTTGAATTCTGGGGCGTCTTTATATTATGATACTGATTGGAGGGATGAAGTCATCAACAGAGGAGTAACTAAAGATATAAACGTTTCCGCCCAGGGAGGAAATGATAAAACCAAATTCTTTATTTCCGGCGGTTATTTCGATCAGAAGGGTATAATCCTGTCATCAGATTTTAAGCGGTATTCTTCTAAGATCAACGTATCTAATCAGGTAAACAATTGGTTAAATATGGGCATTAATACTACTTTATCGTACACTACACAAAACACCCCCGCGGGATCTAGTGGCGGTGCTAATCCTGTCCGTTTTGCTGACTTAGTAGCTAATGTTTATCCATTATACGCACTCGATGCCACTGGTACACCTACCAGAGATCTGCAGGGAAATCTTATTTATAGTTACAAGAACCCCATAGCGAACGATTTTAATCCAGTGGGCATATCCACAAAAGATATCTATAAAACTCAGACTGCCCGTGCTATTGTTAATCCTTATGTAGAGGTATCTTTCCTGAAAGATTTCAAGGCCAAAAGTAATTTTGGTGTAGATTACCTGAATAACAGAGAGCAACTATATTATAATACCGAACATGGAAATGGATCTAATGTTGATGGCCGTGGGGAGAGATACAGTGCCCAAACTTTAAGCCTTACTATAACCAATACTGTCAACTATGCGCACAGATTTGGGCAGCATAATATAGAAGCATTAGTGGGGCAGGAAGCATTCAAAGACCATTTAGACTTTATGAATGCCGCTGCTACTGGTTATCCTTTTGAAGGCGTACCTGAATTAGTAAATGCGTCAACTCCTGTTACGTCAGATTCTTATTATACAGACAGAAGGCTTTCTTCTCTATTTTCAAGAGTTAATTATGATTTCAACAGCAAATATTACATCACTGGATCACTTAGGTACGATGGATCCAGCTTGTTCGGTAAAAACCACCAATATGGCACTTTTTATTCTGTTGGTGGTGCATGGAGGTTAACCCAGGAAGACTTCCTAAAGGATGTAAACTGGTTAAGTGAATTAAAACTGAGAGTAAGTTACGGTACTTCTGGTAATGACTTTTTTAACAACATAACCCTGCCACGTTTTAGCAGGTATGCTGCATTGGGACTTTACGGATTGGGGAACAATTACGAAGGCTTGCCGGGTATGACCTATGCACAGTTACCTAACATGGACTTGAAATGGGAAGCTAACAAACAACTAGATCTGGGGGTTGAATTTTCCCTTTTCAAAGGTCGTGTAACGGGTGAAATAGCCTATTTCAGCAGAACGGGTGACGGGATCTTATATAGCCTTCCTTTATCGTTCACAACAGGTTTCCCTTCTACACAAACCAATCTTGCTTCTATGAATAATAGAGGCATTGACATTGCTATAAATGGTGAGGCCATCAGAAATGATAACTTCTCATGGAATGTAAGCTGGAACATCACTCCTATTAAGAACAAGGTAAATAGTATTACAAACGGACTTGTAATCGATGGGACTAAAATAATCCGTGAAGGCAGTGACAGGTACCAGTTCTATTTAAGAGATTACGCCGGTGTAGACCCTGCAGATGGAAAACCAATGTGGTATATGGATGGTGCTGATGGTGTGAAAACAACTACAAAAACATGGAGCACCGCAACACGTTACGAAGCCGGATCTTCATTGCCAAAATTTACAGGTGGATTAACCAACAGCTTTAAGTATAAGCAATTTGATTTGTCTGTCTTTTTATTTTATAGTTACGGCGGTAAAATATACGACAGTTTATATGCTGCTCTGATGCATGCCGGATATACAAGCGGGCAGTCATTATCTGTCGATGTCGCCGATTCGTTGCAAAATCCGGGCGATGTGACGAGCACACCGAGATTTGTGCCGAGAAATACAGATTTAGGCAACCAGCAGTCTACAAGGTTCTTGTATGATGGGTCATATATCCGTGTAAAAAATATCTCAGTGGGCTATAATCTTAATAAAGATTGGGCAAAGACAGTTGGTGTAGCAAATGCACGCCTGTTTGTTAGTGCAGAGAATGCCTTTACTATTGCTAAGCACAAAGGTATGGACCCAGAGACTGCAATTACAGGTTTGAACGACAACGATGTGCCAAATGTTAAAAGTATCTCCCTTGGTTTAAAAATTGGATTCTAAACTAGACGAAATGAAATTTATAAATTATAAAATCAATAAAGCACTTGTGGTGATTTTGGTGTCCAGCATAGTGTTAAGCAGCTGCAAGAAGGAATTTTTGGAAGTTACACCGTCGAACGCAATTCCAAATGGCGAAGCCTTTAACAGCCCTGCCAAATTAGTAGCTGCGATGACTGGGTTATACGACCTGATTACCTTCTCAGGTTACACTAATAATATCTTTTTAAATGTAGATGTGAAGGGCGAAGATGTTTTGGTGAACTCCACAAATAATTATAGCCGGTTTATTTCTGGCTATCAATATATAGAGACAGTAAACTCTACAGAGTTGTCTGCGCACTGGGCCTATTCTTATAAAATTATAGCAAACTGTAACCAGTTGCTCGAAAACATCGAAGAAGCTCCGGTATCTGATGCTTTGAAACTTAAATATTCCGCTGAGTCCAGAGCATTACGTGCTTATGCGCATTTCAATTTAATCAGAGAGTTTGGTGCAAAACCTTACACAGTGGATCCCGGTGCACTGGGCGTACCAGTGGTTGAGAAATCTATCGGGCAGTTTGATGTACCACCGGCAAGAAATACAGTTGCAGAGGTTTACACTTCTATTCTT
The DNA here is from genome assembly GCA_015655115.1 of Sphingobacteriales bacterium. Taxonomy (GTDB): domain Bacteria; phylum Bacteroidota; class Bacteroidia; order Sphingobacteriales; family Sphingobacteriaceae; genus Pedobacter. Next base: position 35,060 of record JAATFQ010000073.1, read on the forward strand.
GCAGATTTGATCTATGCCGAAGCAAACTTTCCGGAAAGTGAATCGGATGTTTACAGACTTACCAAGAGTACTATCCAGGGGCTTCTGGCCCGTGTTTATCTTACCATGGGCAATTATGCCGAAGCAAGCAGGTATGCAAAGCTTGCTCAGGCAGACTACAATCTGTCCAGCTCATCAGATTTACTTCTGGGCTTTTCAGATCCGACGTCCGAATGGATGTGGGCATTGAATACGCGCTCTGATGATAACAATGGGTTCTTGCAGACACAGTCATTTTATGATCCTTATGATGACGGTTATTCAAGTTTCCGCGCTTCAGAAGAATTTTTCGATAGCTTCGCCGACAATGATATCCGTAAAAATCAATTTAGGATCCCTGAAACACGAGGGGATGATGTGAGGGCAGGAGAATACATATTAGATGGAAATGGCTACTTCATCAGTAAGTTCATTTTCAGAGGTGCGTGGGACAATGATCAACTGGTTATGAGAGCATCAGAAATGGTACTGATCGAAGCTGAGTCTGAAGCAAGATTGGGTAATTACGGGCCTGCCCGTGCAGCATTGTTATTAATCCAGCAGCGTGCAATCCCAACAGCAGTGACTTCACTAAATTCTGGTGAGGCATTAATCCAGGAGATCCTGTTGGAAAGAAGGAAAGAGCTGTTTGGTGAAGGCCACAGATATTATGATATCCTAAGGACAAAACAGACATTAGACAGGTCAGCCTCAGAAAGTCACTGGTCAAAATTAGTAATTGCCTCTGGTGATAAACGTTTAGCCTTACCAATTCCACAAGCTGAGTTGGATGCAAATCCAAATATTGTACAGAACCCATTATAGACAATTGTTTGATTTAATAACCGGGTGTTTCCATATCTATTGGAGGCACCCGGTTTTTTTTGTTTTACCACTCTGCCTGCTGCAGCTTGGAAATGCCCAAAAAAGCACCCCAGGCATATCCCCGATATTATTTTCAATTATTTGAATAATTAATTGAAAATAAATGGCTTATTTTTTGTGGTTTTTAATCAAAACAGTTATTTTTCATCATAATTAGTAATAGCTGCATCCAAATGGGGTATGCCCTGAATTTTATACGAAGAAAAATCAAATATTAATATTGGGTATGGGAATTAAATTTGATCAATATGAAATGAATGTGAGCAGGTCAACTAATCTTACTTACCCTGAAGACTTCGTAGTAGCCTGCAAGATCAATAATTTAAAATATCAAGAGCTGCTTCAATATTTTATTGATCATGTTTCATTTTATGCATTTATCGGAGGCGAGATGGATCTTGTTTATCAATGGGCTACAAAAGTTACGACCGATTGTAAGTGCGTATTCAATGGCATTATTACACGTATAAATGATGTCGAAATACGGCGGATAACTTTAAAATATATAAAGAAGCTCACTGGATTAAGCTTAAACAACACACTTTCCAAAGAATTTAAAATTATACAAAGTAACCTGTTCGTCAAAAATTGGTCGGATGAAATGCTTCCGTTAACCAATTACGAAACACAACTAGATACGGGAGATCATCAGTACCTGGAGTTAACTTTTGACTTTAACCTGCTTTGCAGGATACACGGGTTCACTTCCGCACAATTACTGCAATCTTTTATCAATAACATATCATTAGCACGGGAAAGGGCTGTCAATTTAAATGAAATGATAGCTCCAAATCCGGCAATGGCGATTTTACTGCTCGTAGTTATTAATAACAAGGCAATTAAAGATAAAATAATGCCACGGCAGGAAGTGTATAAAAAGTATGGAATCCAGTTGCTCAGGCTTGATAAAATACAAAAAAACGAGCCAGATCTTCAGAGGAGAATAAATATTTATACTGAATTTTATCTCGATTGGTATAAGACATTAAATAACCCATAAGCATTAGCTAATTAAACCAGGTATCCTTTAAAACACAGGCTGCAGTGCTTGTGTTTCTTTAACAGTAAGATGACGATTTTAACCCCTTATTTGACTCTTGACACCCTTAAGGATGTCAGAAAAACATTGGCATATGGATTCAAAACAAGTATTACGGCTTAATTACACTGAAGATTTCAGAGTAGCCTGCAGAATCAATGGTGTAAGTTGTGATGAAGTACTTCAGTATTTTATCAATAAAGTTTCTTTTTATGCTTTTAACGGTGGGGAAATGGATGCCTCTGCAATGGTTGCAACGAACATTATTCTGGAATGTAAAGAAGATCTGGGAAGTAACCTCGTCCCTGTAAAAGACAGAAAAGTGCAGCGTGTTTTTATCAAGCATATTGAAATACTCAGTAAATTGGCTGATAACCCGCATTTAAATACCCTGGAGAAAATCCAGGAGAGTTTTTATTTAATGGAAGAATGGGCTTTAGAAATGCTGCCGCTGGTAGATTACGAAATTGCTGTACTGGCAGAAGACGGGATATCTTTGGTGATTTCTTTTGACTTCAACCTATTGTGTAAAGTAAATGGCCTGGAAGTAATTAATGTTTTGCAGTATTTTATCGACAGGATATCTTTGCCTGTAGACAGAGCACTTAATTTACATGGCCATGTAAAAACTGAATCTAGCCTGGTACTTCTGGAAATGCTGCTGATTGGCAGGTCGCATGACGATCAGAAAATTATAAGGACCGAAACTTATGAAAGGTTTCGGGAAAAACTCGACGACCTTGATGGCTGGCTGGCAGATGAAAAAAGTGTGGACGCGCGCATCAACGCATACAGGGTTTTTTATATGGGCTGGTACAATACACTCACTAAAGGCCTGGAAGGAGGAGGATAGGGAAATCTTACGTGTTGTCCTTCGTAGTCTTTTTTAAAGAAGTTTCAGGTAAAAAATCTTTAGGCGATAGCCCAAAGTGATCTGCAAAAATATTGATGTGTTTTAAATTGTACTTTGCGGGATTCCCTATGTTTTCCACATTGCCTATAAAAGATGCCTTTACTCCAATAATATAGGCAATATCTTCCTGACGTAATTGTTTATCTGTCCTCAATTTCCTAACAAAATCTATTACGTGCTGCTCAATAAGATCGAGTTTTACTTTATCTTCCATTTGAGGCTAAGTAAATTATATTAGCATATATAATTTACATCTATATATGTAATTAAAATATTATTAGCATTTATTAGGCCAGGTTATCGGATGGCGCCAATATTTGTGGTTTTGATCGTGATTCTAATGTGTTTTTGTAATTAATAATTCAGCTGCCAGTAGTATTACTGCACTTACAGACCGATTTCTGGCGGGAGGGCAGCTATTTTTTGATCAGCTTAAAGAATTTTTCTACATCTTTTTCACTGCTGGATGCAAATTGCAATTTTTTATCAGGCCCATACAGGTAAAGCGCAGGGTATTGTTTAGGATGAAAAGCCATGATAAACACATGATCGCGATCCTGTACTACTTTAGCATTCCGCTTTGTTAATAGTGGCTTTCCGTAATTGGTCATGAAATAATCTATTGAGCGGTACTCATCCTGGGAAATCAGGTAAATATTAATTTTTTCCAGCTCTTTAATCCTCTTGCTCATCTGGGCTACAACTTTCTGGCAGTGCCCGCAGGTGGCATCAAAAAAGATAATCAGCGACTGTTTTCCCTGTGGTATAGAATAAGTAGAGAATGGGGAATTATCTCTGTTATAGAATATGGAATTTGGCATAGCCGAGCCTGCCGCATTTGTATCTTGTGCAGATACAGATAAGGTAAATAAGATGGCCGTTAAGCAGGCGAATAAATATTTCATATCAGTTGATGTAGCTAGAAATGCAAATATCGGTTTTTATAATTTTTTTTTGTCACTATAATAACAGTTTTGTCAATTAATAACTGACATTTACAAAATGATTTTATCATTAAATTTTCTCCTTCAGTTATGAATCAAACCAGCGCTAATTGGTTTTCTTTCAAAAATACAGATGGGCTCGTCTTTGCCATTTTAGGATTCTTATCGGTGATATTAATGACAGGTCATAATGGGATAGGCATCTCACCGGATTCTATTGTATACCTGAGTGTGGCCAGAAATGTCATTCACGATGGTGCCATGGTAGATTATATCAGGCAACCTTTGGTAGATTTCCCTGTCTTCTATCCTTCATTTTTAAGCGCAGCAGGTTTTCTTTTCAGGGCAGATCCTTTGCAGGCTGGCGTTTACCTCAATGGATTTCTTTTTGCATCCGTGATTGTGGCTACAGGGTATCTTATTGATACCTTCAATGTTAAATCGCAATGGTATAAATGGATTGTTTTGTTCTCCATCGCATTGAGTCCTTCTCTGTTGGAAATTTATTCCATGTTATGGTCAGAGACTTTATTCATTCTTTTGATTCTTTTTTTTATGATAGCCCTGCATAGTTATTTTAAAAGCCGGAGTATATGGAAGTTAATGCTTTGCGCCTGTATAGCAGGCATTGCCTGTATTACACGCTATGCAGGAATAACCCTGATTGCCACTGGACTGATGCTGATCTTGTTTGACTCTTCCTTAAAGCTAAATAAGAAGCTGTTTTGCCTCTGTTTGTTCGGATCTCTTTCTACCGGATTTTTATTAGCCAACCTGCTACATAATGCGGCCGTAACAGGCCTGATGACAGGGCCCAGAGAGGCTGGGATTACTTCGTTACAAGACAATATCGGATATTACACACAGGTAATTATGGATTGGCTGCCTGTTTCGAACCCATATATTTTAATAAGCAGTTTGGTTATGGTTCTTATATTTTTGAGTATAGTTATTCTATTTTTAAGAACGATATATCTGCATATGAGCAGTCAGACATCACCTGGCACGCAGCGCAGTTATGCTGCAGGCGACTATATTTTCACTGCCTATTTTATCGTATATACTGTATTTATAATAGGTATTTCCACACTTTCTCATTTCGAACAGATCAATAACAGGTTATTATCGCCACTGTATATCCCTTTTTTAATCAGCTTGACAGCGTGGCTACCCGGATGTATGGCGCGATTGGAAATTAAGCAACGTCAGCTTGCCCTGGTAGCAGTATTATTCTTTGCAGTACTATTCCAGGTTAATCAATTCAAAAATTTAAAGCAGCAATACCACGACTATACCACATATGGTATACCTGGATATACAGACGATACATGGCAATACTCTCCGTTAGTAGCTTTTCTGAAGACCCGGCATAATGTTTTTGATACTGGCTATAGTATTTATTCCAATGCCCATGAAGCTGTATATTTCAATGGAGGACTACAGTCGGCCTCTGTTCCACATAGGAATGATAAGAAAGACATCCATGATTTCTTCAGTGAGAATGGGTTTTATTTAATCTGGTTCAATCAGATTACCGATCACGAATTAATCAGTATGGCACAAATAGGGAAAAATGCCTCTGTTATCAAAAGGTACATGTTTAAAGATGGGGCCATTTACTTTGTAACCCCACATCATACCCTTAAGCACCATCGTATTATTTAGTCTGCGGCTTGGGCGGGGCTTAATCTATGGCATCAGGGCTTAATCCCTGGCATGAAAGCAGGCCCTGCAACGGGGCTCGTAGCTTTCCTTTTCGCCAAGCAGTATCTTAGCTTCACTGGCTACCTTACGGTAAGAGTACATTGCCGGGCATCCGCAGCGCATACAAACAGCATTCACTTTCGTTACCAGTTCTGCTATAGCCATCAATGCCGGAACAGGTCCGAAAGGTTTACCTGTAAAATCCATGTCCAGGCCGGCTACAATAACCCTTATCCCTTTATTTGCCAGTTCATTGCATACCTCAGGCAGTCCTTCGTCAAAAAATTGCGCTTCATCAATCCCAACTACCTGTGTGTCTCCGCGCAGTAAAAGGATCGCTGCGGAGTTATCTACCGGCGTAGAGGGAATGCTGTTATAGTTATGGGATACAACCGCCGTTTCATCATAGCGTGTGTCTGTTACAGGCTTAAATATTTCAACGTTCAGCTTAGCGATCTCTGCACGTTTCAGTCTTCTGATCAGTTCTTCTGTTTTTCCGGAAAACATGGAGCCGCAAATTACTTCAATGCTGCCACCAAATTCTCCTCTTCTGTAATTCTGTTCGCTAAATAACATGGGTAATTTTAGGGGTATCTGACTGGCAAATATCGAAATTCCATTGTTAAATGCCATTAATATTTACATGTAGTATCCTAAATTAATAAATAAGACCGTTAGCAGCTTAAATAGCACAACGTTAAGGGAATTTACTGTTTGCATCTCGCTAAAATGAAAAAACAAGATAGGAATGAACAGCCCCTTAAATTTTTATAGTACTTTTGAATATCAATTTGACCAACATAAACCATTAATTATTTCGTTATACAGCTATGATGAACCAGGAGGATATCTTTAAAAAAATAGGACAGATACTTAGTGAGTTAAATGATCAGTATCAATACTTAGCTCAAAATCCCCAGGAACTTAACGACTTGGAACTCGAGCTTTTTCTTGCCAATTCAAACTTTTTGTCTGACCATGTTCAGATCATCAAAAAGATAAATAGTAAGAACATTCAGAAAATATTGCCGGAGCATACCGAAATACATAAAGTTGTGCCTGCTGTTGAGGTATCAGTATCACCAATTGAAGAAAAGCACATTGAGGCTGACAAACCTATGCTTGAAGAAGAGCTCTTTAAGCTCGATAATGAGCCTTCCACTTTCGAATTTATCCTGTCGGACAGAACACCTTCCGATCAGTTTGAATTTGAGGAAAAGCCCATTGATGAAATATTCGACAGGCCGTTGAGTACCGAGGAGCAAGAGATTATCGCCCGTAAGCAGAAGCTGCGTGAAAAAATTGATCAGGAAGAACTGGAAGCTCCCATTGTTGAAGAAGATGAAATCGGACCGGAACCTTTCTTAGTTGCCGAAAACAATACTGTGCATTATCAGGAGGAAGAAGTAAATGAAGAATTTGAAGAAGAGAGAGCTGCTGAACAAAATATCCCAGAGGAAGAAGTAAAAGAGGAAGAAGCAAAAGAAGCAATTGAAGAAGAAAATGTTGTAAAAGAAGGTTCTGTACAAGAATCCGCTGTGGTAGAAAAACCATTTATAGGAAAACAAGCCGTTATAGTAGATGAGCTTGCCGAAAAAGTAGAAACAGTGCATCTGGCGAAACCAAAAGAGCATAGTGCGCCAGTGGTAAGAGCTGAGGAGGTTCAGGAAGCAGAGACGATAGTGCCGCCAGTTGCCGTACAGCCCGTTATTAAGCCTGCTACACTCAACGATATCCTGGCAGGCAACAAGAGTGTCAATAACAATGTTGGAAGCAGCAGAACCGAGATAAAAGACCTGAAGCAGGCGATCAGCTTAAATGATAAAATGCTTTATATCAGAGATCTTTTCAACGGTTATAATCTGGCTTATGCTGAAGCTGTAGACCTTTTAAACAAGATGCCTGATTTTCAGACTGCTGATCACTTTTTAAAGAATAACTATGCGGTAAAGCATAACTGGGCTGCAAAACAGGATACAGCAGATCAGTTTTATGAATTATTAAATCGCCGTTTTCCTGCTAAATAAAGCCCATTCTATTTGAATCCAGTTTCAGGAAGATAAAAAGTAATACGGTAAAACTCCATAACGAAGAACCTCCATAGCTGATAAAAGGCAGAGGGATTCCGATTACGGGGATAATGCCTATAGTCATTCCGATATTGATAAAAACGTGGAAAAAGATAATACTGGCCACACAATATCCATAAACCCTGGAGAAAGCCGAGCGCTGCCGTTCTGCTAAATTAATAATGCGCAGCAGCATAAAAATATACAGGCTAATTACTACTGTACAGCCAATAAAGCCCCATTCTTCACCTATGGTAGAGAAGATAAAGTCGGTACTCTGCTCGGGCACATAGCCATATTTCGTTTGTGTGCCCTCCAGGAAGCCGCGGCCGGTCAGCTGTCCGGAGCCAATAGCAATCTTAGACTGGATCACATTATATCCTGCCCCCTTGGGATCAGATTTCAGACCCAGCATAATTTCTATACGTATCCGCTGATGTGGTTCCAGTACTTTTTCATAAGCGAGCTTCACCACAAATAAATACGCAATAGCAATAATCGTAGCCATCACTATCGAGATCATTATCTTCTGTTTGCGTTTATTCTGATAGATGAAGAAACCGCCGACGGCAAGGATGATTGGAATCAGAATATAAAGAGGGACGAGGAAGTCGGCAATAAACAAAACAATCATTCCCAGAAAGATCAGCAGGAAATAACCAGACAGGCCTTCGCGGTAAAGAGGGAACATAAAAGCAAGGAATACCAGGCCAGAACCCGTATCAGGCTGCAGCATGATCAGGAATAGCGGGAAAATAATAATCAGTGCTACAATAAAAATAGACTTGATATCCCGGAATTTCGGGTTAAAGTTACCTACATATCGTGCCACGAGCAATGCGGTGCCAAACTTTGCCAGCTCTGAAGGCTGCAGCCTGAAACCACCGCCCAAAGATATCCATGCCTGGTTACCGCCAACATTACGCCCAACAACCAATACCGCCATCAGCAGCAGCATAGTAATGCCATATACAATAGGGGAGAATACACTGAAAAACTTGGCGTCCAGCAGTAAAATCGAAAAACCAAGGATCAGCCCTGTGATGATATAAATCAGCTGTTTCCCGTAATTACTGCCGAAATTAAACAAGCTAGATGTATCCGGATTATATATAGAAGCATAGATATTTACAAATCCAATAGTACATAAAGCCACATAAATTAAAATAGTGATCCAGTCTACATTGAAGAAAAAGCGGCTGCCTTGCTGTGTACTCATCGCGTAGTTTGAATAGGGGGTTTAATAGTTGCAGGTTTAACAGTTACAGGTTTGGTAGCTGCAGGCTTACTGGTTACCGTATTCGCAGCTGGTACTGGAACAGTCAGTATTTTACCTGTGCTATCAGTGGGCTTAGGTACAAATTTTGCTTTAGGTTTGGGTATTTCTGGCAGTATCACTTGTTTTTTCATCCATTCTGCACGCTCAATCCTGTTACCTGAAAGTTTGCCTGTCAGATATTTCTCCGTAAGGTAGCTGGCAATTGGTGCTGCATACGAGCCGCCGAAACCGGCATTTTCCACAATTACAGCAATAGCTATTTTGGGGTTATCACGAGGAGCAAAACCAATAAATACAGAGTGGTTTTTTCCGTGTGGGTTTTGTACAGTACCTGTTTTTCCGCAAAAGAGGATATTCGGTATGGCCGACTCCCGTGCGGTACCATAAGGTGCATTTACAGCATCCTGCATCCCATCTATTACAGGCTCAAAATGCGGCAGGTCGATGCCCACATAATTTTTTATCAGGTATTCTTTTTTAACTTCCTTCTTCTCGCCGATGCCTTTGATTAAATGCGGCTTGATATAATATCCCCTGTTGGCGATGATTGCCATGATATTGGCCATTTGCAAAGGAGTAGCACTCATCTCCCCCTGGCCAATGGCCAATGAAATGACTGTCGTATACCCCCAGTATTTACCAAATCTTTTAGTGTATTCCTCCGAGGTGAACAGGCGGCCCTTACGTTCAAAAGGCATATCCAGGTCAAGCTTAGAGCCTAAACCGAACTTCCTTACCTTAGCTGCCCAGGAGTCGTATGCAGCAGTTTTGCTTTTAAACTTGCTTTGTGTCATCAGTTTCTGAAAAACGTAACAGGCATACGTATTACAGGATCTAGCCAGTCCCCGGCGCATAGAAATAGGTCCGTCTACGTGTTCGCAGCGTACCAGGTGATTTCCGGCCCAGTAACCTCCGGGGCAGTTGAAAGTTGTATTCGGATCAATTACGCCTTCCTGCAATGCAATCAAATCGTCTACCGGTTTAAAAGCGGAGCCAGGAGAATAATAACCAGAAACCGGGCGCACAGTAAAAGGGCGGTTTGGAGAACGGAAAATATCCATATAGTTATTTCCCTGCTGTCTGCCCACCATCAGGTTAGGGTCGTACGTGGGACTGCTGACAAAAGCGAGCACTTCTCCTGTTGCAGGTTCAATAGCCACAATACTGCCTACTTTATTTTTCAGCAGCTCTTCGCCCAACTTCTGCATTTCTATATCCAGCGAGGAAACCAGCGTTTCACCAGACACCGCCAAAGTATCACGCTTACCTTCCAGGTAACTTCCCTGCGGAACATTGCGGGCATTATATATTGTATTTTCTACACCGCGTTCACCACGCAGCACATCATTATATTCGCGTTCAATGCCAGACTTGCCGATATAATCTCCCGGGCGGTAATAGCCGTCACTTTCATCAATATCCTTCTCAGATACTTCCTTCACATAGCCAAAAAACTGTCCGGCCACACTATCAGGATAATGTCTTACCGTTCTGTTTTGGGTTTCGAACCCTATAAAACGCGAAAGCCGCTCCTGCAATGCAGCATAAGTCTGCACCGACAATTGTTTCTCAAACACCGAGCGCTGATATAACGACTGACTTCTCGCTTTATTAAAGCGTTTATGGAAGCCCTTCATATCAATCCCGATAATGCGGCAGAGTTCCAGCGTGTCAAAGGGCTTCACCAGATTTGGCGTTACCATTAAATCATACACAGGCTCATTCTGCACCATCACCTTGTTATTGCGGTCCAGGATTACCCCACGGGCGGGAAAAGTATATTTTTTGCGCAGCACATTGCTATTCGCCGACAGGAAATAGCGGTCGCTTGCCACCTGGATATAGAAAAGCTGTCCTATCAGGATAAGAGCAACCACTATAAACAAGCCTTGAATGATATATTTTCTGTTAAAAAGATTATCCATTAGCGCATTTTTCTATTAAAGAAGATCAACTCGACCAGCAGAATAGTAAACAACGTAAAGATAGCGCTAAGCAGGCATCTTAACAAGGTATAAGAGAGCTCAGTTAATTTAAAAGCCTCTAAAAAGAAAAGCACCAGATGGTGTGAAAATGTGCAGAGCACGGCATACAGTGCAAACCATCTGAAGCCCATATGCCCTAAAGAAGGCTCAGGTTCATCAAAGTTGTCGCGGCTTACCGATACCGAAATAAAGAGGATCCTTACAAAAGCAAGTGTAACACAGGCAGCGGTATGCACGCCCAGCGTATCATAAAATGCATCCAGTGTAATCCCCGTGCCAAAAGCAATAAGGTATAATAACAAGTTAGGGATACCAAAGGGGAGTAGTAAAAGGAACAGGATATACGTGAAGGGTGTAGCCAGATTATAAAAGCTCATGTTCCTTAACAGGAGTACCTGTACAGAAAGCAGGAGAAACCACCTTACCACATTGACTAAAATAATTCTACTGTTCATTTGGTAATTTTGATTCTAATTCCTTTTGTTCCTGTGCAAATTTATCCTTGATCACATATACATATTGCAAAGTACTGAAATCATTAAAAAGATTTATCTCAATAGTCAGAAAATTGTCTCCCGTAGCAATACCCCTGTTACTGATCCTTCCTACAGGAATACCTGGAGGGAAAGAGCCGAAGCCGGATGTAACGATGGTGTCACCCAGTTTAACTTTAAAATGATTGGGAATATCTTTGATATATGCTTTACTGTAATCAGAATTTCTTTCGCCCCAAACCAGCGAGCCTAGAGCTTTAGTCGACTTGATGCTCACGCTGATCTTTGTATTTTTATTAAGGAGGGATTCTATCGTTGCCAGGTGCGGCGAAACATCCCTGATGAGGCCCACCACGCCTTTCCCTGCAGAAATTACTGCCATCCCACTTTGAATACCGTCGGCCGTGCCTTTGTTGATCGTAATTACGTTATTTCTTAAAGTAATGGAATTCTTGATTACCCTGGCCGCTAAATACGTGAACTGTACAGCATTCACCGTATCCTTTACCGTAACCAGCTTAGCTGTATCAACGTTTTGTATGGCCAGTAGCTGCGTATTCAGTTTTGCATTTTCTTTAGCGAGGCTATCATTTACAGTACCCAGATTAACATATCTTTTAAATATATTCAGGTTTTCATAGGCAAGGCCAACCACTTCATTGGTAGAGTTGAAGGTTACACTGCGCTGATAAGCATTGTTTTTTACTGTTAACACCACCCCAATGGTAAAGAAAATGATGAACAGGAAAAATGCGTTGTATCTGTTTATGAAAATCCAAAGGTTACGCATATCTGTACATTATGAGTTGAAACACAAAATGCGAGTACGGTTTATAGCCGACTCACATTTTATATCTCTTAGGCTATTAATAAATTACTGCATTAAAAATTTGAAGCCACCGATATTTTTAAGGGCAATTCCAGTACCACGTACTACAGCACGCAATGGATCCTCTGCTACGTGCACAGGAAGCTTTGTTTTTGCCGCAACACGTTTATCCAGTCCGCGCAGCAAAGCGCCGCCACCTGTCAGGTAAATACCTGTCTGATAAATATCAGCAGAAAGTTCCGGAGGGGTAATCTCTAATGCTTTCAGAATTGCTTCTTCAATCTTAGAAATCGATTTATCCAGGCAATGTGCAATTTCAGTGTATGATACCGTGATTTGTTTAGGTACGCCTGTCATTAAATCTCTTCCCTGTACAGCGAAATCTGCCGGTGGATCAGATAATTCAGGTAAAGCAGCACCAACTTCAATTTTGATCTTCTCCGCAGTACGGTCACCGATCATAATATTATGCTGACGGCGGATATAATTTACGATATCAGAGTCGAAGTTATCTCCCGCAACGCGGATAGACTGGTCGCATACAATACCAGATAAAGCGATTACAGCGATCTCAGTAGTACCACCACCTATATCGATGATCATATTGCCCATAGGTTCTTCTACGTCAATACCGATACCTACAGCTGCTGCCATAGGTTCGTGGATCAGGTATACTTCTTTGGCACCGGCAATTTCTGCCGAGTCCCTTACCGCGCGTTTTTCCACTTCGGTAATACCCGATGGAATACAGATAACCATCCTTAATGAAGGGAACATCCAGCCTTTGCCGCCGTTCAGCATGCGTATCATGCCTTTTATCATTGCTTCAGCAGCATTAAAATCTGCTATTACGCCGTCTTTTAAAGGTCTTACCGTACGGATATTATCGTGCGTTTTCCCTTCCATTTGCATGGCCTGACGACCTATTGCTATGATTTTATTCGTTTGTCTGTCGAAAGCAACAATTGAAGGCTCATCAACAACAACTTTATCATTATGTATAATCAGGGTGTTGGCGGTGCCTAAATCTATGGCAACCTCTTGTGTGAACCAGTTAAATAAACCCATTTATAGGTGATAATTTATATATTAAAAATTCTGTATACTATAGTAATGTAAAACTACGTCTTTTTATTGTATAAGCAGACAAATATATTAGTGCTTAAAATGTCTGATGCCAGTAGTTACCATCGCAATTCCTTTTTCATTTGCCATGTTCACCGAGTCTGCATCTTTAATAGAGCCACCTGGCTGTAAAACAGCGGTAATGCCTGCTTCAGCGGCGATTTCTACGCAATCCGGGAAAGGGAAAAATGCATCCGAAGCCATCACCGCACCTGTCAGGCTAAAGCCAAATTCGTTCGCTTTAACAATTGCCTGTTTCAAAGCGTCCACTCTTGAAGTCTGCCCCACACCGCTGGCCAGCAAAGTGTTGTCTTTTACAAATACAATAGTGTTTGATTTGGTATGTTTAACGATCTTATTGGCGAAGAACAAATCTTTCAATTCTGCTGGCGTAGCTAATTTTTCTGTAACAGCTGTCATCTGGTCAGGGCCTTCAATAATCAGGTCCTTATCCTGCTCAATCACGCCATTTAATAGCGTTTTGAATTGTTTTTTGCCCAGTTCAACAGGGTTGCGCTGTAAAATTACCCTGTTCTTTTTCGTTTTGAACAATTCTACCGCTTCAGGCTGGTAAGAAGGGGCAATCAGCACTTCAAAAAACAATTTGTTAATTTCTGTAGCCGTAGCCAGGTCCACCTCACCGTTAGTGATCAGCACACCGCCAAAGGCCGACACAGGGTCACATGCCAGTGCATCGTCCCATGCCTGAGCAATTGTTGCTCTTGAGGCGATACCACAGGCGTTAGTGTGTTTCAGGATGGCAAAAGTAGGCTCATCGAACTCATCGATCAGGCTTACCGCAGCGTCAACATCCACCAGGTTATTATATGATAATTCTTTACCGTTTAATTTAGTGAACATCTCATCCAGGTCGCCGAAGAATACACCCTGCTGGTGTGGATTTTCTCCGTAACGTAATGTTTTGGAAGTGTTGATACTCAATTTGAAAACGTCAAGAGGTTCTTCAGTGTTGAAATAGTTGAAGATCGCCGTGTCGTAATGTGAAGAAGTGTGGAATGCTTTTTTAGCATACGCTTTACGTTGCTCCAGTGAAGTCTCACCGTTTTGTTCTTCTAATTGATTTTGCAGTGTAGCATAATCATCTTTCGATGCCAGGATAACTACATCATTAAAGTTTTTAGCAGCAGCCCTGATCAGAGAGATACCACCGATATCAATTTTCTCAATAATTTCTTCTTCAGTGCCGCCAGCTTTAAGTGTTTCCTGGAAAGGGTAAAGATCCACGATCACCAAATCAATTTCAGGGATCTCATATTCAGCGATCTGTGCTTTGTCTTCATTAAGGCCTCTGCGGTTTAAGATCCCGCCGAAAACTTTCGGGTGTAAAGTTTTCACCCTTCCACCCAGGATCGATGGGTAACCAGTAAGGTCTTCAACAGCAGTAACAGGTAAATTCAGGTCCTTGATAAATTGCTCTGTACCACCGGTAGAGAATAACTGCACTCCCTGCTTAGCAAGCAGGCGGACAAGAGGCTCCAGGCCATCTTTGTAATAAACTGAAATTAAAGCGTTTTTGATCTTTATTTGCTGACTCATTGGGTGTTATTTTTGAGCCGCAAAATTAAGGGTTTTTATCGGTAAATTTTATACTGGGGGTAATAAAAATGCTTATTTTTTTATCTTCTTTATAATACTTTCAATGATGCGGGGATAGTGCTGATGTTCAAGTTGTTGTCCTTTGAATTGCACCATTTCGAGGTTGTCGCCCTTATCAATGCGGTATTTGGCCTGATAAATGAACTCCCCTTCGTCATAGTTTTCGTTTACATAATGGATAGTGATGCCACCTTCGGTTTCTCCGGCAGCAAGTACCGCTTTATGTACACGCTCACCATACATGCCTTTGCCACCAAACTTGGGAAGCAGGGCAGGGTGAATGTTAATGATCCTTCCGGGATAAGTGTCCGTCAGACTTTTCGGAATAAGCCATAAGAAACCAGCCAAAACAATCAGATCTATATCCATATTTTTAAGCATCTCCACAATGGTATCCGATTCATAAAACTCTTTCCTGTCGAAAATGTGGGAAGGGATCTCAAAGTTATCTGCGCGCTGTAAAACGTAGGCATCGGGGTTATTGGTGAGTACCAGCGCTACTTCTGCTTCCTGGCTATGTTTGAATAGCTCCATGATTTTCTGTGCGTTGGATCCGGAACCTGAGGCAAATATGGCTATACGTTTTTTCATTAGTATTTATATATTATTCATGGGTATTCAAGCCAGCTTAGCCGGTTTTCATTGAAATGTTCCCAAAAATAGCATTTTACACCTTTAATGAAAGGTTTTTGTATATTATATTGCTCTAGTTATACGGAAAGATTGACTCTTATATTTTTTTAAGACGAACTGGAGAATTAATAGTGTCCTTTTAGTGATAAGATATCAAGAATTGTTATTTCATTATTTTCACTCACCTGGTATACAAGTCTGTGTTCTTGGGTTTATCCTGCGTGACCAAATTCCTGATAAAGCATATTTCAAAGGCTCTGGTTTGCCAATGCCTTCAAATGGCGTTTCTTGTATGGAAAGGAGAAGAAGCTCTATTTTCTTTTGAACATTTTTATTTCCGGATTTCCGCCAGTATTTCAAGTCCTCAACTGCTTTGGGGCTAAAGGTTACTTCCACAGATCTTCAATGGCTATTTTAACGCCCTTCCCATTTTTGATGTCCTCTTTACCTTGAAGGATTTTTTCTACAAACTCCGGATGATATGGGCTTTTTTCAGATCTAAAATTAATCTTAAGAGCTTTAATAAAAGCTTTTAAAGCTATTAATTGCTCTTTAGTTTCCGGCTGTACAATTAGCGTTTCCATAATACAAATATAGTGAATTCAGTAAAAATACAACCTATTTTTTAAAAGAATAGATTTATGAATGGTGATCCTTTGCTCCAATCTTAGGCGAATTTTTTAATGCTTTGATTATTCATACTTCAGCGCATTCACGGGGTCGCTGATTGCCGCTTTCCTTGCCTGCAGGCTTACGGTCAGTATAGCAATAGTAACTGACACTACCGATGCCATTGCAAAAGGTAAGAAAGGCATATCAATGCGATAGGCAAAGCCATCAAGCCATTTTCTGATCACAATATAAGCGATCGGCCATGCTACCAAATTCGCTGTCACCACAAGGAGCAAAAACGATTTATTAAGCAGGTTCACTATTTGAAGGTTCGAGGCACCTAAAACTTTGCGGACAGCAATTTCTTTGGTGCGGCGTTTGGTGATGAAGATAGATAAGCTGAACAGTCCTAACAGAGAAAGTGTGATAGAGGCAATACTGAATAGTGCAATCATATTTGTAAAACGTTCATTATCTTCCATGACGTGTTTAAAGGCATCGTCCATTGTGTTGTATGCTATGGGGAAATCGGGATAAAGCATTTTCCATTCCGCCTCTATCTTTTTAATAATTGCGGCACTGTTATCTGTAGTCAGGCGGACTAAAAGGTTGTTTGTCATCGACGTACCACCAAGCTGTGTCACTTTATAAATGGTGGGCAATACGGCCTTTTCAAAACCCTCGTTATGATAATCCTTAATCACACCTATCACCTGGAAGCTGAGTTTTTTTGCATCATTTTTAACATCATAAGTTTGACCCACCATATTTTTTCCCATTAAGCTTGCGGCGGCCTCATTCAGCACCACAGAATTTATGGTGTCCTGCTTACGGCCGGCAGAAAACAGTCGGCCTTCCTTAACATTCACTCCGAGTGCCGGCAAAGCATCCATAGTTACTGTTACGGTGTTGAGGTTAAGTTTATTTCCTTTGTACGAAATCTCCTGGGGCACATTAAAAGCATTCCCCAGAAGCTGGGTTGTTGTAGCCACATATTTTACGCCTGGAATTCGTTTTAAACGTTCTGCAAAATCGTCCTCATAGTTGGTTTGAATATTGATCAGCTTGCTTCTGTCAAAGCCAAGGTCTTTATTGCTCATATAAGCAGTCTGCAAATGCATGGCGGCTACTGTAATCATAAACGTTACCGAAATCACGAACTGAAAGACTACTAGTGCATTGCGCAGTGCGACGCCTTTTAAGCCATTCTCATAGTTTCCTTTTAGCACTGCCACAGGATTGTAGCCCGACAGCATCCATGCAGGATAAAATCCCGCCAGCAGGGTCACTGCCACAAAAAGACAGCACATCTGCAAGAGTATAGTGTAGAAATGAATGTTACCAAAAAAGCTCAGTTCCAGCTTAAACTGCTGATTAAATACAGGGATTAAAAGTTCTATGAAGACAATGCTCAAAAACAACGATACTATGCTTTGTAATGCAGATTCCATTAAAAACTGTGCAATAAGTTGTTTTTTATAGGCACCCAGAACTTTTTTAACACCCACTTCTTTCGCACGCTGAACTGATTGTGCAGTGGCAAGATTTATGAAGTTGGTTACTGAAATTAACAGGAGGAAGATGGATATGGCAACTACTGGTTTAAGCTTTTCGATCCAGTTGGTTGTGAAAGGCGGGTTGGCATGGACTTCACGCAAGGGAATTGCTTTCAATCCGGGAGTTTTCCCGTTTGTATAAAAATCCTTTAATTCTACTTTCCGCTTAAGAAGCAGCGCCTTTTTATAGTCGATATAGATTTTTTGCAAAGTCTTGTTCAGCACTGTTGTGTCAGCAGCAGCATTCAGTTTTGCGTATACCTCGCAATAGTTGCTCGCTTCTATATTATCAGGATCCTTATCCCTGTTCCCTGTCCGCATTAAAGCGTTAAAATTTGCGCTTTGCGGAGATTCCGGATCAGCGACTACCCCGGTTACTGTTAATGACTGGCCTTTATCGCCCCGCCAGATGATAACCTTTACCACCTTACCTAAAACTTTATCCGTGCCAAATAGGCGTTGGGCAAGGCTATGTTTTAAGACAATGGATTTAGGATTGCTCAACGCAGTTTGCGCATCGCCCTGCAAAAAGTGGTAACTGAAAACATGAAAGAAGCTACTGTCGGCGTCTCTTACCTGTTTAACCATAATAGGGTCTGCATGGTCTGTTTTAATGGAAAAGCCATTGCCGAAGCTGAATTCTCCTTCTAATTCAGTAACAGCTACAGCCTGCGGTAAATGCTCCCGGACAAGTCCGGCAATCCTGCTATCGTTTTTATCCTGCCAATGCACTTTATTGTCGGGCGTAAAAAAGTCGTGATGTTCTCTGATCTGATAAACATTGTTGAGTGCGGGCGACCAGGTGTCGTAGCTTTTTTCGTGGTTGATGTACAGTAGCACGAATACAAAAGCAGTGAGGCCGAGCGACAGCCCGATAATATTGACGGCGGTATAAAATTTGTTTTTGAGGAGATTCCGGTAGGCTATTTTCAGGTTTAGTTTAAACATATTAATATATTTTTTTGGTCGTTCTCAATTTCAATCTTATTCTCAATTTCAACAGGGTTACCTGCTCCATACTATCTTAATAAGGGAAGATGCAGCTATAACAGGTAGGTTATAATTATTTCTTCTAAACTAATGCCAAACCTGTAAGTTGTTTTAATTTGCTGATAATTAGTGTTTTATTTTTGAATGATAAATTGATCTGTTCATTATCAGACAGTTGTTGTCCGCCATCGAACAGTGCTGGTTATGGTCAGACAGCCTATTGATCATAGTGGGTTGCGGAACGGCGGTATACCTCTGGTGTACTTATATACCAGCTTCGTAGTGTGTGAAAGATGGCTGACATTGATATGATTTGCCGAATGGCGTATCATAGTAGCAGGAATTTTATTTTTAATAGTGCTTTAATCCTGCTTGTAAAGGCATGTGAATCAATATTTAAGAATATTCAAATTATTTATAATAACGTTTTGCATATTAAAAACATAAGTTCTATATTTGCAGTCCGAAAACAGAAAATTAAAAGCCTGACGGAACAATAGGATGGCTTTTATATATATAATAATATTATACTAAAAAATGGCAAATCATAAATCGTCTTTAAAAAGAATTAGAGCAAACGCTACTAAACGTTTACGTAACAGATATCAGGCAAAAACTACACGTACATTTATCAAAAGATTACGTGCTTCAGTAGATAAAGCCTCTGGAGTGGAATTATTGCCTACAGTTATATCTATGTTAGATCGTTTGGCTAAAAAGAATGTGATCCACAAAAATAAAGCTGCAAACAACAAATCCAAGTTAACTAAGTTCGTTAACAACCTGAAATAGGTATAGCGTTACAACAGTATTGAAAACGGGATAGGCTTTGGCTTATCCCGTTTTTTTATGGGCTATATCCGGTAAAAGAGCTGAAATACATTTATTTCATGTAGCCTAGTCAATCCTAAAAGACTCTATTCCGGCTATTTCAGCTATTACAGAAATAGAATTATTATGTTGGAAAGCCGCTACAAATAAAGATCTTATTTTATTAAAGAATTTTATTGCTGATTGCGTGGTATTTGAACTGGATGGGCATATAAGGATAAGATGTTGGAACTTCTTAAACATATGCAGTTAAATTACCGGATGCAATTATTGCCGCCACAGCATTTACGAATGATCTTACTTTAATTAGTCGCAACACGAAAGACTTCAACAGGATAGAAGGATTAAAATTAATAAACCCTTTCGAAATTTAAAAAAAACTCTCCCGGTAATCTAAACTCTGATGAAAGTCCTGGATTTAAAACAGAAAGTTTAGTATTAATAGTACTTATTCAATTATTTTCCCTTTACGTATTTCCCTCATTCCCTTGTCAAAGTGCTTTTTCATCATTTTATTGAGATGACTGCTATCAGTAAAGCCCAATTCAAGTGCAATATTCTGTAAAGGTAGATCGGTATATTGAGCCCTTGACTCTGCTATCCTGAGCCTCGATTTTATAACATAATCCTGAAACCGTTCTGAAGCATTCCTGCTGAAGTATTCACTAAAGTAGGTTTCAGCTACATTAAATTTTTCGGATAAATAAGAAACAGAAAGTTTATCCGGATCCATGATATTAAAGCTTATAAAGTTGAGCAGATCGGCAAATTTAGTATCTGTAAAGGTACGTCCTTTTAGTATCCTCCGTTGGATATTACGGCAAATTACACCTAGAATTGATACCAGCGTATTCTGTATGATAAATGCATAACAGGGTCCTTTATGCTCATATTCAAAAAGAATTACATCAAGTAATCTTTTTACCTGCGACTTTTCATTGGGATCATCGATCAGTTCTCCCGGATGGTAACTATGATTGCCCATGATAAAATTCAGCCTGCTGAACCACTGGCTATAATCAACCTGATCATTTGCACCGGGAGTAAAGTAACCACTGGTAAAACGGATAAAGAGAAACTTTGTCGGCTCATTGATTATATACTGATGGCATTTAGCAGTTGGTAGAAGAAAAATACCATTTTGTTGATATGGATACTTAACGTAGTTTACACTTTGGCTTCCTGTTCCATCGAGAATATACACTAGCTCGAAAAAGCTGTTTTTCCTGCTCCTGTTCTGCCATTCCTCGAAACTGGCGACTTCTATAGCAAATGTATCATGAATGAAATCCATATTACAAAAGTAAAAAGTTTACAATAACGGAAACAGGCAATCCAATAATATTACTATTATTTCAGATTGCGTTACTGCTTTCAGGATACCTGCTTTCTCAACTTTGTATTATAAAATTTAAACAAATGAAAGCGGTTCAATTAAATAGTTTTGGAATTAATAATTTCCAAATTAACGAAGTAGAGATACCAATCCCTAAGAGAAACGAGGTATTGATACGAATCAAGGCAGTGTCCCTGAATTATCTGGACTTGATATTGGCTAACGGAAGCTTTAGCAACGACCTTTCTTTTCCTTACATTCCAGCTTCCGACGGTTCCGGTTTGGTTATAGCTTTAGGAGAAGAGGTTACACAATGGAATGTTGGCGACAGTGTGGTTATCCAGTATGTGCAGAACTGGACGAAAGGAAAGATAGACAAGGAAAGTAATCGTGTTAGAGTAGCATGGCAAACGCCTGGCGTTCTCGCTGAATATGTCTGCATCCCTGCACATGGACTGGTTAAGGCTCCTGAAAATCTCAGTTTTGAAGAGGCAGCTACGCTTCCCATTGCAGCCCTTACTGCATGGCATGCTTTGATTAATCAGGCAAACTTGCAATTAGGACAGACGGTATTGGTTCAGGGATCCGGTGGGGTATCACTTTTCGCCCTGCAAATCGCAAAGGCGGCCGGAGCGAGAATTATTGCCACAACAAGTTCCAATGAGAAGGCAGAAAGGTTAAAAGTCTTAGGTGCTGATGCTGTGGTTAATTACAATGAATATCCGCAATGGCAGGATAAAGTATTGTCATTAACAAATGGTGAAGGTGTGGATATTACGCTGGACGTAGCTGGAACTGACACTATTGCAAAATCACTGCTCTCTGTGAAAGAAAATGGGTTTGTGGGTACAGCCGGATTTATTTCCGGAGCTGACCTTGCATTGAATATTCACGAACATAAGATTAACATGTCCTTTTTGAGGATACAGGGGCTTGCCGTGGGAAGTGTGGAAAGTTTTAAAGCTTTAAATCGCGCTATTGAGGTTAACGACATACATCCAGTTATTGATACTATATTTTCTATTGATCAGGTGCAAGATGCTTACAGGCGATTGGAAGAAGGAAAACACATCGGAAAGATTGTTCTGTCAATCTGATGGATAGCTGCTGCTGCCCTTGTCATTGGTATTATAACGATCCGGAGACAGCCCGGACACGGATGCATATGTTGCCCGGGTGTTGCCCAGTTGTTGCCTGACTGTTGCCCGGCCAACTATACTCCAACCGTACCCCATCCGTACCCCAACTATACCTAAGGGTACAGATGGGGTACGGTTGGAGTACAGTTGGGGTACGGATGGGGTACAGATGCCTAGGCCACAACCGGGCAACAGTCAGGCAACAATCGGGCAACATCCCTACCCGTTCCCGGGCAGTTATTGGGCATGATTGGATACTTTCGCCTTACTTAAGGCCTTTTTTAAGATAACAGGATTGAATAAGAGTAATGTTGATTTGGAATTTTATTGGGCCACGAAAATATCAACACCTTTTTCCTGATTTAAGTTTGCTAACAAACTAAAATTAGATATACCTTTACAATATTAACGAAAACGGGATAGGTCTTGGCTTATCCCGTTTTTCTGTTTATGGAAAATTATGAACAAAATGTAAGTATAAAGGCATGGGCTGAAGCCGACAGGCCACGGGAAAAATTATTGCTTCATGGCCGTCGCCATCTTTCTAATGCAGAGCTGATGGCCATATTGATCGGCTCGGGAAGTACAAAAGAAACCTCCGTAGCTTTGACCAAGCGGATACTGAATGGTTGTGGGAATGACCTTGATGTGCTGGGACAGATGACTGTTCAGGATCTGGTAAAGTTCAGAGGAATTGGCGAGGCAAAAGCTATGGTCATTATATCAGCTCTGGAACTCAGCCGCAGAAGAAATGAGCTGTCGATTAAAGAAAGGTTCAGGATCATTTCTTCCAGAGATGTGTTTGAATATATGAAGCCTGTTTACGAAGATCTGCATCATGAGGAATTTTGGATCGTGTTGCTTAACAGGGCCAATAGGGTTATCAGCAAGCAGCAGATTAGCAAAGGGGGGCAGTCTGGTACTGTGGCAGATCCTAAAATCATCTTTAAAGTAGCACTGGAACAGCAGGCGGCTTCTATCGTGCTCACGCATAATCACCCTTCAGGCAATTTGAAACCAAGTCAGGAAGATCTTACGATCACTAAAAAGTTAATGGCAGCGGGTAAAATGCTCGACCTGCCAGTGATAGATCATCTCATTATGACTAGTAAATCATTCTACAGCTTATGCGATGAGGGTGTTGTTTAATTTATATCTTTGCATTTTAGAAAGAAACAGAAGATGAAGATATCATATAATTGGCTTAAACAGTTCATACAAACTAATCATACCCCGCAAGAGCTTTCCTTAATCTTAACCAATATCGGCTTGGAGGTCGAAAGCCTGGAGACAGTACAGCCTATTGTTGGTGGTTTAGCCGGATTGGTGATCGGTGAAGTGCTGACCTGTGTACAACATCCAAATGCCGACCGCTTAAGGGTTACTACTGTAAATGTAGGGGCTGCTGAAGCGATACAGATTGTATGTGGTGCGCCAAATGTTGCCGCCGGACAAAAGGTTGTAGTAGCTACAGTAGGTACCACTGTATATCCTAATGAAGGGGAGCCTTTTAAAATCAATAAATCGAAGATAAGAGCTGAAGTATCCGAAGGGATGATCTGTGCTGAAGATGAAATTGGCCTTGGTGTTTCTCATGATGGGATTATGGTTTTAGCAGAAGATGCCGTAGTAGGTACTGCAGCAAAAGACTACTTCAAGATGGAAGACGACTATCTTTTTGAAATTGGCCTTACGCCAAACAGAGCTGATGCAGCGTCACATTTAGGTGTGGCAAGAGATCTGGCTGCTTTTCTGAGGACGGACTTGAAAATGCCTGACGTCTCTTCTTTTCAAACAGCTAATGAAGATCTTAAGATCGGCGTTCGTGTAGAGGATACTGTTGCCTGCCCGCGGTACAGCAGTGTATCGATTAGCGGAGTAACAGTTAAAGCATCGCCAGACTGGTTACAGGATAAGCTGAAAGTAATCGGTATCCGCCCGATCAATAATATTGTTGATATTACCAACTATGTACTACACGATCTCGGTCAGCCCTTACATGCGTTTGATGCCGATGAAATTGCAGGTGCTCAGGTAATCGTAAAAAAATGTGCCGATAAAACACCATTTGTTACACTTGATGGAGTAACACGCGAACTGTCGTCAGAAGACCTGATGATCTGTGACGCGGAAAAACCTATGACTATTGCTGGTGTATACGGAGGTAAGAATTCTGGTGTAAGTGCAGAAACGAAGAATATCTTCTTAGAAAGTGCCTATTTCAACTCTGTTTCGGTGCGTAAAACGGCAAAAAGACATACGCTGAAAACGGATGCTTCTTTCCGTTATGAGCGTGGTACCGATCCTGAGATGACGGTTTTCGCATTAAAACGTGCAGCTTTGCTAATTCAGGAGCTGGCAGGGGGCGTTATTTCTTCGGAAGTTGGTGATTTATACCCGGCACCAATTGCGCCATTTGATGTTCAGGTAAGCTATAAAAATATAACCAAGCTGATAGGTGCAGCTATTCCTGATGAGGAAATTAAAGCCATAATCACATCTTTAGGCATTGAGGTTGCTGCAGAATCAGCAGAAGGACTTTCCCTGAAGGTGCCTACTTTTAAAGTTGACGTTACCCGTGAATGTGATATCACTGAAGAGGTATTAAGGATTTACGGATACAATAATATTGAAATCCCTGCTAAGGTCAATGCTTCACTGTCTTTTACGTCGAAACCCGATAAAGAGCAGACGCAGCATTCTATTGCGGATATGCTGACTGCAAATGGTTTCCTTGAAATCTGGTGCAACTCGTTAACGAAAGGTGTTTATTCTAAAAATGAGGAAGAGGCAGTGAAGATCCTGAACCCGCTGAGCTCTGACCTGAATGTAATGCGCCAGAGTTTATTGATGCCGGCACTGGAAAGTGTAGCCTATAACCTGAATAGAAGAAGCGGTGATATTAAGTTTTATGAATTTGGTAAAACATATCATTTGATTAATGAAAAATATGTAGAACGGCCGCGTTTAATGATTGTCCTTTCAGGAGCAAATACATCGGAGCAATGGAATGATAAACCAGTGGCAGTAAGCTTTTATAATCTGAAAGCAGCAGTAGATGCTATACTGGGCAGGCTGGGCATCTCTAACTATCAGACCGAGGAGTTGAGCAATGAAGATTATGCTTTCGGGCTGAAGTATTTCAGGGGACAGCAGACGATCGTTTCTTTTGGTGCAGTAACTGCAGCTGATAAAAAGCTGGCTGATATTGACAAGGATGTTTACTATGCTGATTTTGACTGGGATCTATTGCTTGATATTGTGAAGAAGAACAAAATCGTGAATAAAGAAATCCCTAAGTATCCTGCAGTAAGAAGAGATTTATCTATGCTGGTAGATACAGCGGTTACTTTTGATACCCTGAAGACCATTGCATTTAAAACAGAGAAGAAATTGTTGAAAAATGTACAGGTGTTCGATGTCTACGTAGGTGATAAACTGCCGGAAAATAAGAAGTCGTACGCCCTCAATTTCACCCTGCAGGATGAGGATCAGACCTTAACGGATAAGCAAATTGATGCTGTTATGCAAAAGATTATTGCTAATTTAGCGCAAACAGCGAAAGCAGAGATCAGAAAGTAATTTTATTTATTACTTTTAGGAATATTTACAGGCACAAATCAATTTTAACAATATGTCTTCGGTTGCAGAACAATTAAATTCAGTATTACATAAAACAGCTCGCCTAATAGAGCTTTGTAATGCCTTGCAGGAAGAAAACGAACTGTTAAAGCAAGAGAATGCATCGGTTAAACTGGCTTTGAATGCTGCTAAAATCAGGCATTCTGAGATGGATGAAAAGATGCGGGTACTGAAACTGGCGAAGAGTATCGAGGGGACAAGCGAAAAGACACTTGATATAAAGCAAAAAATTAACGATTTTGTGCGTGAAATTGATAAGTGTGTGGTGTTGCTTAAAAAATAAATACTACAAGGAATGAAACAAAGCTAAGAAATGGGAGAAATCTCGATTAAAATAACTATCTCTGACCGTATTTACCCCTTAAAGGTGAGTACGGAAGAAGAGGAAATTGTAAGGCGCGCAGCCAAAATTATTAACGAACGCATAAAGGACTATCAGGAAAATTATGCGGTTAGAGATAAACAGGATTTGCTCTCTATGGCTGTATTGCATTATGCAACTACGGTATTAAAAGTAGAAAACAAAGTGCAGGACCAGGATACTGCAGTTGCTGAGAAAGTTGAAGAATTAGATAGTTTATTGAACGAATTTTTTACCAAATAGACGTTCAATATATCAAAGCGAAGAAGATTTAACCGTTGTTAAGTTTTTAGTTTCATTGTCAGGTAAATTTTGAATTTACTGGTTTTTGCTGGATACAGTATTTTAAAAACCAGTTGATTCAGGCTTTAGCGCAATAAGCTTAAATCTGACTGCGGTTTTTTTTTGCAGCTTGATTTAATTTTTTGACGGTGCAGGAGGAAGCGTATGGGGATAATGATTTAGGATTGGGTGTTAATTAAAAATGAATAATTGAACTTGCATGAGCACAGGATAGAATAAAAGTGTTTGACTCATGCAGATTTTTATATATATAAATTGAAATGGAAATAATAGGAACAATAGGATATGTACTTGCCGGTCTGGTTATTGGCGTATTAGTGGGCAGATACCTGCTGCGCAGCCTGCTGAAGAAACAGGAGATTGCTGCTCAGAGTAAAGCGAAGAAAATATTGAAGGATGCAGAAATGCAGGCAGAGATCCTGAAAAAAGACAGGATGCTGGAAGCAAAAGAGAAGTTCCTGCAGTTGAAAACTGAACATGAACAGGAAGTAAATTCTAAAAATAACCAGGTAAACCAACGTGAGAATGCGATTAAACAAAAAGAACAATCGGTAAATCAACGTCTGGAAAATATGAACCGCAAGGAACAGGAACTGGATAA
>JAATFQ010000037.1 GCA_015655115.1 Sphingobacteriales bacterium
TATCAGCCTCAAGTTTCAGCACAAACTTTTAACATCCGGCCTGGCACCTATTTAATAGAGAAAAAAGGAACCAGCACCAACCTTTCCGGGTATACCAAAGTTGGTGTTATTGGCTTAAGAGAATTTGTAGCCCCTGCACATCAGCCCGCCAGCACTATTTCTGCTGCCAGATCTTTTGCTACTACTCCAACTGCTACTGCGAATACTACTGATGCTGCCACATTAAAGCGTAAAGCACTTTCGCTGTTTGACAGCAGAGACGAAAATAGTGTTGTTGTTTTTTATTCTCCCGATTGGAAAACTGACCCATATGAGTTTATTGAGGCTGCAGGACAACGGATCCTGCGAATGACGCACAGACCAACGGCAAAAACTACTCCGGGCGGAGTAGAAACCTTTGTAAACAGACTGGACAATGAAGAAATTCTGATGGCATTAGCATCTGATGCAGAATATAATACAATTGTAGTGCGTGCAGCTGCGGTCAAAAAGACGTTAGTAAAGATTACGCTGATTGGCGGCGATGCTGTAGCCTATAGTGCCATTATTCAGCCCGGAAATCAGGTTCAGGATATTGCTGTTCCTTTAAGCGCCTTTAAGCGTGATGCATTTATACTGCTGCCCAGACCATATCCAGGTTTTCAGGCTTTGGATTTTTTCAGCAAAGAAAATTCAGCACTTCAATGGCGCAATATAGATAAAATACAATTCATGATCCAGGGAAAACCGGAAGACGAACTTTCAGTGGACCTTGCAAATATTCGTTTAGAAATAAAATAACCTCATACTGATGACCTACTTATTCCGCATCTCTTCTTTATTTATACTTGTAACCTGTTTCAGCATTTCATCTTTTTCACAGTCGAAAGCCCCTTCTTCAAAAACATCATCCCGTCAGAGAATCCGCTTCAATGAGGGCTGGAAGTTTAACCTCGGCCATGCCGCAGACGTCACCAAAGACTTTAACTACGGACTGGCAAATATTTTTGCTAAGACAGGCAAGGCTGAGCATACAGCTATTGCTGCTGTATTCAACGATTCTTTATGGCGTAATGTTACTCTGCCGCACGACTGGGCGGTAGAACTGCCTTTTGCCAATAAGGATAATGACGATCTTAAAGATCACGGTTACCGGTCTGTTGGGGGATTATTTCCTGAAAACAGCATAGGCTGGTACCGTAAGAAGTTTACTGTTCAGGCCGCAGATTCAGGAAAGCGGTTCAGTATCACTTTTGATGGTGTTTTCAGAGATGCCAAGGTATGGGTAAACGGTTTTTACCTGGGTACTAATGAGAGTGGATACGTAGGTTTTACCAGGGATATTACTGATTACCTGAATTTTCATAAAGAAAATGTGGTTGTTGTCAGGGCCGATGCCACTCAAGCTGAGGGCTGGTTTTATGAAGGTGCGGGTATTTACAGAAATGTATGGCTTAATGTTTATGATCAGATAAATCTGGCAGACGATGTATTTGTATCTGCTGCAGTTAAAGATGGCAGGGCGGCAGTGAGTGTCAGTGCCACTATTCAGAACAATAGTTTGAATGCAGAAAAAGGCGTATTTTATGCTTACCTAACAGATAGGTCAGGGAAAATCATCGGGCAAACAGAAGAGCATAAGTTTGAACTGGAAAATGGCGGAAGCACCCTGGTAAAACAGGAGGTGGCAGTAGATCACCCAGAATTATGGTCGCTCGAGAATCCCTATTTATATCATTTAATACCTGTTATCAAAGTAAACCAGCAGATTGCCGATAGCAGGAACATCCGTTTTGGTATCCGCACGATAGAAATTAAGGCAAATGGTGTTTTTCTAAACGGTAAACATATCAAAATAAAGGGGACCAATAATCACCAGGATCACGGAGGATTGGGAAGCGCATTGCCTGATGAAATGCAGTATTACCGTATTGCCCTGCTTAAACAAATGGGCTCCAACGCCTATCGCGCAAGTCACCATGCACCAACTCCGGAATTGCTGGATGCATGTGATAGCCTCGGGATGCTTGTACTGGATGAGCAGCGCCTTCTAAACAGCAGTCCCGAGTACACAGACCAGTTTGAGCGTCTGCTAAAGCGCGACAGAAATCATCCTAGTATATTTTTATGGTCTATAGGGAATGAAGAAGGATATGTACAAACCAATAGCTATGGTAAGCGTATTGCCCAAAGCCTGCTCGCTATACAAAGACGGCTTGATCCTACGCGGACAAGTACCTATGCGGCAGATCTTGCTGATGTTTTTGAGGGCGTAAATGAAGTTATTCCGGTAAGGGGCTTCAACTATCGTCAGTTTGCCGTAGCAGAATACCATAAAGATCATCCACAACAGCCCATTATTGGTACAGAAATGGGGAGCACTGTTACTACCAGGGGCATTTATTTGAAAGATACTGTAAATGCTTATCTGCCGGATCAGGATATCACTGCCCCATGGTGGGCCAGTAAAGCAGAGCAGTGGTGGCCACTGGCGGCGGAGAACGACTATTGGCTGGGTGGGTTTATCTGGACAGGTTTCGACTATCGCGGGGAGCCAACACCATACAAATGGCCAAATATAAGTTCTCATTTTGGCGTTATGGATATTTGTGGTTTTCCCAAGAATATTTATTACTACTACCAATCCTGGTGGAAAGAGGAAAACATTTTGCATGTTTCTCCCCACTGGAACTGGAAAGGTAAAGAGGGACAGAAGATCAATGTCTGGGTAAATTCCAATGCAGACCAGGTAGAGCTCTTCCTGAATGGTAAAAGTCAGGGTAAGAAAACAATGCCGCGCAATAGTCACCTGGAGTGGGATGTGACCTACCAATCCGGAAATCTGAAGGCCGTTGCTACAAGAAATGGCAAAACTTTCAGCACAATCCTGAAAACTACCGGACAGCCTTACCAGCTCAAACTGAGTCCTTCAAAAAAAGTATTACTTGCCGATGGGAGAGATGTTGTGGTGATGAATGTAAGTGTGCTGGATAAACAAGGGATTGAAGTTCCGGATGCCATGAATTTAGTTGGTTTTTCATGCACAGGATCAGCCCGGATTATTGGTGTCAGCAATGGCAACCCAAGTAGTCATGAGGCAGATAAATGTATCGAAGGCCAATGGAAAAGAAGCCTGTTTAACGGGCATTGCCAGTTGATTATTCAATCAGGAAAGGCTGCTGCAAACATCACCATAACTGCTACGTCCGACGGTATTAAAAATGCAATATCGATGATTAATATAAAATAAGCTTTTTTATCTGGATTAAAGGGATTCTTTAGTATTTTGTATGATAAATGAATTTGTCGTATTTACAGAGGAAGGCTTATGGAGATTTTTGCAGAAACAGAGCGATTAATTTTGAGAGAGATCGTTCCATCGGATAAAGAAGGCATGTTTGAACTTGATTCCGACCCGCAAGTTCACTTATATCTTGGCAATAGGCCAGTAAAAGATATGGAGCGGGTGGAGGAGATTATCCACTATATCAGACAGCAATATGTTGATTACGGCATTGGCAGGTGGGCGGTAATTGAGAAAAAAACAAATAGTTTTATTGGCTGGACGGGACTTAAATTCAACACAGAGCTGGTAAATAATCGTACTAATTATTATGATGTTGGCTATAGGCTGATCAAAAGGTATTGGGGAAGAGGCTTTGCCACAGAGTCAGCAAGCCCGGCTTTGGATTATGGTTTTGAAAAACTGAAGCTAAATGAAATCATCGGTATAGCAGATATCAGAAATAATGCCTCACGTAAGGTGCTGGAAAAAATAGGGCTTCATTATACCGGGGAATTTGATCTTAAAGGTGACCCTCACCATTGGCTGCAAATAAGCCGTGATAGTTGGTTATTAAGTCATTTTGATGATTTAATAACTAACCCTTATTAACTTATAACAATGCCGGTAACAGGTAAACCGGTAAATAAAGAAAACAATTCAGCCCTGCGTTGGTTATGCACCTATGCCTGATAAAAATACACCCGATCTATTTCAAAAAGCAGGGATGCCATTCATCAAACGACTTGTCTATCTGCTGGATAAACAATTCCGTGTACCAGGTACAAACTTTAGGTTCGGACTTGATCCTTTAATGAACCTGTTTCCTTTTTTTGGAGATATCAGTGGCTTTGTAATCTCAGCAGGGCTTGTTCTTGCAATGATTAAAAAAGGTGCAGGAAATAAACTCGTAGTATTGATGTGTATTAATATTTTCCTGGATGCTACTATTGGTGCTATTCCTGTTGTTGGGCAAATCTTTGATTTCTTTTTTAAGGCCAATAGCCGCAATCTGCAGCTCATGAAAGCCCATTATCTTGAAGGTAAATACCAGGGCAGTGGCAAAAATACCTTGATGCTGGCACTTTCCATCCTGCTGGCGATGACAATCCTGCTTCTCTTTCTGCTCTGGAAAGCTACAGCATGGCTGCTCAATATCTTTTAATCATAAATAGGATTTCTAAATAGCAGAATATATTATTATTTTCACAGCGTCTATATCATTCAAAAAGCCTTGTTTAAAACTGCACTATCCCGTCTCCTGAGAGATCATTATAGAATTGTCTTTACTGTCTGTTTACTGATCCTGATCTTTCAAATCAGTGTCAGGCAAAACTATCTGCTATTCCATACCATTGTGGAATTATTCTCTATTGTCGTCGCATTTGCTGTTTTTATCATCACGTGGAATGCCCGTAAGATGCTCGATAACAATTATCTGTATTTTGTTGGTGTAGCGTATCTTTTTGTCGGCGGACTGGATTTACTTCATACTATCACTTTTAAGGGTATGAATATTATTCCCGGTACCATTTATTATGCCAACCAGTTCTGGGTAGCTACGCGGTTTCTTGAGGCGATGACACTTGTTCTTGGTTTTTGGTTTTTAAACCGTAAAAAGGTGCTGAATGGAGATCTTACCTTTATTATTTATACCCTGATCAGCGTCTTCATCATTCTTACAATTCTTTACTGGAAGATTTTCCCTGTTTGTTTTGTTGATGGGGCAGGACAGACCAGCTTCAAGATTTATGCGGAGTATGCCATCATCATTTTGCTCTTTGCTGCCGGGTATCTTTTATACAGGTTCAGGGAAAGTTTCAGCAGGTCCGTTTTCCTGTATCTCAGTATGTCTTTGTTTTTCACTATTGTCAGTGAATTTTGTTTTACGCTGTATATATCAAATTATAGTTTTACCAATGAAATGGGACATTATGCTAAGCTGATTTCCTTCTTTCTGATTTATAAAGCAAATGTAGAAACAGGTTTCTCCAAGCCGGCAGGATTGATTTTTAAGAACCTGAAAGACAATGAGCAAAAGTACCGTACCCTAGCAGAAAACCTTCCGGAAATGATTTTCCGGTTCGATAAGGACTTTAAGTGCCTGTACAGCAATAGTGCTGTGGAGAAGATCTTAAGTCATAAAAATGAATTCTATATCGGTAAAGACCTTAGGGGCTTAGGGTTTCCTGCTGCTTTTGAAACGTTGCTGATAGAAACGCTTTTATCTGTAGGGCAGCACAAAAAAAGTATGGAAATAGATTTTGATTTCACGGAGGGGGCAACGCCTTATTTTTTCTCCATTCAGATTATTCCGGAATACGATACAGACATCCTCGAAGAAACCTATTTAATAATAGGATACGACATTACCAATCTGAAAGTCACCGAAAAAAGATTGCAGAATTTAAATGCCACCAAAGACAAGTTTTTTTCCATTATAGCACATGATCTCAGGAACCCTTTTACTTCACTTATTGCTTTCAGTGAACTGATTTATAAGAATGCCGGTAAGTTAAATACTGAAAAAATTGAAGGTCTTGCCTTAAGGATGAACGATTCGGCAAAACAAGCCTTCAGTTTACTG
Organism: Sphingobacteriales bacterium; assembly: GCA_015655115.1. Taxonomy (GTDB): domain Bacteria; phylum Bacteroidota; class Bacteroidia; order Sphingobacteriales; family Sphingobacteriaceae; genus Pedobacter. The sequence continues at coordinate 5,850 of JAATFQ010000037.1, forward strand.
GAGAACCTTTTAAACTGGTCTAAAATCCAGACCGGTGCATTAATCCCCAATCCTCATCCACTAAATGTTTCCAACATCCTGGAAGAGATAAAAGCACTCTGCGCATCATCAGCGATAACCAAAAGCATTGAAATTGTTCTTGCAGATGGCATTGACGGGGTTATATGGGTAGATAAACAGATGATAAATACTGTGTTGAGGAACCTGATTACCAATGCAATTAAATTCAGCGAAGCAAATAGTCAGATCAGGTTAAATGCTGTCCCCCGTGAAAAATATATGCTGTTCTCAGTGGCGGATACAGGTGTAGGTATTGCAAAAAATGTGGTAGATGAGCTGATGGAGTTTGGATTTAAATACACTACTAACGGTACCCATGATGAAATAGGTACCGGCCTGGGCTTAACACTATGTAAAGAGTTTGTAGAAAAAAGCGGGGGTAGCATATGGTTGGAAAGCGAGTTGGGCAAAGGCACTACCTTTTACTTTACCATACCTTTTATTCAGGTAATCTGTTCCTAATTTACATCACCGTTTAATTTACCATCATCAGTTTCCGGTATTCCATGATTGCATTTTTGATGTTCTGAACTATTTCCTGACGTCCGGTTAATGAATTGATATATTCTTCTTCTTCAGGATTGCTGATAAAACCAATTTCCGTAAGCACGGCGGGCATCCCAGCTTTAGCAAGTACGGCAAGGCTTTGTTCCTTAACCCCCCGGTCTACGCGTCCGGTTTTGATATATTGCTGCTGAATCAGGCTGGCAAGCTTAATACTTTGTCGACGGTAAGCATTTTTCATCAGTGATAAAATGATAAAACTCTCCGGGTCATCCGGGTTATATCCTTCGTAATTACTTTTGTAATCTTTTTCCAGTAAGATCGATGCATTTTCACGTACTGCAACATCCTGCTCACCTAATCTACCCGAACCGGAAACAAAAGTCTCAACACCATTTGTATGTGTTCTGCCCCTCATGCTGGCTGGCATAGAATTACAGTGAATAGAAATAAATAAATCCGCATGTGCCCTGTTGGCTATCGCTATACGCTCATACAATGGAATGAATACATCCTCCGTACGGGTATAAATAATTTTGGTGTTTTCCATTTCTTTTTCAATAGTCTCACCTAGCAATAACGCTGTTTGCAGAGCAACATCTTTTTCCTTAGAAAAAAGCCCTCTTGTAGATCCATCTTTACCTCCATGCCCGGCATCAATAACAATAATCATAGGCTTTACAGGTATTGTTACCTGTGCATAGACATTAAACGAGGCAAATACGAAGGCAGATAAAAATAGAGTTTTAAAGGTAAAGGGTTTGATTTTACGTAATGGCATTGCTGATTCTTAATTAGTTTCTTTGTGTTGTGTGTATGTTCGACAAGGTTCAACCCCAAAAGTAAAAACATAATGTCAAAATTTTAGAGTAATTGCATATAAATGACATTGAGTATATTTATTGATATTTCAAGGTGTTAAAATAAACAAAATCTTATACGGGCTGCTTTTAACGGTTAAATTTCCCTGATCCAGATATTGCGAAAACTTATAGGTTCACTTTTATCTCCATGTGCCTGTAGTTTAATAGGAGAAGCTCCATGTGCCTTCCTGTAAGCTGGCTGACCGATATATTGTGTGGGGCCTTTAAGCTCAAACCCATTTTGAACCACTACACCATTAAATAATACAGTTACTTTTGCAGGTGTTTTTACTGTGCTGTCGGTATTAAATGTTGGTGCCAACCAGATCACGTCGTAAGTTTGCCACTCGCCCGGTTTCCTTGCCGGATTAAACAGTGGGGTAGCCTGTTTATAGATACTGCCAGCCATTCCATTTGTGTAGGTTTTATTCTCGTAGGAGTCCAGGATCTGCAATTCATACCCAAGGTCACCCTTCCCTAAAGAAGCCAGGAAAATTCCGCTATTGCCTCTTGCCTGTCCTTCCCCGCTAATATTAGCAGGTATGTACCATTCCAGATGAAGCTGGTAATTGGTAAAGGACTGCTTCGTTTCAATATTTCCCGTATTTTTATCGACTGTAAATATTCCGTTTCGAACCTTCCATCTTGCCGGCTGAGACCTGTCGTCGGCCATTACCCATTGATCAAGATTTTTGCCGTTAAATAGCACCAGGGCATCTGATGGAGCACTATTGGATGTTTTTCCTGGTACAACTTCCTTTGGCACAGGAGTATAAAACTCTGTGTCTTCATGTTTAGCATTGTCCTGGCCATTTGCCATGCTGAGGCTGCCAATTAACAAAAATGCTGTTAGTATTATTTTATAAGATTTCATCTTTATATATTTACTTTTAATTGTTAGATAGAGCTTTAAATGATTAAAATCCGCTAATTGCGAGATTATGATACGTATCATTAATCTGCTTCAAAAATTATCATAGTTTTGTTTCTACCATAGAAAATGTATCGTTAAATATTTAAGGAGGGCTAATGTGTTTCAATAACCTTAGCCCTTTTTTCTAAGATTTACCCATATTTCATGCCGCACTCCAGTGCCAGTCCGCACTATTATCCGCCACTAGTCGTCCGTCAGCCTTCTGATCATTTCAGAGCTATGTACACGGCCATGCTCCAATCTGTCGGCAAAGAAAAGTTTAGTATCTTCAAAGAGTTCCTTGTAGCCTTTCATATCCCCATATCCAATAATTGTACCCCATTTATGCACTGCACTATGGAATTCCAGGTCATCAGAGCGGATAGACTTTTTGTACAGTGCTGTTTCAATAGACTCCTCAAGCAGCTCCTCATTACGGAAAAGATATTCAACAATTCCCAGCCTTAAGCGGAAAGGTGGCGTCTGGCAGATTAAGTTATGATAAGGATTCACCTGAAGTTTGTACCATGAATAGGCCATGCTCAGTAAGCTAAGGTGCGAATTAGGGAGTCTGTTCCCGGGGTTTTCTGCCAAAGAAAACTCCTTCATAATCTCATCATCAAGTAACAGAGGCTCATTGTTTTCATGGAATACATAATCCTTTACCGCATATAAAACCTTGCGGAAGTCGGGCGCATTCTCCATGATCATCATCTTGAATAATTCAGACTCTGCTTCTGCATAGCTTTTAACATGTTGGCGCGCATAAGGGTTCAGGATAGCCATTCCCCCGTAAATGTGGGCCTTATAACTAAATATCCGCAGTGTAGTCAATATTTTCACATTATCTATTCCACCCAGATAAGAGCCGCTGTCCCAGGGATAGAAGCCTGCATTTTTCCATGCTGTGCCCATGCTCTCAAAACCAACATGTGTGGTGGTTTGCGTATCGGCAACAATCCTATCATGCATATGGTAATCAGGCATTTCCGCAATATCAGATCCCAGAGCGGATAATACATCCATCATTCTCTGGTAAGCATCGGGAGTACAGCGATGAGGAATAACGATCAGCTTTTGCCCCTCAGGCTGAAAATTAGGTCCGTGGAGGGAATGACAGGTGATAATATTCACATCCCGTGGCATATACTTCTCAAAGGCTGCTATTTCAGGATGTTTTACTGATGTCTGGCCTGCAACGATAGCGCCATATTTTGTTGAACTTGCATATTGGCTTACCACCTCAGCAATTCGCTCGGCTTCGACAGAATAAAAGATCACATCACATTGACGTGAAACTTCTTTGCCGTCCTGTAATACAGCAATTCCAAAAGGGTTAAGTTCTCTTTCCAGGCTTTCACGAAGATCAGGAAGGTCAGACCCAAAAACGCGGTAGCCTGCCTTTGCAAAGGATTTAGCATAAATCCTGCCCATATCTCCTAAACCAATAATTCCGATATTCATATGAGAGCAAGTATAAGCGTAATCCTGATCAATAGGAAATCATGAAGGCAATATCTTTCTTAAACTTTAAATGTTCTTTGTTTGAATTCAGGAACGCGCATGCCCGTTCTCATTGCTGTCTGTTGAGGATGGTTTTACCATTATCTATTGGCCCCATGCCGTAATCATCAGGTTTCTGCCGCCCCCATGATTCCTATGTTCACATAAATATATCCCCTGCCATATCCCTAATGCCAGGCGTCCGTTACGAATTGGAATAGTAACCGAGCAGCCCAGGAGTGCAGCTTTCAGATGGGCAGGCATATCATCAGAACCTTCGTCATCATGCAGGTAATCAGGATCGTTCTCTGGCACAGCCTTGTTGAAAAACATCTCAAAATCTTTCCGTACCGTAGGGTCTGCATTTTCGTTAATACTTAGTGAAGCCGATGTATGTTGTATAAAAACCTGGCATATGCCCGTTCTCAGTTCCGATATTTCTGGCAATGCATGCAGTACTTCTGCAGTAATTAAATGAAAACCTCTTTTTCTTTCATTTAGCTGTAGTTGTGTCTGGTATATGTTCATGCTGATAAAATTAGGTGAAAATTATAGATTTCCTTGTTAAGCAATGGTAAACATTATTCGTTGGTAACATTATCTCAGAAAAATGCTCTAATTAACATAATTTTAGATAAACTAACCTGTTACTAAGGGTATTTTATCTAACGCATCCTTTACGCTCATTAAAACCGGATTTTCACAGATGGAATTGATTATACAAAATGTATCCAAAAGATACGATAAAGAAAAATATGGGCTTAACAGCTTCTCCCTGACTATTGGGAATGGAATTATGGGACTTTTAGGTCCGAATGGGGCAGGCAAATCTACCATAATGAAAATCCTTGCTACAATTTCTGGGGCAACTTCCGGCTGCATCACTTTAGATGGCGTAGATATCAGCAAGTCTCCTGAGGTAATCAGGAAAACATTGGGCTATTTACCGCAGGACTTCGGGGTGTACCCAAATCTGAATGCATATGAATTTTTAACCTATATCGCAGCCATGAAAGGTGTGGGCGGGAAAAACCTAAAGCCACGCATAGAAAAACTGCTCGAAGGCGTAAATCTCACCGATGCAGCCAAAAGACCGATAGGAACCTACTCCGGAGGTATGAAGCAGCGTATTGGCATTGCCCAGGTGCTGTTGAATGACCCTAAAATACTGATTTTTGATGAGCCCACAGTAGGCCTTGATCCTGAAGAACGTGTCCGTTTCAGGAATCTTATTTCCGACCTTGCACAGGACTCCATTGTTATCTTGTCGTCCCATATTGTGTCGGATATAGAAACCATTGCTGATGAAGTCGCAATCATGAAAAGCGGCGCCCTAATTACTAAAGGGTCACAGGAGCAAGTGGTCAGTGTGATCAGTGATAAAGTATTTGAGATAGAAATTGACCATACATGGCTGTCCGCTTTTACAGAAAAGTACATGGTGATTGATACCATACGGAAAAAGGAAAAAGTTAAAGTCCGCTTTATATCTCCGGAAAGAATGGATCATGCGCGGCAATGTACCGCTTCGCTGGAAGATGCTTATTTATTCATGATCAAACCTTCGTTAATATGAGCAACTACTTTACTTTAATAAAGGCAGATTATTTACAACGCACACGTAACTATACTTTTTTAGTTACGCTAATTGTCAGTGTCTATTTTGCTTACACCCTGGTGCCGGCAGTAGGGGCAAACTATCAGACCGTTAGAGTGGGCGATTATATCGGTCAGCAAAATTCGGCATGGATAGGCCATGTTACTGCTGCTATGGCCAGTGTTTTTTCGTGGATTATCGGCTTTTATTTAATAAATAATGGCATTAAGAGAGATATTGCTACAGGCGTTGGACAAATTATAGCTACTACCGGGACAAGTAATTTTAAGTACCTGCTAACAAAAGTGCTAAGCAATTTCCTGGTGCTGCTGAGTATAATGAGTATTATTATGGTCATGGGCCTAGGCTTGTACGTGGTAAGGGGAAGGACTTATCCTTTTGATGCTGTACAGTTTTTCTTTCCATTTTTCTTTTCCGCCCTTCCATCTATATTTATTGTATCTGTTGTCGCCGTCATTGCTGAAGTATTTTTAGGCAGGTTTCAAAACCTTCAGAATATAGGTTTTTTCTGTCTGGTAATGGTCTTACTAGGGCCAAATAGCAATCATGGGGGAAGTACACATGTTTTTTTCGACGTCTTTGGTGTTCAATATCTCACTAATTCCATAGCTCATGTGGTAAATGTCAGCCATTCACAAACCGGATTATCAGCATCCGTCGGATTTCAGATAGGCAGGAAGACGGACCATATTTTTCTCTTCAGCGGCTCAGTGTGGTCATCCCTATTTGTCCTAAGCAGATTAATATGGGTCGCTTTCAGTATGATTTTATTATATATCTCTTCTCTGTTTTTTCACCGTTTTGATCTTGGACCGGCAGGAAATATTAAAACAAGGAAGATAAAGAAAGGCGAAAGGCAAAATGAGGCAGGCACTGAAGCGCTTATTCCGCTGGGCGAAGGAAATTATCCTGCACCAGCAATGCGCTTATCCGAATTGCCCAAAGCAAAAACAGATCTTTCTATATTACCATTTTTACGTACAGAAATCCTGATGCTGCTCAGAAAAGGTCCGCGATGGTTCTGGATAGGCAACATAGGTTTATTCACTGCGTTATTTTTCATTCCATTACCTCTGGCCCATAAATTTGGGTTGCCTGTAATCTGGTTCCTGCAAATCAACCGGTGGGCCGATATCGCCACAAAAGAAAAGCAGTATAGTACCCATTATTTTACCTATGCGGCATACCGGCCATTGCAAAGATTGCTCAGTTCGCAGCTTCTCGCAGGAATATTGCTTGCACTCATCCTGGCCGCGCCTGTTATCATCCGTTATGTCTGGAATGGCGAATTCATGACTGTTGCAACCATCGTCATTGCGGCAGTTTTTTTGATGGCTTCTTCTGTGGCAATAGGTATAGTAACGGGAAGCGACAGGTTATTTAACATCCTGTTTTTTATGCTCAGCTATGCTAATTTAAATGTTATCCCTGCTTTGGATTACTATGGTGCTGTAAACAGCGGCACCGGGTATATAACAATTATGCTTTCATTAACTATGGCATTACTCATTATTGCCTATCTGTGGCGAAGCTTTGAAATCAGAAATCAATAATGCTGACTATCAATATTGAAATACTGATGAATATGTGTGTGTCAAAAGTCCTGAATAAGAGTATATTGTAAACTTTATAGTGATTTGTTTGTTCTACATTCTGATATTGATATTAAACCATGTTTGTGTTGATATTGAAATGTTTAACCGTCAAATATAAATGCTATGAAAGAGAGTAAACAAGCTGGTCATAAGGCCGGCAATGCTTCAGATAAAGCGAGCTCGGTACATCAACATAAATCTCCTGAAACTGACAATCCAATTGCAGAAAAGGACGAGGTGAAGCAGGCAGAAGATGATTTGAGAAAGCGGAAAACTAAGCCTCTGCAACGTAAACTGAGGATTCTTTAGTAATTCGGCATCATCAATTCAGCATTATTAATCAAATCTGGGAGCTGGTATCAGTGATATGCTGAGCGGTTTAAACTCAACATATCACTGATACCATATCCGTTAAAGGATCCATACGATCCATGAATTAAATATTCTTAGGATTATAAGCCCCGTGTTCCCTGTCATTTTTATAGTTTAAGGCATCATTTTCCTGTTCAGGCTCCGTCTTATTTATTTCCTGATCTTCCTGTTCCTCCTCGCTGCTGCTACTTTCAAATCCGGGGTCCACATTAGGATTTTCAAACTCTGTTTCTTCATTTTCCTGCTGATGAGCAGGTACACCTTCGGCTCGTGGTGCATTATTTTCCCTGCCGTCATTTCTGTTCAAACTTTCCATAATAGATTTTATATTTAAACCTATATAACAATTCTTTTTTATAAAGGTTTAAGGCGATCTTTGGCCAGAATTATATAAACACAAACATCCAACCTTGTATTCAAAAGATCAGGCATCACAACTAAAGCAAGCATTCTGGACCGCCTTCGGTCAGTATATAGCACCGCAACCCTCTGCCGACGGTATAAAAATCAGTTGGGTAAATTATAAAACAGGCATTAAAAACCTACAGTTTAAAATGCATGCAGAAGCGAAGGAAGCATTTATAGCCATCTCTATTACCGATCCTGACGCGGGGATACAAGAGCTGATATTTGAACAGTTTTTATCGTTTAAGAATATCCTGCACAGCTCTCTCAATGAAGAGTGGGAATGGCAGCTGCATACCCGCGATGAAAACTACAAAACGGTTAGCAGGATCGTTAAATTTCTTCCTGGGGCAAGCATCTACAGGCAGGAAGACTGGCCGGCATTAATATCCTTCTTTAAACCCCGTATCATTGCACTCGATGAATTTTGGAGCGATGCGCAATATAGTTTTGACCTGTTTAAATAACAAAAAATGATTTGCCCTTAATAAATTAATTATTAGGTTTCAATTGTAAATGTTTATTAATTTTATCGCATGGTTAAATCCTATTAGTTATGGAAGTTCGTTTGTACGAGGGATTAGATGAGGGGGGGCTGCATGAGAAGATTGTCAAAGTGTGCGGGTATTTATTACGTGGAGATTTTCGGGCAGCAGATGCAAAGAAAATGCACAATGGTTTTTACCGTGCCAAGCTGGATGATACCAATCGACTGCTTTTCAATATTAGTATCTTTCAGGGTCAGAAGTATATTTTTGTGCTCGAAGTAATTCATAACCATGCCTACGAAAAATCGAAATTCCTCAATGGCGCCAGGATAGATGAGTCCAAACTTGATTCGGTATACACTGAAGATGAGATTACTGAAAATGATACCACGCCAATAAGCTACATCAACAGGAACGAGAAAACCTTTCATATACAGGATAAAATCCTTTCCTTCGATCAGAATCAGGAAGAAATATTACATCTGCCAACCCCAGGCATCATTATTGGATCGGCAGGAAGTGGGAAAACAGCACTTACCTTAGAGAAGCTTAAATTGCTGAAAGGCAAGATCCTGTACACTTCACTGTCTCCATACCTCGTAGAGAATGCAAGTCAGTTATATTCCTCTTTTGGATATGAAAATGGCAGACATGAAGTATCTTTTCTGTCATTTTATGAGTACTTGTCTACCCTCGCCATGCCTGAAGGTAAAGAAGCTGATTTTACCAGTTTTGAGCGCTGGATTTCCAGGTATACACAAAGCCATAAAATAAAAGATGCATACAGTGTATTTGAAGAAATAAAGGGAGTTATTACGGGTTCTACCATCAGCAGTGCTTTTTTATCAAAGGAAGAATACCTGGCACTGGGCGTCAAGCAGTCTATATTTGTCGGCCCGGAAAGAGAAAGTATATACGACTTGTTCCTGAAATACCGCTCCTGGGTCGCTGAAGGTGAATATTTCGACAGCAATATGCAGTCGTATGCGCTGCTGGATAAAGTTGTTCCCTGCTATGACTATGTGGTCATCGATGAGGTGCAGGACCTGACTAATGTGCAGCTGATGCTGATCCTGAGATCTCTGCACATACAGGGCAATTTTGTGCTGTGCGGCGATTCAAACCAGATCGTACATCCTAATTTCTTTTCCTGGGCGCAGGTAAAGACGTTGTTTTACCATCTTGACCTGCAATCCAGTATCATCACCAGGGTGCTGAATGTCAATTACCGCAATACACCCGAGGTCACCACTATTGCTAACCAGTTATTACTGATCAAGAATACCCGGTTTGGTTCCATAGATAAGGAAAGTACTTATCTGGTAATCCCGAATTCGGAGGTTAACGGGGAAGTAGAGTTCCTGGAGAATAATCCAAAGAGCAATACGGAGATGAATACTAAAACTAATCTCTCCACTAAGTTCGCTGTATTGGTTTTACGCAATGAGGATAAAGCAGCAGCAAGGAAATTCTATACTACGCCATTGCTTTTTTCCATACAGGAAGCGAAAGGGCTCGAATATGAGAATATCATCCTCTTTAATCCCATCTCTACCTATGAAAAGGAGTTCAAAGAATTAACAAACGGAGTTGAAGCCACAGATCTGCAACCCGAAAACCTTAATTTTTCCAGAGCGAGGGATAAAACTGATAAATCTTTGGAAGAACAGAAGTTCTATGTCAATTCATTGTATGTTGGCATTACCAGGGCAGTGAAAAACCTGTATATCATCGAGGCAAATAAGAAACATCCGCTGCTCAAATTATTAGGGCTGGTTAACTTTAAAGAGCAATCTTCCCTTACCAATCAGACCTCAAGTAAGGATGAATGGCAGCTGGAGGCCAGGCGACTGGAGATGCAGGGAAAACAGGAGCAGGCAAATGCCATCAGAGAGCAGATTTTACAGATCAGGCCTGTGCCATGGACTGTAACTACCTATACTAATTTTAAGCAGCTGGCTGAGCAGGCATTAAATCCGGAGGTTTACAATAGAAAAGCTAAAGACAGGCTCTTTACCTACTTGTTTTATTATAATAATGCCAGATACCTCGAGCCGCTGGCAGCACTGAAATATAAGCCCGCAGAAAGATGGATGAAATATGAAATCGCTGAAAATAACAGCGGACAGATTAACCTGTTTATTGCAGATAACCTGAAATCATTGAAACCTGGTTTTTTAATGTATGGGGTAGACTTTCGCAACGAGGTTAATCTAACCCCTTTGATGGTGTGCATGATGTGCGATGCCATGAAAACCATCCATTATCTTTTAGAAAATGGCGCCAAAATTGACCTCACTAATAATGCGGGCAAGACAGCATTGCAAATGGCCCTGCAAAATAACTTTTGGAGTCCGGAAACAGATCACATGCTGATCAATACTTTCTATCACCAGCTCAGGCCAGACAGCTTAAAAGTGAGAATAAACAACCGGTTGGTGAAGATCAATCATCATCAGGCTGAATTCTTAATTCTCAATACTATGCTTGCCATTTTACAAGGGCAATTATTGAACGCAAGCGATGCCAGTATAGAAGCGGTAAAAGCCTCAGCTGAGATTACCGGTGAAGAACACGACCTTGATAAGATCAAACCATTATTTACTGCTGGGAACTTCTTCAGGTTTTTTCAGCACTTCTCCGACCAGATCATGCCAGAATACAGGCGTAAAAACACTTACATTTCCAGCATCCTCAGTAAAAATGAAATACGCAGTAAAGCCGCCGGAAACAACCGTCTTTTTGTACGCTTAGCCACTGGATTTTATCTTCCTCATCCGCTGATGGAAATATTAATTGATAATACCTGGGTGAATGTTTACGATAATTGCGAAATTGAATGGCTGTTAACCAGGCCGGAAACACGAAGGATAAAGCCATATATGGAAAAGATAATAGAATACCGTAAACAACTCAAATCAGACCCTGATGCGGTATTAACCCCGTTAGACATTAAGCAGGTTGCCAGCTAAACTATTCCATTATAGAACGTTTTGTCCGATATCGGACGTATTTTGTTTTCTGTAAAATTGTAATCTGCTGTTTAGTAGTGTTTTGTCTGTGGCATATCGTTTGAATTGTCCTGGCCAAAGTATATAATGGACAGGAGCATTGAACAGCAGGTTTCCTCTGCTAAGAAAAAGAAAACAATAACTTACGCCGTCATCGGCAGTATACTGTTTGCCGCTGCGGTGATGTTGCTGCGGTTTGCTTTTGGCTCAACATTGCACAGGTCTGAATTTACTACTGCTGTAGTACGGCGCGGGGACATAGAAAATACCATTAACGCTTCTGGGGAAGTGCTGCCGGAATTTGAGGAGGTCATCAGCAGTCCTATTGCTGCTTCTATACAAAAAGTGCTGATGGATGCAGGTTCAGCAATCAAGGCCGGGCAGTCTATTCTTACGCTGGATAAATCTGCTGCACAAACCGAATATGAAACGTTAAAATTCCAGCTGGAATCTAAGCAGAATGACATCCGCAAAATCAAACTGGAACTCGACAAAAGCTTTTACGATATCAAATCCAATAATGATATTAAACAGTTACGTATAAATAGTTTAAAGGCGACAGTCGAAAATGCCAAACGATTACTTAAGGCTGGTGGGGGCACCAGAGAAGATGTGGAGCAGGCAGAACTGGATCTTAAAGTGGCTGGGCTGGAGAAAAAACAGCTGGAGAATGAGATCTCCAATAAGCAACAGACCATGCGGCTGCAGATGAAGGAAGCGGAAATTGCGGCCCATATGCAATCCATCGAAATCAGCGAGCTCTCGCGTAAATTAAAACAGGCAGATATTTCGGCAGGCAGGAGTGGGGTAGTTACCTGGGTAAACAAAAATATTGGCGCCGCTGTACTGCCGGGTGAGGTTATTGCCCGTATAGCTGATCTTTCCAGTTTTAAGATAAAAGGTACGCTTTCTGATAATTATGCCGACCAGCTGAAAAATGGAATGACAGCGATCATCAGGATCAACGAGACACAGCTCCGGGGCAAGGTTGTTAATATTTATCCAGCCGTACAAAACGGTACTGTATCTTTTGATATCCATCCAGACGATGGCAACAGCAAGCTGTACAGGCCTAATTTAAAGGTTGAGGTCTTCCTGGTTACCGATAAACACAACAATGTCTTGCTTATCGATAATGGGCCTGCATTTAAGGGAAGAGAGAACGAAACTATTTATGTGGTTAGAGATGGATTAGCAAAAAAAACACTTGTGAAAACAGGGCTGAGTAATTTCGATGTGGTAGAACTAAAAGATAAAGTAAACGCAGGAGATGTCATCATCACCTCCGATATGAGCAATTTTACAAACAGTAAGGAAATTAAAATCAAACCCTGATCATTGATGAAGACTGCAACTGCCATTTATGTTATTCTTCTGCTGGGTATCGGGACTACTGCTGCTGCGCAGGATACGCTCCTGCTGGATTTAAAGCAAGTTATTGCTATGGCCAAAGATAAATCTATAGCGTCCAGGCAGGCTGTTACCCTAAAGGAAACGCGCTACTGGGAATACATGACCTATAAATCCAATTATCAGCCTCAGCTTTCCCTCAGTGGTATTTTACCAGCCTATACTAAATCATTTGTGCAGGTCATTCAACCAGATGGAACAATAGATTTTCAACCAGTCAGCTATAATAACTCTTCATTGGAGCTATCATTCAGTCAGCAGATTGCCCAAACAGGCGGCACCGTTTCAGGCAATACCTCCCTGCAGCGATATGATGACTTTAATGGGCACACTACAATTTATAATGGAGCGCCTTATGGAATTGGCTATTTACAACCTCTGTTCCAGTTTAATACGTTGAAATGGGACCGCAGAATAGCACCTTTAAAATATAATGAGAGTCAGCAGGCCTACATTGAGTCTATGGAAGAGATTTCCATTAATGCCAACACTTATTTTTTTGCACTCCTGCTGGCACAGGTGGACTTACAGATTGCAGAGACTAACCTCAGGAATACCAGCAGCATTATGCAAATTGCCGATACGAAATTCGATATGGGGAAGGTCACAAAAAATGAGATCCTGCAGCTGCAGCTGGAACAGCTGAAAGCACAGAAGGCTGTGGGCATTGCCAGGCGTGATATGGAGGTTGCCACTTATGATTTAAAAGCCTATACAGGCTTACAAAGTACCGATAAGATCCGGCTGCTGATGCCCCAGTCGGTTATAGCCATGCATGTAGTCGTAGAAAAGGCCCTGAATGAAGCTTTTCAAAACAGGTCTGATGCCATTGCTTTTGGTCGCCGCCTGGAAGAAGCAAAGCGTGACGTGGCTAAAGCGAAAGGGGATAATGGGTTGAACGCCTCATTAAATACCAAGCTCGGCTTTTCGAAAAGCGGGACAAGGTTAGGCGATGTTTACCGGTCGCCGAACGACCAGCAGCTGGTGGAGCTTACCTTGGAAATCCCTATTTTGGATTGGGGCAGGCAGAAATCACGGAAGAAAACGGCGCTGGCGAATCAGAAGTTTACCCAATATGCTGTGGAGCAGGATAAACAGAATTTTACTCAGAAAATTGTTACCGAGGTAAACCTGTTCGAGATGATGAAAGACCAGTTGCTGTTAAATGCGAAAGCAGAAAAAATAGCTGCAGAAAAATATCAGATAGCAAAAGAACGCTATGTGCTGGGTAATCTGAGCATCACCGATCTGAGTATCGCTTTCCAGGAAAACGATCAGGCAAAGCGCGATTATATCAATTCACTCAAAGACTTCTGGGGCTCTTATTATCAACTCCGCTATTTATCATTGTACGATTTTGAACAAGACCATAAAATTACCTACAACTAAATGAATAACAATCTCAAGCTAACTGAATATGAACCTAACATCATGAATAACTCCTGAATCTAA
>JAATFQ010000180.1 GCA_015655115.1 Sphingobacteriales bacterium
AGCTTCAGACTGACCAAACCCACCCAGTGCATCTGTTGGTATTTTGGCAGTCATTTCCGGAAAGGAAATATGCTCTTCAAGTGTTACTATTCTCATCTGAAATTATCTGGTAAATATCCTGTTGCGTATTTGCGAACGGTTATACATATTCCGGACACAAACACAATACAAAGGAACATACTAAATAGTTAACCAGCAATGCAATATTAGTGGTAACTATAGCACTATTCATTTGATATCATACACCACTCGCTTTCAGGATTTCTAAAATCCCTTCGTTTTCAATAATCATCATCCCCTGCCTGTCGGTAGTGATACCCTTCTGTAATTTATACGTATAACGCGGTATATTTCCTTCCATCACTGTAGGCAAATAAACAAACTGGATATTGCCGCACTTTTCCATCAGTGCTTCACCAACCTCCACGATATGTGTAGAAATGATAAAAAAGCAATTTCTATTCTCCGCGAATGCCTGTGTAACCGCCAGCGTTGCATCATAAGCATCTTTAACATTTGTCCCTTTAAAAAGCTCGTCAAAAATAACCACCAGGTCTTTCAGCTCACTTACCTCTTCAGCTATCTTTTTAACGCGTAACACTTCGGCATAAAAATGACTATATCCCATGTTAAGGTTGTCAGGTACATTGATTGAAGAATATATACCATCTTTTACCGAGAAAGTCATCTCCGTAGCTGCTATCGGAAAGCCCATATGAGCGAGATACATCGAAATACCAAAGGTCTTCATAAAGGTCGACTTCCCCGCCATGTTGGCCCCTGTTAGAAAAAGTACGTTACTTTCCTGATGAAGAGTAACCGGGTTTGAAACAGCCTTATCCAGTCCGGGATGCCTTAAATCTGTGGCAACCATCATATCCGCATCTTTCGGATGTGCCCTGGCATAAGATAAACCCTTTGTCCTGCCTACCGCAGCTACAGCAATATATACGTCCAGATCATAAATAACATCCAGTAAAGTGTTCATTTCCTGCTTTAACGTGGCTCTAAACAAATGATCATATTCAACCACTTCCCTAAAAGAAAGCTGGCGATGTTCAGTTTCATAAGACAAACCTGCTAACCGGGAATCCTTCAGAATGGTGCGAAACGACTTCCATTCTTTAAAATAAGGATGCCCATCGTGTACTTCTGGCAGGGTATTGATGAATAGCTTACCAGCTTTCAACACCGCAATAGTGGCCTGAATGCCTTCCAACAGCTGCTCATAGTCCTCATTTTTAATAAGCGCAGCCAGCAGCTGCTTTTTCAGCGTGCCTGCATAAGCAAAAAGCAGATTACGCTCCACCGCCTCCCGCAGGTAAACTTCCATTGCAATAATCTGTTCCCCCTTAAAAGGAAACGTCAATGCATAATGTTGAAAATAGGCAAAAATGCAGCTGCGTGCATTGATCTGATCCGCATCAGTTAAAGGATTACAGAACATCTGCTCCAGCAGTGCCGAACCTCCTGTAGTATGCACCTTATTAAAAAGGCTGTATATGGAGTTTGATTTAAATTTGCCTAACATATTTAAATCATCCAGTGTTTGTTTATCTGCTATAAAGCTCATGATACTTTTGTTTTCTTCAGGATATCCAGGATCCCTTCATTGTTAATAATAATCATCCCATGCCTGTCGGCCGTTATTCCTTCCTCCAGTTTATATGTATAAACCGGCTTATTTTCATCCAGATGAGTAGGTAAATAGTAAAATCGGATATTGTTACACTTTTCTCTCAATACCTCTCCCGCTTCAATAATATGTGTGGAAATCACAAACATGGAATTACGTTTTTCCGCAAATGCCGCAGTAATGGCAATGGTAGCTTCGTAGGCATCTTTTACATTCGTACCACGGAAAAGTTCATCGATAATTACAAATAGATTTTTCGACTGACTAAGTTCTTTGGCCACTTTCTTAATGCGCAGTACTTCTGCATAAAAGTGGCTGGTACCCATACCAAGGTTATCCGGAAGATTGATTGTTGTATAAATACCATCGAGAGGTGAAAACTCCATTCTCTCCGCAGCTACAGGGAAGCCCATATGTGCCAGGTAAACCGCTATGCCCACTGATTTCATAAAAGTAGACTTACCGGCCATGTTAGCTCCCGTTAAAAAGGTAACATTTCCTTGTGGTGTTAAGCCAAAAGCATTAGTTACCGCATTGGGCAACATCGGATGGCGGAGCCCTTCGAGCACCAAAGTATGCGTTTCTGCCAATGCCTTCGGTAAGGTGAATCCATAATGATGAGCCACCTTACCTATGGAAATATATACATCCAGATGATAAATATAACGGAGGATCTTTTTAATCCATTCCTTGCTCCTGAATCTCCATAACACATCATATCCTGCCACCTGATGACGGGACAATTTACTTTTCTCCGTGAGGCCGCTGATGTCAAAAATGGACATATTAAGCAGCTCCTTAATCATTAAAACATCTTTTTGACAGGCCATTTCAGGAGAATACTGAGCAGCATTATCATTAATGGTAAGACGGGAATCAGGAGAATGGTCAGTTATATGGAACTCACTATCAAGTTTTTTTAAGAAAATGCTCAGACCTTGAATCAACTCAATTATAGCTGCCACACCGCCATAAACAAACTTATCATTGGGATCTTCGGCGATAAGGCTACTTATTTTTTTCGCTATAGCTCCACTGTCATGGAACAGCTTTGTCCGTTCATCTGTGTTATCCAGATACTGCTCAACCCGATCAAAAAGCTCCGGATTAAAAGGAAAGACCGGTACAGCAGCAAAAAACTTAATCAGTTGACTGCGCTGATTAATCCCTTCTGTTTCCGCCATAGGGTGCAGGAACATTTCTTCCAGGATGGCTGCCCCACCTACGGTAACAGTATGGTTAAAAAGAGTGAAAACCGATGTTTCAGCATGCTTTCCGAAGATGTTCAGATCTTCAATCGTCTGTTTATCTGTTGTAAATGCCATAGTTTACTTTCTTTTACGTCTGAGTAAAAATACCATACCTGTAAGCAGTAATATTCCAGGTAGTATGCCCATGTAAATAATCTTCAATTTCTTTAAACCACCGACAGTGATTGTTAGCCTGTTATCTTTCATCTCAACATGTCTTGTATCAACCGGGAATTGATTATAAGTGAACCAGCTAAATATCCCGGTACCAAATCCCTCGTTTGCCTGAGCATTTCTGAACGGACTAAAGAAGATTCCCTTGTTACTCAGAAAATCTGCATCGCCTGAAACAATAATCCGCTGTTCTTTACCATTTACTTTACGTTTCAAAGCCAGTAATGTTGAAAAACTACCCCTAACATCTCCATCTGTGGCAGAAAAAGACAGGGTTGCAGAATCAGTCTCCAGCTTTCCTTTTTTAAGCCAGCTTACATTTTTGTCGGTAGTCAATACCGGGATGACTTCAAAATCGCCATGGCCGGCATAAGACAATGCTACGGCCCCCTGCATAGAAACAAATGCAGAATCCCTGAATGCTTTATTAAAATATCTGGACTCCACAGCCGCAGCTTTGGTCAAGAAAGGTTTTACCATCTCGAAGTTTACTTTATTCTTCCTCACATTCCCATTTTCATCCATTTGTACCCCCACCGTGCTCATGCTTGGCCCATTCAGTTTAATTTTTGGTTTTCCGCCATTCAGCAGCTCATCATTCTGTACCAGCTGGCCGTCCATGATTTGAATGCCAAGAATTTTCAATAGTGGATTGAAAACCGACTGCTTACCAGGCTCAGTAGCAATAAGCAGGTTTCCACCTTTATTTATGTACTGCTGTATTTTTGCCACACTTTGCGGCGAAAAATCTTTCCGTGGATCTGCTATAACCAGTGCAGCAATACCTGCCGGAATTTCCTGTCTTATTAGTGATATACTTTCCGTGTCGAAGCCCTGGTTCATCAATGAAGCACGTTCATGAAGTCCATTCGTTAAAATACCGTAGTCCCCCTCTGCTTTCGGATCTCTGCCACGTTCAAGTTCGCTTTCAACAAATACTATTTTAGGTACCGGGACAAGCAAACGTTTCATAGCAGCTGCAACTTCGGTTTCAGCCGGGAAAGTGCCGGGATCAGAAAAAAGCCTTAAAAAGGTAGATTTACCTTTGTACTTTAACTGCATCACATAACTGTTATTTTCGGTACGGAGGTCAACAATCTTCCCGATTTCTTCAGGAGTTTTAAAGTCACCAAGGTCAACATCAAAAGTTTTTGCCGCTTGTTCAGCTATTTCCTTCAGTGTCTTTCCTGGGTTTGAGGCCATCACTCCCTGTTCTTCGCCGGGATAATCATAGTAATACACATACTTCAATGAAATATTGTTCTTCACCCTCAGATAAGGTTCCCAGCGATCAAGATCTATATTTCGTCTTTTCGGCAGTCCCTCCCAAACAAATATATCGACCAGATTCACGTAGGTAGTAACTTCAATAGGCTCATCGCCGAACTCCTTCATTATTTTTTCTACATTCGGATGAAGCGTAAAAAACTTCACTGCAGTAGCGTCATAAGATATAATAAAACGGGGTCTGCTACTTAGATAACCTATAAAAAGGCAGGCAACAAAAGATAAGATATATTTTAAAAAAGTCTTTCCTGTGGAAACAGATGCCCGTTCTCCCTGCAGCTTAAACATGCTAAAAGAAAGAAACATAGCCGTAATTACCACGAAGTAAACTACATCTTTACTGCTGATGTAACCCACAAACATGCGATCTGCCCGGGTAGAAATAGATAGAAAATACGTTAATCCCCTCACAAAGTCAATTTCCTGCCATACTGTACCTATGTAGCTTAAAATTGCAAAAACTACCAGCGTACTCAATGCTGCTACCACTTGATAGGTAGTTAAGCATGACATGAACAGACCGATAGCCGCATAGGTGCATAAAATCAGGAAAAACCCTAACAAACCTACAAACATGGTGCTGGTATCAGCAGATTGAATAACCATCGTACCCGTAATCACAAAAAGGCACATTACCAGAGTAAGCAGAAAACTATAGGCCACCATAGCCAGGAACTTACCGTAGACTATCTGTTTCACCGTAACTGGCGAAGAATACAACAGTTTAATCGTTCCGCTACTGGTTTCACGACTAATTAATCCCATGGTAAGCAATGGGATATAGAGGTAAACTTTTTTAGCCAGATCTCCGAAAATCCCCATAATACCAAATACAGCATTGGTTAGAAATCCTAACTGGTCGAGATAATAACCGCCCAGCTCCTGTTTGGTGAGCGACTCCTGCAATTTCCCTGTAAAAGCAAGTGCTGCCTGAAAGATGAAAATGATAGTCAGAAACCACGCTATAGGCGAATAAAACAAGGTTCTCAGCTCTGCTTTTGCTATTTTTAATGAAATATTCATCAGTTAATTTTTTATTAGGTTGTTGTATTTATCTTTTTGATTTGTTGGACAGCTGTGCAAATATTTCATCAATAGAGCTTTTATCCAGGCTAATCTCTCTCAGCTTCCAGCCTTTTCTGATACTTGTTTCCACTATCGTTTCTGTGATTTCCTGGTCGCCATTGAAGAAAAGCCTCATTTGCCTGTCAGTAAGTACATCCACATTGGTGATACCCGGAATTTTAAGCAATTCATCCATTGGAGGCGCATTCTCCAGGTGCACAATAACACTATGTGGCTCTACATAATTATTGAAAGCATTCATGCTATCGGCAAAAACGATCTTTCCACCCTCAATCATAGTGATATCATTACATAACACCTGTACTTCAGACAATACATGCGAAGAGAAAATAACAGCACGCTCCTGGGCAATATTCCTGATCAGGGCGCGCACTTCGACAATCTGGTTGGGATCAAGCCCGTTTGTAGGCTCATCCAGCACCACCAGTTTAGGATGATGAATAATCGCCTGGGCAATGCCTGCACGCTGGCGGTAACCACCGGATAGGTTTTTTAGCAGCCGGTTACTAAAATGAGTAAGCCCACAGCGCTCTTTTGCCTCTTCCACAGCAGCTTTTACCTTATCGTCCGGTATCAGGCGCAGCGATGCACAGTAGCCTAAATATTCATCCACTGTAAAGTCCAGATATAAAGGCGCTTGCTGTGGTAAAAACCCGATGCGCATTTTAGCTTCTTCGGGATGCTTACGCATGTCAATACCATCTATGGAGACAGTGCCTTTGGTATGGTTTAATACACCGCACATAATATTCATAGTAGTAGACTTCCCTGCGCCATTTGATCCCAGCAGACCTACAATTCCTGTCTGATTGATTTCCAGGTTGATATCCTGGATAGCCCAGGCGGTATTGTATTTATGGGAAAGATGTTCGATTTTTAAGATTTGGCTGTTCATTGGCATGTAATTTTAGACAATAGATATCCCCTTCCAGCACGATTGTGCCGGTACGGGATATCTTATGTTAGAATGATTAAATTAGTTGTAACCTGGGTTTTGCGTGAGTGCCGGATTAGACTGCCGCTGCTGGAAAGGGATGGGATACAGCGCATCGGTAGCCTGCCACCCCGTCTTTTCCGCCCCTAAAACGGCATCTGCCGTGCCTGTTCTTTTCAGGTCAAACCATCGGTTACCCCATTCACAGAAAAGTTCTGTCTGACGCTCATGCATTACGGCAGCAATAACATCCGTTTGCGATACGGCTGTACTTCTTTTCAGTCCTGCACGCAGGCGGATCATATCGACATCCGCAATGGCGTCACGCGCTGAACCTAATCTAGCGCGGGCTTCGGCGCGGATCAGATATTGTTCAGCAAATCTCAGTATCATATAACTTTCAGTCGTTGCGCTGGCAGCATCCCTGTTTTTATATTTCGCCGGATAATAGTAAGGAGTTATCACACTGCCATCAGAATTTTCATCCACCTCGCTCAGGCCAATCCAGTTCTGAAAACGCTGATCCCCTGTTTCAAAAGACTGCTGCAGAAAAGTTGTTAAGGGATAAATAGGGACCATTCCCGGATAATAAGGAATAAACTCGCCTGCTTCAGGCGTCTGACTATACTGTCCATTTGCAGGGATCTGCCAAATTGCTTCGTTGCTACCCGATAAAAAGACATTATTTAAATCTTCTTCCAGTCCGAAAGCCCCTGAAGAAATCACCTCAGTTGTCATATCCTCCGCCTTTTGCCAGTCTCCCCGGTATAAATATACTTTAGCCAGCAATGCTGCAGCAGTATAAACGTTCGGTCTTGCACGTAAAGCAGATGGATAACTGGTTCCCAAATCATTATGTGCCTCGGTAAGATCAGCGATGATCAACTTATATACCTCATCAACAGCAGTTCTCGGCTGTTTTGAGGTCGAATTGTAATCAGTAGAGGTAATCAGAGGGACAGGCCCGAACAGGTTGACCATATTAAAATAATAAAGGGCACGCACTACTTTCAGTTCAGCGGTAAGTTGCTTTTTTAACGTAGCACTTAGACCGGTGCTCAAATTGACTCCCTCTAAGCAGGCATTTACCTGATATAAACCCGCATATGGTTTATCCCATAAATCAGACAACTCCGAATTATTGCTCTGTAAAGCATTATTAGAGAACTGTAAAAGAGATAAATCATCTGCCTGTCCCACAGCGATCTCATCTGATGAGAGACCAGCAAAAAGGGTTACCGTACCACTCAAAAAGTTTTTTGAACCGCTTGCGGCGCCAAAGTTATTGTAAACGCCCGCAATCGCAGTCATTACAGTGGCACTATCGGCGAACACAAGGGAGGATGGGATTTCATTGGAAGGGTTAGCCGGAATTTCTATAAGCTTTTTACATGAACTGCTGCACCCTACAATAAAAAGGATGACCAGCAGGCGTACAGCATTTGAAGATATGATAGATTTCATATGATTTAACAATTATAGGTTAAAAGATAGACCAAAAGATAAGGTACGCTGCAGTGGAAAACTGTATAAGTTTCCAGCCATTTCTGGGTCGCCTACCTTATAACCTGTGATGGTCAGCAGGTTTTGAGCATTCATAAATACACGTACGTTCCTCAGATTCGCCTTACTCAGATAGTGGTCCGGCAGCGTATAATCAAGAGATAAAGTTTTTAAACGTATATATGAAGCATCGCTAAACGCACCAGAAGAATTCACAAATGAAGACGCAGCGCCATAATAATCATAGCCGGTAGTCAGTCGCATCATATCAGACGCATCACCTAGATTTTTCCAGTGGTCCAATGCCTGTACCGGAAGATTTATATAGCTACCCGGAGGACTTTGGCTATAAATGCTATATAGATAGTTAAGTCCGGTTTGCTTTTTGAATTCGAAAAAAGCTGTCAGACTGATGCCTCTATAGGTGAATGTATTACCGAGCCCGCCGAAGAATTTAGGTTGCGTATCGGCGATAGGCACCATATCGCCACCCTGTGCTGCTACACCATATACAGGATCGTATGTTGTTTCGCCATTGGCTTTATAGAATTCAAACACCCCGGTGGTAGGATTCACTCCCTTATACTGGTAGCCAAAAACTGTAGTTGTTGGTTCACCGATCTTATAGATATTCGCATAAGGAGATGTTTCGATACCATCAAAGGCAATCAGTTTATTTCTGTTGGTCGAGATATTAAATGCAGTAGTCCAGGTAAATCCGCGCGACTTAATGTTTGTTGAGCTAACGCTAAATTCAAGGCCACTATTTTGTACAGTTGCATCGAAGTTTGCCAGTACAGAATTAAATCCTGTTTGTGTAGGTAATGTATAATTGATGAGCTGGTTACCTGTTCTGCTTTGGTACCAGGTAGCATTCAGCAGCACACGGTTATCAAAGAATCCGAGGTCAACGCCAAGGTTCAGTGTTTTCTTCAGGCTCCAGCTATAGTCAGGATTATATGCATTGAGCACCTGCAAGGGTCTGATTCCCTGAAAGGTATTCACATCGGTAATAGATTTCCAGTAAGAAAGATATTTGTAACCATCAATGCCGTCACTCCCCGTTGTACCATAACTTCCCGTAAGTTTGGCATAACTCAGAAATGGCAATGCCTCTTTAAAACCTTCCTCTTCAGAGAAAATCCAGCCAAGTCCGGCAGATCCATAATTACCAAACTGACGGTTCGGCCCGAAGTTACTCGATCCGTCCCTTCTGCCGGTCACATTAATAATATACTTACCGTCATACTGGTAATTTAGTCGCCCGAACACCGCAGCATATTTATATATCGCATTGTCATCTGTAGCACTCACATTTGTTGCACCGTTTACAGAACCTAGCATAGACTCATTGGCATATCCATAAGCGAATATAGAGCTGATATTCTTCATGTTCTTTTTATAAGAGCCTCCAAGCAAAGCACTAAGCGTACCTTTCCCAATTTTCCGTACATAGTCTATTTGTGGCTCAATATTGATCGTCTGTAACGCCGTATTTCCGAAGGTAGTAGTAGATGGTGAATTATAGAGCGGATTCTGTGTCGACTTCGGAACAGCTTGATATTGTATCGTGCTAAAGCGGCTATAGCCCATATTAGCACTTAAGAACAGTCCGTCGATGATCTTATATTTCGCCCTCAGTGAATTATTCAGGTTATAAGATTCCAGGAGACTGGTTTGCCTGAGATAAGCATACTGCTGATAGCTGGAAATATCCAGTCCCTGGTAATTCCATACCAGGTTTCCCTTTCCGTCTAACAGATCAGGCATATTGGGAGGTGTAAGGTAAGCGTTAGCCAGATTAGGGTTACCCGAAGTATTGTTACGGTCATAAGAATAATCCGTTCCGAAATCCACTGTAAGCCGTTCATTTAAGCCACTGTGGTGAATATTACTATGAAGAGTATATCTTTTATCCGCGTAATCGCCGGGAAAATTATACCGTGAGTCGGTATAACCGCCACTAACAACAAAAGTGGTTGCATTTGAGCCTCCTGATAGTGTAGCGTGAGCATCAGTAATGCTTGCTGTGCCGCCAAAAAAGTCCTTATAAAAGTCAGTATTTTTGTTCTGGTCAAACACCAGCAGATCAGGAAAAGTATAGTTATCCATCATTTCTGTCGTCAGCCCGTCAGCTGCTGCTGCCTCATGTCTAAGATCCAGGTATTGCTGTGTATTTAGCATCTGCAACGGTTTGGTTACATTATTTACACTTCGGTTTACGTTAGCACTCAAGCTAATCTTACCTGCCTTACCTTTCTTGGTAGTAATCAATATCACACCATTGGAGCCTTGAGTACCATAAATTGAAGTCGCATCGGCATCTCTCAGCACAGTAATACTTTCAATATCTGCAGGATTAATGCTGTTAAAAGGACTAAAGCCCAATTGCGTATTACTGTTCATAGACTGTCCCAGAGCATTATACAGATTGGAATTGTTATTCTGCGGGGCATAAGGCACCCCATCTATGATAAACAAGGGCTGATCATATGGAGTAGCATCCCCATTGGAAGAGCTTGTTTTCAGGGAATTCTGTCCCCTTATCTGTATCCGTGCAGATGCTCCCGGTACACCGGCACCTGCCGTAACTACCAATCCCGGAACCCTGCCCTGCAAAGCAAGGAGTAAGTTGGTCACAGGTTGCTTAGCAATGTCTTCGGCTGTCACTGTTGTCGCTGATCCCGTACTAAACCTTCTTGTATTTGTACCATACCCTATTACCTGTACTTCATCCAGTTTAGAATCTTCCAGTTGCAGTACGATCGTGCCCATATCCGGTTTGGCTTTAAGACTTTGCGTAATATAGCCTACATAAGAGATGGTAAGTACGGCATTTTCGTCCATTCCCCTGAAGGTAAACTCCCCGTCAGCGTTTGTGGTAAAACCACCTTTAGCAGATTTCCAGGAAACAGATGCACCTGCTAGCGGATTTCTTTTACTATCCACCACGCGAAGGTGCACGTCAATATCAGCAAACAAAGAGGCCAACCTTTTCCGAAAGGAAGACACTTCCTCGTTCACCTTTAAAACAACGGTCTTATTCTTTACGGTGTAAGATACTGGCAATCCTTCAAGCGTTTTGTTTAAAACACTTTCCAGAGATGCGTTGCTAAAATTCACATCAACAGTTTTCTTTTCATCAAACTTATTGGCAAGCCATACCACGTTATATCCAAGCTGACTTTTAATTTCAGTGAACACCTCTTTATAGGTAGTCTTATTTTTTTTGAACGAAAGCGTCTGGGCAAGGCCGGTTGCGCTTACCTGCATAAATGTGGCTATTAATATTACGGCGGTCAGTCGCATAATCAGCAGTAATTTATAGATATGCTTCCGGGGCATACCAAGTTCCTTAGTATAATTTTTATACATTTGTTTTCTGGTTTTTCACATGGTGTTCAGGTCTTTTCTAAGGAGTTCAGGAACACAATGTGGTTAAGTTGATAATATTCCAATTTTATTGATGTAATCCAGGCTTTGGCCAGTTGTGTTGCAAGCACTTCTGGCCATATTTTATTTTACGGATTACTGTATATGACGGTAGCTATTCCTTTACAATAATCCTCCTTCCTCTAATATCAAAGTGTGCAAATCCTGTCAATTCCAATACATCAAGCACTTCAGATACATTGGCAAACCTGGATACTTCTCCCCCAAAGGGCTGGTTCTTTAAACCCTCATTTTCATACACAACCTCTACATTGTACCATCTGGAAACTTTACGCATGATAATTTCGAGGCTTTCGCCATTGAAGACGATCTCGTTGTTTTTCCAGTCGACTGCCGTGCGGGCATCAACTTGTTTTACCTGAATGGCATTACCGTTGAGAAATGCCTGCTGGTTAGGTTTTAATACTGAACCGGCATTTCCTGTTGCCTGCGGGGTAATTAACACAGATCCTTCCAATAGTGTTGTTTTCGTGCCTGGCTCATTTGCATAAGAATTGATATTGAAATGTGTACCCAATACCTCCACCGTCTGCTTGCTCGTGGCTACTATAAACGGATGCAATTTATCTTTAGCTACTTCAAAATAAGCCTCGCCGGTTAGCTCTACCCTGCGTTGCTTATTTGCGGCAAATGACGCCGGATATTTTAAGGATGATTCTGCGTTCAAATATACCACAGAACCATCAGGCAGGCGTACCTGATAGGTCTCGCCCCTCGCTGTTGACAACGTATTCAAGACATCAGCCTTACTTAATTGTTGATCTTTTATCTCATAAATGATCTGGCCTTTGGCTGTTTTTGTAATCCTCACGCCAGACTCTTCTGCAAGTTGACCGTTTACCGCATCGGATAAAATGATCTTCTTACCATTGGCAAGTGTTAATGTGGCAGTATTCTTTCCCGGGGCGATATCATTTGCATACTTTATATCCGGTACGCTTTGATTTCCATAAAAGAAGATTCCTGCACCTATCAAAAGGATAATAGCGGCTGCAGCAGCCATACGCGGCCAGAGCTTGTGCACCTTAAATGTTGACTTGTCCTGATATATGTCAGCATGCTCATTAGCTGGATGTTGGTGACTAATAATATAATTGTAAACCTTTTCAAATCTGCTTTTTTCTACATTCTCTATTTCTTCAGCTGGAATATTATCCCAGTTGGAATCCAGAAAGGCTGAGAATAAATCCTCAGTATCCTTATGGGTAAGAATACCTTTAAATTCGATCCACTCTTCAGCGGTAATTGTACCATTTAGATATTGCTGATGTAAATATATAATCCTTGTGCTATCCATTTCTCAAATAGTAAGATCCTTTTCTTAAATAATGTGATGTATCACCCAAAATAGAGCGCTGACATTTTTATAAAGCATGTTTTCTGGTGATTTACAACAAAAAAAACTCAGGCCCTTTATTATAAAGACAGCTGGAACAGGGAATTCAGGTAACGAATATTAAAATATTTTGAAAATAATTAGTAGTGCGGCTAAATCTGTGTGATTACGTACATAATTGCGAAGGAATTTTACAGCAAGTTTCATATGTGTCTGCACTGTTGACGGAGAAAGGTTTAGTTGCTGAGCAATTTCATCGTATTTCAGTCCTTCCTGCTGGCAAAGTTGATATACCTTTTTTTGCTGGGGAGGCAAAGCATCAATCCCGGCCTGGATAACTTTACGTGTGTCGTTGAGAAGAATTTCTTCTTCTGTTGCGTTATCAATATCTTCCCAACTATGGCCACGTTCCACATTGGTTTTAAATTCCAACTCCATCCGGGACAACACGTTTAAAGAACGGTTACGTGTTAATCTTCTTAGATATGCTTCAAGATTTTCAATTTTGTTCAATTCAGCAGCCATCAGCCATATTTTCAGCATCGCTTCCTGCATTACTTCTTCGGCATGCGGTTCAGAATTGAGGATACTCATAGAGAACAAGTATACACGACGGCTATATTTTTCATAAATAATACGAAAAGCCTGTTGATCCCCTTCTGCAACTTTAGACAGCAGCAATTTATCAGTTAGAGGGGATTCATTTGTCATTATATTAATTGAATACTTGTATTAAACTTACTAAAGAAAGCTCAATTATATATAATTAAATTGGAATACACCGTTTTGGTATGCAGTTTTACGTTAGTTGAACAATCATTACAAGCGTTTTCTAACAAAACCTTCCTGTCGGATTAAATCGTCCTGCATCAGTTATTAGAGCAGCTCGTATTTCCTGAACTGTGCCATAGCATACCCTACCAACCGGAATATCGAGAAGATGGTTCGATACTGTTTTCCTTTAGGCAGGGGTTCCAGAGCTAAGTAAACTACTTCAAATTAAAACATAAATACGAGTAACCTGTTATATGAGTATCTATTTGACAATGTTTCATTACATAAACAAAAATTACAGTTATGAAAAATCAACAAGATTCAAAACATTCAGTAAACGGGCAAGGTAATCCAACAGCTGACCGTGCACACCACGATGTGAAAAACGATAAAAAACAACAAGGAATAACTAACGGTGGTGGTCAGCGTTCTGACCAAACTTCGAATAAAGACAATGAGCGGAAACGCGGAGAATAGTCTATCAGAAAAACTATATAAAAAGCTTCTCCCTGAATCTGGGAGAGGCTTTATTGTTTCAATATATAGCTTAATTCTCATAAACAATTATTTTTTACCTTTGTCATTCAATTTGCGAACCAGTGTCTGGATATCCTCCCAACGGTAGTAATAACTGCCGCTAACTTTATTTTTCGGCAGTATGCCAGCGTTTCTCCATCGTTCTATAGATTTTGAGTTCTTCTGAGATGCTTCTTCAAAATCAAAATCATCATTTTGCTGGAGGAAAGCCATACTGATCCTGAAATACTTCCTAGTATTCCGTCTTTAATAATTCCCATTGTTTTAAATTTAAAATTTGGATAAATCTGTTAATTGAACGTCTTTACTACCGGTAGGCTAAATTCGTTGGTCAAACGTACAGCATAAATTCATATTCCACTGATAGTCAACCAGTCATTGTCAAATTCTTCATGTGTTTGGTGAATTTCTCCAGTCTGAACATGAAATTAGTACCCAAAAAGAACCGCATCAGCTTGTGATGCGGCCCAATAAAGGTGTGTTGATAAAATCTATTGTTCAGTTTCCCTGGCTTCACTTGAAATACAGACCACTTTCTGCCCATAAAAATCTCTTTCCCTGGCTATACTCTCCTTTGACTACCTGGGCATGGTAAACCGCCCCGGTATTCTGCCCTACATCAACAATAGGGAATTGCCCTTTGTAATATTCCATACTCACTAACAGCAGGTAAAGGCAGTCATTGGGGATTTCAAATGAAAATGACGCTCCACTTAGATCAAATGTTTCTTTTTCGACCATCAGCGACCGCCGTTCTGCAACTCTTCCAACTAGTCCCTCTGCCAATCGAAAGAGCGCTACGCTTAACGTCAATTTGCAGGCATTGGCACCTTTTACAAACTTCAGCTTGCGCGGCTGCTCCCCCTTAGGGAAATCTACATGTAGTAAACCATCATCCAAACTCAACTCCAACCTCCCCGGTAGTTTGTCCGCCAGCCTGCGCGCTGAATTGAATTCAAAACCTGCCAGTGCCTGAAAGCTATCTGCCACGAAGTGGTACTGCCTGGTGACGGGGTCGCGCGCCCGCATTAACAATTGGTTCAGGCTACTACTTAGCCGTGCATGCACAGAGCCATCGCCTGCAATGGATGCCTCTTCTTTCAAAACTGTCCTGATCTGCCCGCTCAGCCCACTTGCCATGCCAAAAGTGCTGGATGCTCGCTTGGTAGCTGCCGACTGTTTTACTTTACCTTTCGGTGTCTTAGGTACCACCTGCTGCCTGTTGCCCGATTTCCTTAAAACAACAGGTCCGATTATTCCACGAAGGAATTTTCCATCAAATTTTGCCATAGTAATTATTTTTTAATTTAAACAAATCTAAAACATAAAAAATAAATTTTAATAGCAGATAAGTATATTTCATTACTATTGTTAAATTTTTCATGTTTTTTCCTTTTTTTTCCAGTCGGCCCGCTGTGCTGATGCGTGTCAACCCAGTTTGGCAAGGTCCGTGTATTCTCCCAGTTGAGTCCGACTAGAGTCCGACTCTTTTTAGCTAGCTGAAAAAGTGGCATTTAAGTCGGACTTTACACGGAGGATACACGCACAATGGACGATCAGTC